>CAMBVX010000630.1 GCA_945871085.1 Opitutus sp. GAS368 | reverse complement strand
GTTCGGGGTCGCCTTGGAAACCATTCGTGTCGGCGTAGCGCGCGAGGTCGAGCCAGTCCCAAGCCCAGCGTTCGCCGTAACGCGGCGAGGCAAGCAGCCGGTCGACGAGTTTTTCGTAGGCGTCGGGCGAGCGATCGGCGATGAAGGCGTCGACGTCGGCCGGCGTGGGCGGGAGGCCATTGAGGTCGAGGCTCACGCGGCGGATGAGGGCGGCGCGATCGGCCTCGGAGGCGGGCACAATTTTTTCCTGAGCGAGGCGGGCACGAACGAAAGCATCGATGGGGTTGGTCGAAAGCTGAGAGTTGAGAGCTGAGAGCTGGGAGATCGGAGCCGGAATTTTCGGAATCTCGGGGCGGACGGGTTGGACAAAGGCCCAGTGTTCGTTCCACGCGGCGCCCTCGGTGATCCAGCGCTTCAGGAGATTTTTTTGGGCAAGGGTCAACGAGCGGTTCGATTTCGGCGACGGCATGACCTCCTCGGGATCGGCGCTGAAGATTCGTCCCACGAGTTCGCTCTCGTCGGGCTTGCCGGGAACAATCGCGATGGCGCCGGACTTGGCCGGGGCCAGCGCGCTGTCGCGGCGATCGAGCCGGAGCCTGGCTTTGCGGGCTTCACCGTCGGGGCCGTGACAGTGGTAACAATTCTCCGACAGGATCGGCTGGATGTCGCGTTCGAAACTGATCGGCGTTTCGGCGCGGACCCCACTGGCGAAAAAAAGCAGGGCGACGGTGGAGGAAGCAAAAATAATGCTCGGTGGGAAGCGCACGGGAAAAGTGGACTTGATTACGGAAATTTTTCCAGCGTGGGCGAGCTAACAAAACGAACCGCGCCCGACGGATTGCGTTTACGAGTAACAGCTCACTTCATAAATTGCCGCAGAGGGATCGCCGTTGGTGGCAGTCACCACAATGCGGAGTTGCGCGGCTGAAACCGGCTTCGGAAAAGCGTGGCGGCGCAGGCGCTGGTAATTGTCTTTCACTTCCAAGACACGCACCCAGCTACCTTTCACAAAAGCCTCGATTAAATAATCGCGCGGGCACTGCTGATCGCGGAAGAAAGGACCGTAGGCGTGGTATTCGCGAACGAGGTGACCGGGAAAGACGAGTTGCACGGCGCCGATGGTCTGAGGTTTGTCCCAAGTGAGTTCCAGCAATTGCGGCAACGGCTGAGCTGGATCTGAAATCCAGAGGTTCGTGGTGCGATACGGGCGGGTGACGCCGGAGAGCACTTGCGCGGGGGCGAACGATTTTTGCGGCGGCGAGATCCGATAGGCGAGCGTGTGGCCGTTACCGAAGCGGCGCATCCGATTCGGCGAAATGGCATACATCGCCATGTGGCCGGGAATAATTTTTTTTGCGGCGTGCCAGTGGAGTTGCTTGTTCGCAAGCGCGTCCACGCGCAGAAAGGCGCCGGGCTGCACCGTCGCGGGCAAGGTGAGATTCAGCGCCCACTTTATCCAGTGGTTTTTGCCGGGGGGAACGATGAGCTTGCCGGTGGCGAGCGGCGAGCCCGGTTCGACACGGTAATCCCAGATGTGATCGGCGAGCAGCAATTGCACTTCCACTGTCTCGGAAGTAGTCGAGTCGTTCGAAAGACACAGTTCGATGGAAACGATGTTTCCGCCACCCGTGGCGATCAGCTGGCCGCGGCGGGTTTCGAGCCGTTCGATGCTGTATTGCGGTTGGTCTTTCCAGACCTTGAGGCCTTCGTGGAAATCAGGCGTCTCGACCGCAACGCCATTTACCGCGATTTCACTGCTCGCGGTGGCTTGCGCGGAAAGCGCGAGGTCCTGCGCGTCGGTGCGGCTGTAGTTGGGGAGAAAGCAACCGTTGGCGAGCAACCGCTGTTGAATCTCTGTGATGTCTTCCGCGACGATCTGCTCGAAGTCATGGCCGCGTTGCAAGCCGATGGCCGCGGCGATACCGGCAGCTTCGCCCATGAGCGCGGTCGTGCCCATGACACGCACGGTGCCAAGCGCGGCGTGGGTGACGCTCACGTTGCGGCCGGCCATCATCAGGTTGTCGCAATCCTTCGACAGTAAAATGCGGAGTGGCACTCCGTAGGGCCCGCAGTAGGACATCGCAGAGTAGTCGCTGAAGGTGTCGTATTCGTTGTCATGTCCGCCGACGGCGGCGGATGGCTCGGAAGTTTTGGCCAGCAAACCACCCGGCGTATGCAGGTCGACGAACCAGCCACCAAACGCGATCTCGTCGGGGAATACGGTGCGGTTAAGCACGTCGTGTTCGGTCATGAGGTAGCGCCCCATGATACGGCGGCTCTCGCGCTTGCCGGGCACCTGGCCGATCCAGTCGAGGGCGAAGTTCTTGACCCGGTCTTTCATCTTTGGATCGCGGTTCTTCATCCAGTCCCAGACGCCGAGCGCGTGCCGCGTCAGTTCGTGGCGGATTTTTTCCGCATCGTAGATGGTGTGGTAAGGCACCCCGATTTCGATCCACCAAAATCCGCCGCGCGGGTCCTTTGGCAGCCGGCCTTGGTTGTAGAAATACGAAGCATCTTCGTGTTTCACGGCCCAGTCCGGCGCGACGTAGGGCATCGGGCGCCCCATGTCGCGGCAGAGAAAGTGGATCGAGTTGCCCATGGTGTCGGCAGAGGCGTTCGCGGGGGCGTGGGGCTCGTTGAATTCGTCGCGTCCCTCCGAGCCCATCCGCCACTGGCAGCCCGCGGCGTCGGCCACGATGCCGTCACCTGTGCAATCGATGAAGGTCTTGCCTTCGATGCGCAGATCGACCTCGGCGTTTTGCACCACGGCAAGGATGGCGGAGACGTAGCGCGCGTCGCGTTTCTCCACGCCGCGGATGTCGGTGTTGAGGTGCAGCGTGAGCTGCGGAGTCCGTTGGGCGAGGTCGTAGAGCACCATGTCCCACACGCTGTTGGTCCAACCGTTTTCGTAGATCTCGGCGTGGTTGCGCGCGCGTTCCTCGATGAGCGCCTCGGAGATGATGCCCGTTTCACGTGCGTAGGCGTGAAACGCGGCGGCACCGTGGGG
>CAMBVX010000629.1 GCA_945871085.1 Opitutus sp. GAS368 | reverse complement strand
CCTCCGCGCGCTTGACCCACCGTCGGCCCGCCGCGAGCTTTCCACTCGCATCATGTCCAGCGACGCCGCACCACCGCTTCTGCCGCGCCCGTCCGTCTTCATCAGTTATGCCTCCGAAGACCGCGCCGCTGCACGGGTCCTGCGCGACGCCCTCGCCGCCACCGGCCTCGAAGTCTGGTATGACGAAAACGAACTCGGGGGCGGCGACGCCTGGGACCAAAAGATCCGCCGCCAAATCCGCGACTGCGACTACTTCCTCCCCATGATCTCGGCCGCCACCGAGGCGCGCAAAGAAGGCTACTTCCGGCGCGAGTGGCGCCTCGCCTCCGAGCGCACCCTCGATATGGCGGACGACGTCATGTTTCTCCTGCCCGTCGTGATCGACGGCACCAGCGAGTCCGGTGCCCGCGTCCCCGATAAATTCCTCGCCGTGCAATGGCTGCGGCTCCCCGCCGGGCACTCCACCCCTGCCCTGGCCGCCCTCTGTCGTCGCCTCCTCGCCGGCGAACACTCCGCGCCGCCGCGGCCCACGTCGTCCTTCACCCGCCCTCCTCTGCGGACGCCCGCTTCGAACGCACCGATCCCTCCGCCCCTCCAATCCGCTCCGCCACCGCTGGCTCCTGCTGCAGCCGCTCGCCACGACGATGCCGATCACGGTCCACCCCCGATGCCGCCCTTCCCGCACCGCCCGGAAAAAGGTTCGGGCCACGAAATCAAGTTCGTCGCGGAAATTCTCTGGTGGGTCATCACCGCCACGTGGCTGCTGATCAAACGCGCGCCGAAATGGATCCGCGTGCTCCTCTCCATCTGGTTCGTGTTTTTCATTTTCTCCCGCTGCGACCGGAGCCCCTCCGCCGAACCTAAACCGCCACGCGAAAAGAAAAACGTCCGCGCCGCCCACGTTGACGAAGCCTTCAAGAGCGCCGTCGAGCAGGCCAAAGCGAACCCGGACCTCACCGGCGCCGAACTGGCCAAACTCGGCACCGCCTTCGCCCGCCACCTCGCGGCCGGTCTCAAAGAGCCCAAACACCAGCCACGCCACCTCATCGTGGTGCCCTTCGCCCTCGGCCTCACCGACCCGGCGGCGGCGACATTCGCCGAAACCCTGTTCGCGTCCACGTTCGGCCACCTGGCCCTCGCCCGCTCCTCCGCCATCGGCCTGAGCCCCGACGCGCCCTCGGGATTTACCGACGAGGCGCTCCTCGAACATGCCCGAAAAATCGCTGCTCCCCATCTCCTCGCCGCGCGCATGATGACCGTCGCACCCTTTGACCTGGAGCTAATTTTGGTGCGCTCCGCCGATGGCACCCACCTGTGGACCGCGAGCTATCCCCTGGACCCGGTGACCACCCCCTCGGTCGCCAAACAGATCTCTTCCGAAGTCCTCCGCATCCTGCCGGAGAAATAGTTCCGGCCCGCGCCAATCAGCCTAAATTCCGCCATCGGAGTTGCACCGCAGAGACGGCCGAGGCGCCGAACAAGCCAGTGGAGAAAATGAACCCTTGCTCGGTGTTTTCGACTGCAGGATGAAGCCGACATTCTGCGGATTTTCGTTTTTCTACTCTGCGAATTCCGGATCTCTGCGGTGTAATACCAACCGCCCCAAACATTCAGACTTTACCCACAGATTGCACAGATACGAACCGGATAGAACGCAGCAGAGTCGAGGTGCCGGTGGTTTTATCAGGTATTCATCCGTGAAATCTGTGGTTAAAACTCCGGTTCCTAAAGTCCGATTATCACGGGCTGTTGGTATAACTGGGTTTTCAGAATCAGACGAGACACTGTTCCAATCCCGCACGCATCGCCGCCTCGTCGAGCCCGACGCCGATAAACACGAGCTCCACGCGGCGATCACCGTGTGGCTCGACCCAACGCTCCCGCGCATTCGCCGGCACCGCTGCCGCCGTGATCACGCCCGCCTCCACGAGCGCCGCCGCCCACGTGCCGACAAATTCTGTCCGCACGCCGCCACCCGCCACGGACAAAAACCCGATGTCCGCCGCCTGCTCCGCGAACCAAAAAAAGCCCTTCGCCCGCAACAACCCCGCCGGCAGTCCCTCCGCCAGCCACGCCAAGAACTTTTCACGCACCAGCGCCCGCCGCGCCTCAAACACAAAACTCCGGATCCCATACTCGTCCTCGTGCCGCGACGGGCTCGGCTTCCACACCCCCGCCCCTCCCACCACCGCTGCTGCTGCCACTGCTCGTGGGGACGCGACGCCCCCGTCGCGGTTCCCCTCCGCACCACCGTGCAGCACCCGGATCCACCGCGCCGCTCCGAGCGTCGCCTTCTCGTCAAACCGCACCCGGTCCAGCAACACCTCGCTCGCGATCTGCCCCTGCTCCGTCCTTAAAATTTCCGCCCGAGGATTCAACCCCCGCAATATCGCCTCCAGCCGCACGAGCTCCGCCTCGCTCACCACATCGCACTTGTTGATCACGATCACATCCGCGCACTCCGCCTGATCCACCATCAGCTCAACCACCGGCTTCACCCCGCCGTCTCGTGCTCGTTCCTCGTTCTCGTTCCTCGTTCTGCTTTCCTGCTCCGGTTCGACCGCCCTCCGCCCCTTGCCCATCTCCGCCAAAAACGCCCGAGCATCGATCACCGTGACCAACGCACTCAACCGCGCAAAATCGCTCAGGCTCCGCCCAAACCGATTCTTGCGCACAAACAAGTCCGCCACTCCGCGCGGATCCGCCACGCCGGTCGTCTCCACGATCACGTGCGCGTATCGCCCATTTGCGCACAACTCTGCGACCGTCTCCGCCAACTCGTCCTTCACCGAACAACACACGCACCCGTTGCTGAGCTGCACGACCCGCTCCGCGCCCGCCCCCTGCACCACCTGCCCGTCGACATTGATCGCCGCCACATCGTTGACGACGGCCGCCCATTTCCGCCCGTCCGCTTGCCCCAGCAAATGGCGTAGCAGCGTCGTTTTCCCCGCGCCCAGAAAACCGCCGAGCACCGTCACCGGAGGAAGTTCACGTGTCGTCGCCAAATTCATT
>CAMBVX010000628.1 GCA_945871085.1 Opitutus sp. GAS368 | reverse complement strand
GCCTCCATCCGCCGCGCCAGTTCCACATCCTTCGCCGTCACTTGGCCGCCGGCGTCGTGCGTGTTGAGCCGGACATCCACCCGATTGTAAACGTTCGTCCACTCCGGGTGATGATTCATCGCCTCGGCTTCAAAACCCACGCGCACCATAAAACCTAAGGCCGCCTTAAAATCCGCAAACTGGAACCGTTTCACCAGCGCGGCACTGTCCCCGGTCCATCCCTCCAGGCCCGCCAACGCCGCCGCGATCTCCGCTCCCGTCAGTGCAGTTTTCATCGCCGCAACCTTACCCGGTCTTCCCCCTTGTCAACGCTCACCCCGCCGCCCTAACTCTCGCTTTCAAGCATGAGCCAAGCGCCCGCGCCTATCACCGTTCCGCACCACGTCGCCATCATCATGGACGGCAACGGACGCTGGGCGAAATCGCGCGGCCTGCCCCGTATCGAGGGCCACCGGCGCGGCGTCGAGACCGTCCGCACCACGACCTTTGCCGCCCGTGACCTCGGCGTGAAAATGCTCACGCTTTACGCTTTCTCCGTCGAAAACTGGAAGCGCCCCCAAGACGAAGTCGGCGGCCTCATGAGCCTCCTCGAGTATTATCTCAAAAAGGAACTCGCTACGTTCATCCGCGACCGCGTGCGCCTCCGCACCATCGGCCGCACCGACGAACTCCCCGCCGGTGTCCAAAAAGTCCTCCACACCACCATCGAGGCCACTCGCCACTTCGACGACTACACCCTCGTCCTCGCCCTCAACTACGGCTCCCGCACCGAGGTCGTCGACGCCGCCCGCGCCTACGCCGCCGCCGTCGCCGCCGGCGAAGAGAAACTCAACGACCACGCCTACTCCACCTTCGCCCGTTACCTCTCGACCGCCGACATGCCGGACCCCGACCTCGTCATCCGCACTTCCGGCGAAACTCGCGTCAGCAATTTCCTCCTCCTCCAAGCCGCCTACGCCGAATTTGTGTTCACCCCTGTCCTCTGGCCCGATTTCACCAAGGCCGACCTCGCCTCCGCTATCGCCGACTACAATCGCCGCGAGCGCCGCTTCGGCCTCACCAGCGAGCAGCTCAAGGCCCCCGCCGCCGCGCAATGAAGTCGCCCCTTTCCCACCGCAGGGCCGGCTTTGGGCCCGCCATCTTCGCCGGCAACGTCTCCGCCCACTCGCCCTCCCCCTGTGGTTAAACGCACCTTCAGCACGGTCGTCTTGTGGCTCGTCGTCGGCTGCGTCTTGTGGTTTTTTCGCACCAGCGGCGCCCTTGTCCTTATTGCGATCATCTCGGCACTCACGCTGCGCGAGTTCTACCGCCTCATGCAGGCGATCGGTTATCGGCCCTTCGAAAAACTCGGCATTTTCTTTGGCACGCTCATCACCTTGTCACCCTGGTTTGAGGCCCAGTTTAATTGGCCCGCCCAACCCCTGCTCGTCCTCGCCACCATCGTATTTTCCGTCCGCCTCCTCGGCGAACGCACCCCGGAAAACCGCGTCGAGTCCCTCAGCTCGACCATCTTCGGTCTCGTTTACGTGGCCCTCCTGCTGGAATACATGACGCGCATCGTCACGCCCCTCCCCGGTGACTCGCTCACACCCGACAGCCGCCTCCTCATCGCGCTCTGGGTCATCGTCGTCGCAAAATTTTGCGACATGGGCGCCCTGCTCTCCGGCCTCGCCTTCGGTCGTCACAAAATGTCCCCGCTCATTTCGCCGAAGAAAACTTGGGAGGGCGCCGTCGGCGGTATCCTGTTCTCCATGGCCACCGGGGCCGTCTTCGCGCACTGCGCGCGCCACCAATTCCCCTCCCACATGACGCCGATCATCGCCGCCCTCTGCGCCGCCCCCATCGCCGCGCTCGGCATCGTCGCCGACCTCGTCGAGTCCGTCATCAAACGCCGCGCCGACCGCAAAGACTCCGGCGCCACCATCCCCGGCATCGGCGGCATGTTCGACCTCAGCGACAGCCTGCTGCTCGCCGCCCCGGTCGGCTACTTTCTCTTCCGCCTGCCGTGATCACGGTCGGTTTTCAATTACGGATGAACCCTCCTAACCGCGACTCCCGCCTCACCCCCCCGGCCTCCCCGCGCTCCGGCCACGTGACCGCCCCGACCGGTATCCGTGTCCAGCCGTGTCCTTCCGTGGTTAAAATTACTGCGTTTGTCTAAACGCTCCGCTCGCCTCGCTCCTCGCCCTCTCCGTGGTAACTTCCGCTGCTGCCTCCCCCCGTAAACGCGTCGTCCTGCTCGGTGCCACCGGTTCCATCGGCGAAAACACCCTCCGCGTCCTCCGCGCCCACCCGGACAAACTCGAACTCGTCGGCATCGCGGCTCACTCTCGGTGGGAAAAACTCGCCGCCATCGCTCGCGAATTCGACGTTCGCCACGTGAGCCTCTTCGACGAGGCCGCTTGCGCCATCGCCCGCGCCAATCTCGCCGCGTTCCCGGCCGGCACTCAACTCGTCGGTGGGCTCACCGGCCTCGTCGAACTCGCCCAACTCCCCGCCGCCGACACCGTCCTCGTCGCCGTCGTCGGCACCACCGGCCTCACGCCCGCCCTCGCCGCCCTCGCCGCCGGCAAAGACCTCGCCCTCGCTTCCAAAGAAATTCTCGTCCTCGCCGGCAAATTCGTTCTGGCCGCCGCGAAAAAATCCGGCGCAAAACTTCTCCCTGTCGAGAGCGAGCACAACGCTGTCTTTCAATGCCTCGAAGGTCACCCGCACGCCGGCGTTCGCCGCATCGTCCTGACCGCGAGCGGCGGAGCCTTCCGCGATTGGCCGGCCGAGCGCCTCGCCCACGTCACACCGGCCGAAGCCCTGAAACATCCCAACTGGTCGATGGGCCCCAAAATCACCGTCGACTCCGCCACACTCGCCAACAAAGGCCTCGAACTCATCGAAGCCCAATGCCTCTTCGGCCTCCACCCCGCGCAGTGCACCGCCGTGCTGCACCCGCAGAGCATAGTTCACGCCCTCGTCGAGTTCACCGATGGTGCCATGCTCGCCCAGCTCTGTCCGCCGTCGATGACGTT
>CAMBVX010000627.1 GCA_945871085.1 Opitutus sp. GAS368 | reverse complement strand
TTCAAATTCGAGCGGATGCTGCGCAACACGGACGAATGGGCACCATTTCGCGCTTTCCTCGCCAAGCATGGTTGCCTACTCGCCAGCACCACGGAGGATTTGTCGGAAGAGACTCCGTCGGGCCGGTTGAAAAACAACCTGCTCGTGAGTGTCGCCGAATACGAGCGCCTCAACACCGCCGAGAAGGTCCGGGCTAAGCTCGGTGAGCTGGCGAAACGCGGCATTTGGAATTGTGGCCTCGTGCCGTTCGGCTACGACTACGACGCGCAGGCGAAGGCGCTGCATCCGAGTCCGAGCGAGGCTGCCATTGTGCGCCGCATTTACGAAGATGCGGCCAAGCTCGTCTCTCTGACGGAAATCGCCAATCGCTTGAACATCGACGGCATCCGCACACGAAACCGGATTTTCAAACGCCGCGATGAAACCCACCAAAATGTGGGCGGGAAACTATTCAAAAGCGACGCCCTCCGCTGCCTCGTCAAGAACCCGATCTACGCCGGCCGGGTGCGTCTCAAAGGCCGTGACTATCCCGGGCTCCACGAAGCACTCGTGTCACACGAGCTTTGGGAGCGGGCGAACGCCGCAGTGGCGAAATCGCAGCAGCCGGCCCACTGCCGGGTGCAAGCTCGGGACAAGAACTGCCACCTTCTGAAAGGACTGGTCCTGTGCACCTATTGCAACCGGACGATGATTCCCAATGCCAGCGGCAATCGAGACCCGGCGGGAAAGCTCTACCGATACTACACGTGCACCCACGCGCATCAGGAGCAAAGCACCTGCCCCGTGAGGCACGTGTCCGCCAAACTACTTGAACTGACCGTTGTCGAGTTCGTCGGGGCGTTGGCGCGACATCCTGAAATCGTGAGGGAAGCCCTCGCCGCCTCGCACCGCCGCCGCAAAGTGGATCGGAACGAAGTCCACGGGCGCCTCGGCAAGATTGATCAATCGCTTTTGCAGGTCGGTCAGCGGCTGCAACGCATCGTCGACACGATCACGGCCGATGATGCAGCCATCCTCGGTGACGAACTGCGCGAGCGGGCCGCGGGCCTAAAGAATGAGAAACAGCAGTTTCTCGTTGAACGCGAAAAGCTGCGGCAAACCCTGCTGGCATGCGACCGCACGCGGCTTGACGCAGACCGCCTGCTCGCCGCTATCGCGCGTTTTTCCGAGGTGTTTCCAAATCTCACGCCGGTGGAGCAAAAGGACCTCGTCGCCTTGTGTTTCGCGCGCATTGAGCTGCGCGCCGGACCGTGCGGCGAAAATCGCCCTGGGCAGCGCCAGTATCACGTTCGCTGGAAACTCCACTTGGAGCGTCTCACCGACGGAATGGAGGAACGCGTGCTGGTCGAGCGACGCGACGACCGCAAGCACCCGCCGACACACGCTCCCTTGGTCTGCGAACCCCGCGTGATTTTCCGTTCGATGGGACGAACGCCCATGGCGATCAACGTCGCACTCTTCCGCGAAGAATTTCGTGAGACACGTCTAACGGCGAATCCACCGGCTCCGACCACGCATGGCACTCACCCTTTGCACCGCGCCCTCGCGTGGAATCGGAAATTGAGCGGCACCGCCGGCCTTTCCCAAGCGGAGCTGGCACGCCGGGAGGGCATCACCGCCGTGACGCTGACCTATCACCTGAAGCTCCTCAAACTCGCGCCGGAAATACAAGAATTTCTGCTGGCGGTGGCGGGCGCGGAAGGGCTGCGCCGGTTCAGTCTCCGGCGCATGAAGGCGCTCGCCGAGTTGGATTACACCGCTCAACGGAAAGCATTCGTCCGGATGCGAGCGGAGTGAACCGGGCGCGGGTCAGTTGGCGTCGAAGTCGGTGCGCAGGGTGTAGCGCACCGCGCGGGTGTGCCCCTCAACCGAGAGCAGTCCCGCCGCCCGAAGCCGGGCGAGCCGTCGCGTGACCGTCATGGGCGAGAGCCCGAGTGCCACCTGAAAATCGCGCGGGGTCGCGGCGCCCACCCGCGTCAGATACTCAAGCATGCGTTGTTCGGTGGGATCGTTCGCCAGGCGCGCAACCTCCGGCCCCCTATCGCCCACCGTCGCGGCACCTTTGATCGTGGCGGATCGATCACGATCCGGCGGCGCCACGTGATGCCGCGCGACTGCCGTGGCCACCAGCGCGGCGATGCGCCGGATGCGCTCCGCCTCGGGGATGTCGGCATATTTTTTTAGCCAGTCCATGATGTTTGGCTCACACTGCGATTCGCGTGCGCGCCGATTTCTTGGCACCGGTGCGCACGGCGACGGCGAGGTTGGCTTTCTCCACGGGCGCCTCGATGGGCACCGGAGATTCTCCGGGCGGTCCTTCTTCCGTATCCCCGGCCAGCCCGGTCGAACTCTGATTTTTGTTGAGGTCGAGGGCCTGCACCAACTCCGCCTGCCGGGCGACCACCTCGCGAAACCGCGATTCGTGCTCAAAGGGCAACCCCATCAGCGCCGACATTTCCGTGATGTTCTGCCGCGTGCGCACGAGTCCTTCGCGGGAATTTCCAATCCGTTCCTCGATCGACCGCGCCGCGTGTTCTAACGAACTGATCACGCCGAGCGGGTTGCCCGTCACGTTGGCCTCGTAGGTCATCACGCCACGCAACGTGACCTTTTCCGAGACCATCGGCCGAAACTCCAACCGGAACCCGGCAAAGTTTCCCAGCTCCACGGGACCGCGCGCGGATTTCTGGCGGTCCACCAGCCCGATCAGCATCGCGCCGGCCTCCGCACGTTCCTCGTAGGTGCGCCCAACCAGCATGATCTTGAAATTCTCACCGCGCGTATCGACTCGCTGCCGCAAGTCCGTCTCGTGCGCAGTCACGGCCTGCTCCAGCCGGCGCACGTCCTCCTCCATCATGTGCAGACGGCGTCGGGCGTTGTAGTGATCCTCGTCGTGCTGGCCGCGCAGGCGGGAGAGCCGCATGACCTCGGAGTCGATCTTGGCTTTTTCGATCACGAGCGGATTGCCGGACGCGATGGCCTTCACCTCCGCGTAAGTGAGCGCGGGCGAGTCGAGATCCTCGATGCGCCGCGCGGTGCATTCCCC
>CAMBVX010000626.1 GCA_945871085.1 Opitutus sp. GAS368 | reverse complement strand
CCGCAATCGCGCGACCGACGGTGAAATTCTCATGGCACGTTTCACCGAGGCCGAAGTCCTGAGCGGCACGCTCACGCACCCGAACTCGAAACTGCAGATGCTCATCAGCCGCCCACTGAAGAAAAAGGAACCGAAACCCGCCAAACGCTAGCGCCTGCTATCCGCCTCCTGCCGCCCGCCCTCCGTCGATGCTTAAACGCTTCACCTCGCTTTACCCCGTCTGGATCATCGCCTCCTCGCTGCTCGGTCTGCTCAAACCCGAGACCCTCACGTGGTTCGCTGGGCCGTGGGTCGTGTGGGCGCTCTCGGTCGTGATGCTCGGCATGGGGTTCACGCTCACGTTTGACGATTTTCGCCGCCTGTTCCGCACGCCCGGCTCGCTCGCGCTCGGATTCCTCGCGCACTACACGATCATGCCGCTCACCGGTTGGGGCATTGCGCACCTGCTCAACCTCGACCGCGGCTTCGCCCTCGGGCTCATCCTCGTCGCGAGCTGCCCCTCCGGCACGGCGTCGAACGTCATTGCGTTTCTCGCCCGCGCCAATGTCGCCCTGGCCGTCATGGTCACGCTCACCTCCACGCTGCTCGCCTTCGTGATGACGCCCCTCTGGTGCCATACGCTCGCCGGCCAGTTCGTGCCTGTCGATGGCTGGGCGCTCAGCCTCACCACGCTGCAGGTCGTCGTGCTCCCCGTGCTCGCCGGCGTGTTTTGCAACTGGAAATTCCCCCGCGCCGTCGCGCGCATCTCGCCCTACGGCCCGCTCGTCTCCGTCGTCGCGCTCACTTTCATCGCCGGCAGCATCGTCGCCCAAAGCGCCGCCTCCGTCATCGCCAACGCTGGTAAACTCTTCCTCGCCGCCGTCCTACTCCATGCCATCGGTTTCGCGCTCGGCTATCTCGTCTCACGCCTCCTCCGCCAATCCGTGCTCACCTCGCGGACGATCGCCATCGAGGTCGGTATGCAAAACGGCGGCATGGCGGCCGTCCTTGCGAAGAAAAATTTCCCACTCGAGCCGATGGCCGCCGTCCCCGCCGTGTTCAGCAGCGTCGTGCAAACTCTCGTCGGCAGCCTCGTCGCCGCCTATTGGCGCGCCCGCCCGCCGGCCGAATCATCGCCAGCTCCGGAATCCGCCAGCGCCCCCGTCGCTCCCATCGCCAAGGAATCCCGCACGTGAACGCCGCCCTCCCTCACCCCCGCGCCGATATTTACTACTGGAAATGCGACCGCCCCGCCGCCTTCTACGGCCTGAGTGGTCGCGCGCCGACTCATCCGTCGGATGAACTCGCCTCCACGCTCGCCGGTGCCCTGACCCGCCACTTCGGCGAACGCATCGCGCTGCGTCCCAGCGTTGGCCAGGGCAACCATGTCACGTTCGCAGCAACGATCGGCGGCCATGAAACGTTCATCCGCGTCGAAGATGGCCCCGACGGTGACGATTACATGGAGGTCGAGTCGCACGTGTTGCGCGCCGTTGCCCGCCTCGGCGTGCCCGCGCCTGCCGTGCTCCACGTCGACGCTAGGCGGCGCGACGTGCCGTTCGCGTGGCAGGTGTTGGAGTGCATTCCGTTTCCCGATCTGAATCGTCACTGGAAGGAAGGCCGCCTCGATCTCCCGCGCATCGCTCCCGAAATCGGCGCGCACCTCGCCCGCTGGCAGTCGCTTGCACTCGGCGCCGGCTTCGGCCCGTTCTCGACCGAACTCGTCCGCACCGCCGGCGAGTTGCGCGGCTACCACGCCAGTTACGCCGACTACTTTCACACGCGTCTCGACCGCCACCTCGCGTTCCTCGTCGAAAAACAGTTCCTCACCTGCGCCCAGGCCGATGACCTCCAGCGCGAAATCGACACGCACGCCGCGCTCCTCGCGCTACCCGCCGCTTGCCTCGTCCACAAGGATCTCGCGCTTTGGAATATCCTCGGCACTCCCGACCGAATTGCCGCGTTCATCGATTTCGACGATACCGTCGGCGGCGATCCGCTCGACGATATTTCGCTCCTCGGCTGTTTCCACGACGGTGCAACGATAGCCGGCGTGCTCGCCGGCTACGCCACCGTGCGTCCGCTGCCCACCGACTATCGTCGCCGCTTCTGGCTGCACCTCTTGCGCAACATGATCTGGAAGGCCGTGATTCGAGTGGGTGCCGGCTATTTTCAGCGCACGAGTGGATTCTTTCTCGTCGGCGCCGGCGCGAGCGGCGCAGACTTGCGCGCGTTCACCCTCGCCCGCATCGCGACAGCACTTCGTGGCCTGCGCGCTGACGCCGATCCCGTTTCCCTCTCATGACTCCGTCCAACCTCTCCCGCTCATCGCGCCCGGAGCCATTCGTCGGCACGTGGCTGTCGCTCGGCTCACCGGTCGTCGCTGAACTTGCCGCGCTCTCCGGTTTCGATTGGCTCCTCTTCGATCTCGAACACGGCGCCGGCTCCGAGGCCACGCTCCTCGCCAATCTCCAGGCCATCCGCGGCACGCCCGCCCTGCCGATCGTACGCGTCGGCGCGCCGCATCCCGACCTCATTTTGCACGCCCTAGACTGGGGTGCCGCCGGCATTATGGTGCCGCACATCGAGTCGGCCGATCAGGCGCGCGCCTGCCTGCAGGCGATGCAGTATCCGCCGCGCGGTCGCCGCGGCCTGTCGCGCTCGGCCCGCGCCTACGACTACGGCTTGCGCCCGACCGACGCCGTTCCGCCACCGCTCCTCTTCGCCCAGATCGAATCCCTCGCCGGCATCGAACACGTCGACGCCATCGCTGCCGTCGAGGGTGTCGATGTGCTCTTCGTCGGCCCCGCCGATCTCGGCTACGATCTCTCCGCCCACGGCAACGGCCACGCCCCGCCCTTCGCGGATTGCCTGGCGCGCGTCGTCACGGCCGCCCGCGCCGCCGGCAAACACCCCGGCATTCTCGTGCGCGATTCCGCCGATCTCGAGTCACTCGTCGCCCAGGGCTTTACGCACATCGCCCTTGATTCCGACGTCGCCATTTTGCGTCAACGTTACCGCCAGCTCCGGCCACTCTCCGGACCCGCCACCTTCACGCCACCTCGATCACCGGCCGGAAAAATGC
>CAMBVX010000625.1 GCA_945871085.1 Opitutus sp. GAS368 | reverse complement strand
GCGTAATCGCCCATGATCGTGCGGATGGCGCCTGCGGTGTAGGCGGCGAAGGCCGCGCCCATTTGGTGAGCGGCCACGATCCAACCGAACACGATACTCGCTTTCTCGCGTCCAAAAACTTCGCCGGTCAAGCGCACGGTCGGCGGCACCGTCGCAATCCAATCAAGCCCGTAGAACACCGCGAACACACCCAATCCCGCCACCGGCCCGAGCAGCGCCTGCGGGAGAAACAACAGCGACAACCCGCGCAACCCGTAATACCCAAATAACAGATACCGGCAGTTGTAGCGGTCGCTCAACCACCCCGACGCGGTCGTCCCCACCAGATCGAACAGCCCCATCATGGCCAACAGCCCCGCCGCCCGCACTTCGGGAATTCCACAGTCATACGCCGCCGAAATCAGATGCGTGCCGATCAAGCCGTTCGTGCTCGCGCCGCACACAAAGAACGATCCGGCCAATAGCCAAAAATCGCGCACGCGCATCGCTTCCACCAACACCGCGAGTGCCCGTTTTGCCGGATTCCCCGGCACCGTCTTTTTCCCGCGTTCACTTTCCCTCTCACGTTCACTGTCCGATGCCCCATACGGCCGCGCGCCGACGTCGCGCGGATCGTCGCGCATAAAAAACCAAATCAACGGCATCACCGCCACGGTCGCCACCGCCACGATCAGCGGCGCCGCCCGCCAGCCTTGCGCGGTCACGGCCGCCGCCATCCAGGGTAGAAATACGAGTTGCCCCGTCGCGGTGCTCGCCGTCAGCAAACCCATCACGAGCCCGCGCCGCTCGGTGAACCACCGGTTCGCGACGGCCGCCCCGAGCACCGTGGCCGCGAGTCCCGACCCGGCCCCCACGACGAAGCCCCACAGCACGACAAACTGCCAATACGCCGTCGCCAGCATCGAAAGCGCGTAGCCCGCACTGAGCAGCGCCATCCCGGCCAGCATGCAGCGGCGCAATCCGAAACGTTGATACAGCGCCGCCGCAAACGGCCCGATCAACCCGTAGAGAAAAATATTGATCGAGATGATCGCCGAAACTTTCGACCGGCTCCACTGAAACTCGTTGCCCAGCGGCAGCATCGTCACCCCCGGTGTCGCCCGCGCCCCCGCGGCTGCGAGGAGCGTCACAAACGTCACGCCCGCGACGATCCACGCGTAGTGAAATTTTCTGCCGCCAACGGCTGTGCTCTCGCGACTCATGGTGCTCGCTCACGCTGCACAGCCCACGGGTCCCCGCAAGTGACGATGGGCTGTGCGCGTCCTCTTCGCCGGCCGCTGATTCCAAGGCAGGGTGTGGACTCGAGGTAGCGCCGCGACCTCTGGGCGCGACTGGATTGGAAACACAGATTGAACCCATCGCGCCCGGAGGTCGCAATGCTACCCCAGAAATCCGATTCCTATCAGCAGTCGATCTGAGCCCCCGGTGCCCGCGATGCAGCTGCGCTTGGCCGGGAGGGAGGCGCTTAGCCGCTGCTCGGACGCCGCTTTTCCGGACGGATCGGCTCCGGGTGCAGGATCACGCCAAGTCGGGGATCTGTTCCAAGGCCGTCGCAGCGCGGCCCGTGAGACGCTCCGCGAGCGCGTAGGATTGAGCGTGGCGCGGGGGCAGGTCGTCCATCTCCGTCAAGCATTTGGGGGACATGGCGGCAATCGGCTGCGGGACCTTGTGAGCCCGGTGAGTCCCGAAGATCTTCGGAATAAGGCGAAATTGGATACCATCGATTTGCACGGCTGCTTCTGTGCGGGACCGAAGAGGCGCAAGCAACGGAGGGAAACACTTAGGCAGATCGACGGCGGTGAACCAACGAGGCCCACGCGCAAAATACGGGCGCATGGATCGAACCGGGCGCGTGCGTACGAAGTGACGTCCGTTGACTAATACCAACAGCCCCAAACATTCAGACTTTACCCACAGATTGCACCGATACGAACCGGATAGAAGGCAGTAGAGTCGAGGCGCCGGTAGTTTTATCGGGTATTCATCTGTGAAATCTGCGGTTAAAATTCCGGTCCCTAAAGTCCGATTATCACGGGTTGTTGGTATAACTTTGGGTGCTCCCACCGCGGCTCACCGTGGCACGGCCGGTCGAGGTGACCCGCCAGAATATTCTGTGGTTGCGTAGGTCAGCGGCTAACCTGAGCGACGCTCGCGACGCCGGCGATGCGCCGATAGGTATCGCCGTAGAGGACGATGGAGACCGCGTCGTTGATCGTGATGAGGGATTGGTTCTTGGTTGCGAGGACCAGGGCCGGCTTTCCGGACGCTTCGGCGGCTTTCACGGTATAAGTTTGTTTCTGGGCGGCCGCACGGTTCGCCCCAAATTTGATGCGCTGCACGGCGCCGTCCCGCTTGATTTCCAAGCGGCGGTCGCCGACGCCGCCGCCGGTTTCGTAAACACCGGCCACTTCCGTCAGGAGCCGTTCGGCGGGGGCCGAGGGCAGCAAAGTGAATTTCGGTGTCAGCTTCGTCGGCGGCTGGAGGACGAACCAAAGGGTAAACGCATTCACGGCCACGATCGCGACGGCCATCAGGCCAATATTCATGGAGGGCAGGAATCGGCGCGACCCCGCAGAGGTGGCGGTGGACGCGTCGGCGACATCGATAGTCTCGCCGGCAATCGTCGCGACGATTTGCGCGGGTGTCAGTTGGCCGCCGGCCATCCGGGAAGTGGACCAACTGACAAAATTCAAATTGCCGGCCCGGAGCTGGATCACGAATTTTCCGGTTTCGCCGGTGATGCGCAACTCGGGCTCCGCCGGCGGAAGGACGCTGGTGGCCAGCGCGGCGGCTGATTCAAGCAGGGTGCGGATCTGCTTGAGCGAAAGGTAGTGGAGCTGCGTGTCGGGCAGCTCCGGGCCCAATTTCTTGGCATCGGACGAAAGGTGGCGAAACGCGACCGAGTAAAGGGGTTCGCTGGGCTTCTTCATGGTGAGACAATGAATACGGGCTCGTCGTCGGCCCCGATGCGGAAGTTCCCGGTGGCGAGGTTGCCGTCGTCGATGATGCGGTCGACGGATTCCAAGAGGTCGAGATCCTGCCCGAACGGTGCGGCCGGCGTCGCGG
>CAMBVX010000624.1 GCA_945871085.1 Opitutus sp. GAS368 | reverse complement strand
GCGAACGCAAACGTCGCGCCCAAGTCGAAGAAGACAGGAAGCTGAAAGGTGCTACCGGGCATAGAAGGGAGGTGCGGAATTGCTCAATACGTGAAAAAAAATTGCTGCAGGACACGCACATCCCGCGTGCGAGTGAGCGCGAGCATCAGCAGCACGCGGGCCTTTTGCGGATTGAGTTCGTCGGCCGCGATGAAGCCGAGCCCATCGTCGTCCACCTCGATATTGCGTTCGACCACGCCACCGCCAGCGCGCGAACTGCGCACGACGGCGACGCCCGCCTTGGCCGCCTCGGCGGCCGCTGCGAGGGCAACCGCACCGAGATTTCCGTCGCCCATGCCCGCGATGACGAGCCCGCGTGCGTCCGCCTGCACGGCCGCGTCGATCAGCTCGCGGCCCATGCCTGCGTGAGCGTAAACAATGTCCACGCGCGGCAAGGCGCGGCGTGGCCCGGGCGTCTCGCCCGTGGGGGGGCGTGCCGCAAACTCGCTCCCGGACGTGTGGCGCCGCACCGGCGGCGCATAGAGATGCAGGCGCCCGGCGTGCACGAGGCCGGCTAGCCCGCGGTGCCCGCTGGCAAACGTGCCGACTTGGGTCGTGTTGGTTTTCGCCACCTCGCGGGCAAAGTGGATCTCGTCGTTGGCCACGACCAGTACGCCGCGAGCGCGCGTGTCGGGATGCGCGGCCACGGCCACCGCGTTGTAAAGATTCATCGGTCCGTCGGCGCTGATCGCCGTCGCCGGGCGCATCGCACCCACGAGCACCACGGGTTTGTCCGCGCTGACGACGAGGTTCAGGAAAAACGCCGTTTCCTCCATGGTGTCAGTGCCGTGCGTGATGACGACGCCGGAGATTTCCGGGTTTTCGAGGGCGGCTTGGGTGCGGGTGGCGAGTTTTCGCCACGTGGCTTCGTCCATGTCCTGCGAGCCCATCGCGGCGACTTGTTCGACGTCGAGTTGCGCGAGCGCAGTAAGCTGCGGCACCGCGGCGATGAGGGCTTCCACGGAAAACGCCGCCGCTTTGTAGCCACGTTCGCCCGCGATCTGCGCACCGGCGATCGTCCCGCCAGTGGCGAGAATACGGATACGAGGGAGCTGCGGGGTGGAATGGGCCATACGTCGACCGTAGTGCTCGCCATGGCGACCTCAACGCGCATTCGTCCTGATTCGCGACTGACCCGAATGGGACGCATCAGGAAAACGGCCGCACCCCGCGTTGGGGCGCCCGCCGGTGTCGCGATTGCGCTCATCGCCGTCGGATATTTTTTGCTGCAGAGGCCGGTGGAATCTGCGCCGACCATGGCGCAAAATACGGGCGCAGGGCCGCGCCCGCTCACCACCGAAAAACGGTCGCGCGGCTTTCCGATGGGAGTCGCCTTGTCGTCCAAGCGTGGGCGCTACTAAACAAGGCTCCTCGCTGTTTTGAGTGGGTAAATCCGGCGACAGACTTTCTTTGGTTCCCCTGCAATCCAGGGAGGGCGGACATGGCGTTTGTCAGGTGTAGCGGCCGGCGTCTCTGCCAGCCGGTTGGGCGGGCGTGACGCCGAGCCCCGCGGGCACGGAGGCCTGTGGCTACTGCAGGCCAAATCAGCCAACCCACCAAAAACAGCGGGGGAGTCTTTAAGGCTCGGCTGGCGCAGACGTTTTGCTGGGTAGGTGGGACTGGCCCGACCCGCGACAGCCGGAAGGCTACCGCGTGCTGCGCGACCTACGGCGGGAAAAACTGGCCGAGTCGCGAGGGTTTTTATCGTTGGGATATTCGATGCTGAACCGGGACGGCCCGGAGAGAGTCGTCGAGCTCCTCGACCAGCGACGGGTGAACGAGGTGAATGATCCTTGGTCCCGCGACCGCAAGGCTCAGGGTCTACCGAGGCTCGGCGAGCGGTGGATGGTGTCTGGTCAATGGTGAAGGCGCACTCGACATGGGCGGGCGAGCGACCAAAGATTTTCGCCGATGAAAACCCGTATTGCTTTCTTACTCGCGGCGGTGGCCCTCGTTTTCGCTGGCTGCCAGACGTCCGATACAACTCCCGCTTGGACTTCGATGTTCAACGGCAAAGACCTCTCCGGTTGGAAGACCAACGACGAAGTGCCCGGCGCTTTTTCGGTGGTGAACGGCGAACTCAAAGTCAGCGGTGGTCGTTCGCATATTTTCTACGGCGCAAACGGCGATGCGTCGTTCAAAAATTTCGAGTTCAAGGCCAAGGTGAAAACCACCAAGGGCTCGAACTCCGGGATCTACATCCACACCGCCTTCGAAGCGAAGGGTTGGCCCTCGAAGGGCTACGAGTGCCAGGTGAATTCGACCCACACCGACATCAAGAAGACCGGCGGCCTCTACGGCGTGAAAGACGTGCTCAACAATGCTCCGAGCACCGACGACGTGTGGTTTGATTACTACATCAAGGTCGACGGCAAACACATCGTCATCAAAATCGACGGCAAGACGACGGTGGACTACATGGAGCCGGCAGACTGGGATCCCTCCAAGTCCCTCAAGAACATGAACGGCCGCAAACTCAGCGCCGGCACGATGGCGATTCAGGGCCACGACCCGAAGAGCACGACCTACTACAAGGATATCTCCATCCGCGCGCTGCCGTAAGCGCCGCAACGGCGCAGTTCAAAGTTGAGGGCTGAGGGTTGAGAGCCCGAACCGGGGCCGGTCGCAAGACCGGCCTTTTTTGTCGGCATATTTGTAGGCCCGGCCGGTGGCCGGGTGATACCAGCGACACTCGATTTTCGCCATCGGGTGTCGCGAGGTCCCGCCGCCCCGCACTCGCGTCTGTTTTCACCGGCCGTTGCTTTCACTGCACCACCGCGCCGGCCTTCAGCTCGCGGAGGCGAAGGTTTTTCCAGCGGACTTCGTAGGGGCCTTTGCCTTTGGCGATGCTGTGGACTTGGAGCCCAATGAAGCCGGTCGCGTCGAGGGCGTCGCGGAAATCGGCGCACGGGACGCCGTTCACCCACGAGCGGATGCGGTCGCCTTGGGCCACGATGCGATAGTGATTCCACTCGTTGGCTTTGAAGGCGGTCGCGGCCCCTGGCTTGGCGGCGAGGTCATCGAGCCA
>CAMBVX010000623.1 GCA_945871085.1 Opitutus sp. GAS368 | reverse complement strand
CTCGAAAACAAGGACCACGAAGTCCCCCTCGCCCGCGAAATCGAGCTCCTCGACCGTTACCTCGCCATTGAGCAGACGCGCCTCGGCAGTCGCCTCACCATCGTGCGCGACCTCGATCCGGCGGTCTCCGCCGCCCTCGTCCCCACGTTTCTCCTACAGCCTCTCGCCGAAAACGCCATCCGCCACGGCCTCGAGCCCCGCACCCAACCTGGCACGCTCACGATCAGCGCCCGCCGCGAGGGCGACGACCTGCACCTGTCCGTCACCGACGATGGGGTCGGCCTCGCCACGCCTGGTGCCCGCACCGCGCGCCCAGGCATCGGCCTCTCTAATTCCAGAGAGCGCCTCCGCGCCCTGCACCACGGCCGCGCCCGCCTCGAACTCAGCTCCCCGCCCACCGGCGGCGCCCGCGTCGAAGTCGTCTTGCCCTTCCTCACCGCCCGCGCGGTCGCCGCCGCCACCGTCGTCCCCGCATGAAGCTCACCGCCCTGATTGTCGACGATGAGCCTCTCGCCCGCGAGCGCATCCGCACCCTCCTCGCCACCGAGCCCGACCTTGAGATCATCGGCGAATACGCCGACGGCCGCTCCGCCCTCACCGCCCTGCGCGCGCGTCTGCCCGACATTCTCTTCATCGACGTCCAAATGCCCGAGCTGACCGGCCTCGCCGTCCTCCGGGAACTCGAGAAAAAACCCGCCGTCGTCATCTTCGTCACCGCCTTCGACGAACACGCCGTCAACGCCTTCGAGGTCCACGCCCTCGACTACCTCCTCAAGCCCTTCAAGCCCGCCCGCCTCCGCGCGGCCCTCGCCCGCGCCCGCGAACAGCTCGCCAAAAAAAGTTCTACCGACGATGCCACGGCCCGCCTCCTCGCCCTCCTCGAATCGCGCCAGGCCGCCGGCCCCGCCACCGACGCTGCGCCCGCCCACGTCACCCGTTTCTCGGTGCGTGACCGCGACCGCACGCGCTTCGTAAAAGTCACCGACATCGACTGGATCGAAGCCTCCGGCAACTACGTCGTCATGCACGCCGGCAAAGAAACTTTTGTCCTCCGCGAGACCCTCGCCGCCGTCGAAGCGCAAGTTTCCCCAAAAGATTTTTTCCGCCTGAACCGCTCCGCCCTCGCCCGCCTCGATCGCATCCGCGAAGTCGAGCCAACGT
Organism: Opitutus sp. GAS368; assembly: GCA_945871085.1. Taxonomy (GTDB): domain Bacteria; phylum Verrucomicrobiota; class Verrucomicrobiia; order Opitutales; family Opitutaceae; genus GAS368. The sequence continues at coordinate 1,907 of CAMBVX010000623.1, read as the reverse complement.
TCAACGACGAACACGTCGTCGTCCTCACCACGGGTGCCCGCATCCCGCTCACCCGCGGCGTCCGCGAGCTGCAAGAACGCCTGAAATTCGCTTAGGCCGCGAGCCCACGCTCCGACCGGCTCCTGTCGCCGCGTCGGTTACGACGCGGTCTGTATCAGTCCCTCGCGCACGCCTACGCCGCCATCCGCGTCCGCGACGGCTGCCGCCACTTGCCGCCCGTCGGCGCATCGCTGCGCACCCCCACCGCCTCACCGACGCTGCTGCGCAAGAACGGCCGCACGCGGTTCAGCCGAACCTTCACCGCGCCCACGGTCAGTCCTTCGCGGGCCGCGACGGTGCGGTAACTGTTCCCCTCGACGATCAGCGTCACGAGGTTCCGGTCTTTCGGGCTGAGGTGCGTCAACGCGATCGAGAGCGCCTCCATGATCTCCGCCACCGGCCGCTCACTGCTCGTGTCCGGCGCCCGTTCAAACTCGATGTCATCCGACACCATCGTTGGCCGGCAGCGACGACGACGCAGAAAATCCACCGCGGAATTCCGCGCCAACCGAAACAACCACGACTCAAACACCGCCGGGTCGCGCAACAGCGTCAGCCGCCGCACCATCTTGATAAACACCATCTGCACCACATCCTCGACGCTGCTCGGCTGAAACAAAATCGTCCGCACAAAGGCCGAGATCCGCACCGTATAGCGCCGCACAAGCTCTGATTGCGCCGCCATGTCATCGCGTTGGGCGCGCAGCACCAGACCGATCAACTCCGCCTTCGCTTGAGCGTCCGATGCCTCGGCATCGGCGGAAATTTCGGCAACAGGACGGAAAAAGCAGCGCGGTGGATTCACGAGCCGAGAGCCAGCCCGCCATTCGCCCCCTGGCCAACCCCCATGGGACGAATCCGCCCTTTGGTGATGCGAAGCCGCCGTTCCCCGGGACGAATTTCCGCCCCGTTTTCGCCCCTTACGGCCGCTCAATCAGCCGCCCAGAGTGTGCGCAGCGAGAAAACGATCAGACCTTAGCGGCCGGACGCATACTGCCGACTCTGTTGATTGGCCTCAGCCAAGCTGAGAGACGGGTGCATGGGCGGCTCACGGAACGGCGACGGGCTCGACACCGCCAAGGGATCCCACGCGGGGTTTCGTTCCAGTCGCCTGAGTGTCAGCGTCGACGATTTTGCCTGTTCCGTTTCGGAGGAAACATTAAACACCGCCAGCCATTTGGCCCCGCAAACGTCGTCGGTCACCCAGAGGTGTTTGGCCTCCAACTGCGATTTGGCTTGGTCGCGAGCCACCGGCGAAGTGAGCGGCGCAACGAGATCAGGCGGACCGGAGCGCTCAACCACGACATATGCGGTGCGGGCGCCGGTGCTCAGGAATGTGCAACCGCCCAGAAACGAAGCGAGGAACGGAACGATCAGAAACCGCGGGGTGAGGCGTTTCATGACGCAACGGTTCGTCAATTACATCGGCGTGCCAGCAAAAATTGCACGGACTCGCTACCGCTCGACTCCAACCGCCTACGGCCGCGTCACGCGCCCCACGATCACTTCCTTCGTCCGCTTCAGCACCGAATACAGCACGCCCGGTTCATCCTTGTCCCAGCAAAACGCCTGCCCCTCCGAGGGAAACGGCACCGTCGCGATCCACTTCAACACCGAACCCGCCTGCGGAAATTCCACGACATAAAGCTCCGGGTTGTCGTGACCCGTGAGGTAGAGAAACCCACCCGGCCCAAACGCCCCGCCCGAAGCGCTGTAGCCGCGCCCGCCAAAGCGTCCGAGCAAATCGGCCGGTAGCGCCCACCCCGCCGTGCGCCGCCACTCCTCGTCCATGGCGATGATCTGCGTCCACGCCACGTCCCGATTCGGCTCCGCCGCGCGATTTCCATAGTGCACAAAACACGCGATCC
>CAMBVX010000622.1 GCA_945871085.1 Opitutus sp. GAS368 | reverse complement strand
TGGGTTGGCCAGGCGGCGGAGCGTCTGGGGCTCGCCGGCCGGTCGATCCACGCGGACGACGAGGCCTTCGAGCGACTGCGGTGCAATCTCCATCCCCTCACCGGCAGGAAATTAACCGTGCGCACCGGCGAGGGCCGTATCGTCTTTCTGGATTTTCAATGTTCAGCGCCGAAAAGCGTCTCTCTGCTCGCGGTCACATTTGGCGACGAACGTTTGCGGCAGGCGCATCACGAGGCGGTCAGCGTCTCCTTTGCCGAGTTGGAGCGCTTCACGGCACGGCGGGTGCGGGGCGGTGAGGCTGCTTGGTCGGAGCAAGTCGCCGTCACCGGCAACCTCTGCGCCGCCCGCTTTGAGCACGACGCCTCACGCGCACTCGACGCCCATTTGCACACCCACCTTGTGACAGCCAACGCCACCTTCGACGCCAAAGCCGACAAGTGGTTTGCGCTCACTGAGCGCGAAATGCTCTCTGCGGTCCGCTACGCGGGCAAAGTCTACCAGAACGAACTCGCTCACCGCGTGCTCGCGGCCGGCTACCAGATCGAGTCGGCGCGTAGCGATCGCGGCGTCATCGAAGGATTTGAGGTCGTCGGCGTGACGGCCAAGGACCGCGCCGTGGCGTCGAAACGACGGGCGCAGATCGAGAAGGAGATCGCCGTCTTTGAGAAAAAGCACGGTCGCACACCCACCACAAAAGAGATCCACGGCATCACGACCCGCACCCGGAGCGGCAAGCTCGCCGAAATCACCACGGCCGAGGTTCGGCGGCAGCAGCGCGCAGACTTTTCGCCTGAGCGGGTTCAGGCGCTGGAAGCCGTGGTGACGGCAGCCCGGCACGCCGGGCCCGCTTCTCCCTCCTCCGCCAGTGAACGCATCGCCTTGCGCCAGGCGCGCGATCACCTTTTTGAGCGGGCGAGCGTGCAACGCGGTCACGAAATTATCGCCGAGGCACTCAATCAAAGTCTCGGCACGGTATCGCTCGATGCACTTAAGGAAAAACTGACCGCTGGACACGCGTCCGACTGCGTGGCCCTGAAAGAAGGGCCCGATTGCCTCCGGTCCGACTACGCCACCCGGGCCGGCCTGCAACAGGAGTTGGACGCGATTGGCTTCGTCAACGCCGGGCGCCAAGTCTGCACACCGCTCTGCTGGACCGCGTTTCAGCCGGACCAGCGGCTTTCCGCTAACCAGCGCAACGCGGTCCAGACGTTGCTCGAATCGACCGACCGAGTGTGCGCCCTGCGCGGAATCGCCGGCACCGGGAAAACATTTACCCTTCAGGAAGTGCAGCGCGGAATAGTCGCATCCGGAGGCACCGTTATCGCGTGTGCGCCGACAACGTCTGCGGCCGGCGTCTTGCGCGCCGACGGATTCGCCAACGCCACCACTCTGGCCGATCTCTTAAAAAATGCGGAGTCCGTGCACGGCCATAAACTGCACGGCGCTGCGCTCATTGTCGACGAAGCCGGGATTGCCAGCGCGCGCCAAGGTTCAGAATTGTGCGATCTCGTCCGCCGCCACGACGCGCGGTTGATCCTTGTCGGCGACTCGCGCCAGCATTCCGGCGTCGAGGCCGGCGATTTCCTTTCGATCCTTGAGCGGCACTCGCGGTTGCAGACCTGCGAACTGACCGACATCCGCCGGCAGACGGCGCACGAATACCGCGCCGCGGTCAAGTTGATGGCGCAGGGCCAAGCTCGCGCCGGCATGGAAGCCGTTGATCGGCTTGGGTGGCTCAATGAAACCGGTGCCGACTACATCCAGCGGGCTGCCGACCACTATGTCACGAGCTTCGCGGAGAAGCGTGATGTCATTCTCGTCGCGCCGACGTGGGAGGAAATCAACCGACTGACGGATGTCGTGCGAACAGGCCTGAAAAAGCGCGGAATGCTCGGCCACGGCGAGACTGTCACCGTCGCCGAACCGCTGTCGTGGACGAAGGCGCAGGCCGCGAAGGCGGCCAACTATCGCCCGGGTTATTTGATGATGCTGCACCGAGCGTTGCCGGACGCCGGCCTGCGGGCCGGCGATACCCTTGAAGTGGTCACGGTGAAACGTGGGCGGCTGCTGGTTCGCAGCGCCAGCGGGCAGGAGGCGACGGTTGCACCTACCCGACAGGCGGAGAACTGGACGGTCGCCGCATCGCGGACCATCGAACTTGCGCCGGGGGATCGCGTGCTGATTCGTCAAAATCACCGTGCCGCCGGATTGGTCAATGGCACCGTCCTCACCCTCGAATCGTGGCAGCCGTCCGGCGCGTGGCGCGCTCGCGACGGGGCCGGTGTCGAAAAGGAGATCCCCGCGGATTTTCGTGCGTTCACCCACGGCTACGCGGTGACGTCGCACAAGTCACAGGGCCGAACTTGCGACGAAGTCATCGTGTGCGCCGCGCGCCTCGATGCGAAAGCCGCTTACGTGGCGTTCTCCCGCGCACGCCAGCAGGCGACAGGCTACACGCCGGACAAGGCGGCATTGTTCGCCGCACTGCCCGACACCAACCGGCCACGTCAGGCCGCGCTCGATCTATGGACCCCGGCGCGCACTCGCCGTCTGGTGTGGGCACGGCAAATCATCGCCCGCGTCCGCGAAATCTTTACCCCCATGGCGCCGAGCACCGAACGGGTCGTCGCGGCCCAACCCAAAGTGCAAACTGCCCCGCAGATCAAAGCCGTCGTGCCGAAGGTTTCCATCGAATCGCCGAGCCACAGTTACCCGCCCGCAGTTCACCCTGCGGAGCAACCACGCATGCGTATCAGCCTCTAATCACACCACCATGGCCATCGACGACTATCCCGGCACATCTCCCTCATCCGCCGCCGGCGGTCCAGCCAGCGGCCTTTCGGCTTCGTTCGATCCGGGTTGCTGCCAGTCCGACGACCGACATCGCACTCTGATCCTCACTCAACTCGACGGCACGACCGATGGGTTTCCGCTCACCTGGCTTTATCGCTGGCAGTGGCGGAAGGAACCCAGCCACGAGGTCCTGACAATCACGTTGACCGAGCACCAAGTCATTCTCCACGGGAAACACCTCGACCGCATAATAGAGCACCTCCGCAACAACCATGGCCT
>CAMBVX010000621.1 GCA_945871085.1 Opitutus sp. GAS368 | reverse complement strand
CCGACGGTGCCGCTGCGCCACTCGCCGTCTCCCCGCAGTCGACGCTCAGTGGACCGACCTCCGTCGCGCTTGTCGGCGTCAACACGTCCGGCACCGCCAACAATGTCCTCGCCCGCCTCGTGCCGCTCACCGCGGCCGGCGTCCCCGGGGTCGCGCCGACCGCGACCGCCACGATCGGCCGCTACGCGTGGTGGATCGGCGACAACGGCGTGAAGGCCGATGTCGCGCGCACCGATGTCACCGCGCGGCTCAACTACGCTCCCTTCGTCGATGCTGTCGGGGCCGATGTGCCCGAGATGCGCACGCGTCTCCTCCAGCAAACGGGGCTCGGGGCCGGCCCGTTCAACACTGCCTCCGGCACCGTCGCCTTCGACCCGCGTGACACTGCCAACCTCACGCTCGCAGCCAACACGCTCGCTGCGCAGCAAATCCCGTTTCTGCGCAACCCCGCCGGCACCGCCCTCGGTCTCGCCCAGCTCAAGACCCACTACCACAACTGGACCGTCGGCAATCATGCCGTGCTCGCCCGCACCAACGCCCCTGCCGGCGAGTCCGCCCTCCGCAACGACCTCTCACTGAATCCCGCCGCGCTCGGCACCGCCTTCACTGCGTGGGCCGATTACCCGAGCTACATGGAGACACCCGCCGCCGACGCCCTCCGCCGCCGCTACAAAATGACGCCCGCCGTGAGTGACCCGAACGGCTCCCAATTCGGCGTCGCGCCCGTGTTGAGCTACTTCGCCCTCGCGTTCAGCATTCGCAACAATGACGAATCTGAGTCTAAGCTCACGAGTTTGGAATGTAGTATGCGATGCGTCGCGGAATTCTGGAATCCCTATACTGGAGCGCTCGTCCCCGAGGATTTGGAAATTCTGGTCACCGGCATCCCCGATGTGGATGTCATCGACACGCAAGGCCTCCGTCGCCACTTGCACCCCATGGAGCTGCTCGGCGACACCGCGCTGCCGGACAATCCGATCCGGTTTACGCTTCCGTGGGTTTCCTCCGGAGCGGACGATCAGCATTCCTCGTGGCTGCCCGGCCGCGTTTACAATTGGTCGGCAGCTTCCGCTCCGTTAAATGCGTCGGGGAACTCCATGGATTTTGACGTGCGTGCTCTGCAGAACGGGAGCGGCCAAGGCGTGTTACGTGATGTTGCGGAGCCACTCAATCGCAGTGTGGGCAGCAGCGACATTGTGATGCGCCAATGCTTTATCCGCGAATCTACGATTCTCACGATCGAGCTGCGTCGCGTCGCCGATGGGACAACCTTGGCGAAGTTTCAGTCGCCCTCATTCAACGCCGTTCCTGACGGAAGCACACCGATCGAAGTGTCGAAACACGCGCTCGATTTCGCGTTTGTTTTCCGGCTCGCCGATCCCTTGGTCGATGGGGTGGCGTGGCTGCAAACACCGGGGCTTGATCCGCGGCTCACGCAACCGCCCGTGGCACCCGCGAGTCACTATATTCAGCCCGGAAACGCCGCCGATCCGGCGCTTTTCGTCGTCGGCACCGACGGCAGTAACGTCGCCACGTTTGCCGCGGGCAACACCAGCCTCCTGCTCGACCGCTACCCCGGTAGCTCAAGTTCACCGGCCGGCACGAGCGTCAATGAAGACGTCCCCGTCTTCGAACTCCCGCGCGCTCCGCTCCTCAGTCTCGGCCAACTGCAACACCTCGCGATTCCGACGTTGCAGCCCTTTTGGATTGGAAATTCTGCTGCGTCCACGGGCCCCGTCGAGTGGAGCAATACGCTCTTCGATCAGCATTTTTTTAGCGGTCTCGGGAGTGGCACAGCCTGGACCGACGTCACGCGTCCGCTCCCCAACACCCTCGCGCGTGTGCTGCGCCACAAACCCGATGGCACCGCCCTCGTCGCGACCGATCTCGGGGCCGATGGCCTCTCCGCCAAATTCCTCCTGCAAGGCGGAGCCTTTAACCTCAACTCCACCGAGCCCGACGCGTGGGCCGCCGTAGTGCGCTCGGTGCGGTTCCCGGTCGGTCGTGAATTCAAATACCTCGATGCCGACGACACCACCGGCACGAACCCCGACACGGTCGCCCCGCTCCTGCTCACGGGCGAGGCCGTGTTTCCCCGCTTCAGCCAGTCAGCACAAGAGACCTACAAAGCTGCGCCCGACTACCAACACCAAGAGCCCGGCGCGGACAGTGGAATAACTCTCCGCACCGACTACTACCGTCGAGGCTTCCGCACGCTCGACGCCCCGACCGTCACCGCACTCGCCCAAAATATCAGTGCCGCCGTCAAGGCGCGGATCGCGACCTCGGGTCCGTTTTTCTCGCTCGAGGAATTTCTGAACCCCGCAGCCGGTGCGGGCACGCCGAGCCTTTTGGAGCAGGCCATTCTCGACCTAAACTTGAACGGTGTGATCGCGGCCGATGACACCCCGGGTATGCTGCCATTCTCTTCGTCGTTTCTCACGCAGGCCGACATCATGACGGTGCTCGCGCCCGTGCTCGTGGTGCGCAGCGACACGTTCACCGTCCGGGCCTATGGCGAAGCCACCAACCCCGTGACTGGACTCACCGAAGGCAAGGCGTGGTGTGAAGCTATCGTGCAGCGCCTGCCCGAGCCGTTTTCACCCGCCACGGCGAGTCAGCCGACCGACGACGAGTATAAGTTACCTCCGGGCGAATATGGGCGACGCTTCAAGATCATTTCCCTGCGATGGCTCACCAAGTCCGATATTTGATTTTGCTTGGCGCGCTGCTGCTGGTCACGCCGTTCGCGCTGGCCCAGCGCCCCGGACAAATCTCCGTTCGCTTCACCGTTTTTTCCGCGCGCCCGATCGAAGGCCTCGCCTACGTCTCCACGACGGGAGCCAAGCTGCCGTTGAAGTTTAATCCCGCCGCGCGCTCCACGCGCCACACCTACACCGGCACGTCCCCGCTGAAGTTCATCGACACCGCGACCGGGGCGGTCGTCGCCGAGGCCACGGTGCCGGCCGACGTGCGCGAGCCGTTGCTGCTCTTTATTGCGCAACCCGCTGACAATTCGCGCGGCCTGCGTTATCAAGTCGCAGTGATGGATGACAGCATCGCCAAGCTCGG
>CAMBVX010000620.1 GCA_945871085.1 Opitutus sp. GAS368 | reverse complement strand
TGATCTCCGACGCGAGGGCGTCACCCGATTTGGCGGCGTCGGCAATGAGCTTAGTCGTGAGGGGAACTTCGGGCGAATACCACGACGGTGCGGCTCCGCGGCGACTTTGGATGAGCGATTCGGCGACGCGGGCGATACCTCCGCCACTATAGAATCCTTCCACCGATCCCGCCTTGTTGTAGCCGATCGGGCCGTCGGCGCGCAGGCGCACATGGCCGATTTCGCCGGCGTCGCCCGTGGCGCCTTCGTAGAGTTCGCCGTTGAGGATTAGGCCGCCGCCCATGCCGGTGCCCGACGTGAGGAAGATCATGTGCTTTGTGCCGCGACCAGCGCCGAACTCCCATTCGGCGAGGGCGCAAGCGTTGGCATCGTTCATCAGCGCGGCCTGGCCACCGAAGAGCGCGGTGAGTCTTGCGACGATTGGCACGCCGTGCCAGCTCGGCGGCAAATTGGGCGGCGCCAAAATCACGCCCCGAATCGCGTCGAGCGGACCGCCGCAGGAAATTCCAAAGCGTGGCGATTCGCCCCGCAGGCGAGGACGCAAGGCGGCGACGAGTTGGGCGAAAGTCGTCTCGAAATCGCCGGTCGCAATCCGGGCGATTTCCTCCACGCGCCCGTCGCGCAGCACACTCGCGGCGCACTTGGTGCCGCCGAGGTCGAGGCCAAAGACCGGCGAGGCTAAGTGAGTTGAAATTAGTTCAGCCATGAGATTCCCGTTCCACAAAAGAGGTCGGTGCGCACGGCACAACTCAATCGTTTCGTCGCTGGCTTTGCGTTCGCCGCGGCACGTCGCAATCACACCAATTTTAGGTCGGCGGCGTTCCAACCCGGCGGCGCGGCGGCTTGGAGATGCCCGCGCCTACCGCCAACTCGATCCTCGCAAGTTCAGCTTCAGCGCGGCGTTCGGTCTTTGCTCGAATCGTCGCAGGCAACGTCAACGGCGCGCTGCCAAAGCGGGTCGGAAAGCAACGATCTTGGAGTCGGAAAGATACGAACGGACGTGATATTTTGCTTCCTTTAGGGCCGGGAGGAGGCGCAGGTTTGGCTGCCGCTCTCTTTCCCCATGCTCGAGGCCACACCCCAGGCGCCCACCGCGGCGACCGATCTTCAGACCGACGAGTCCGTCCTCGCGCGGCTGCTCGCGCAAGTCGCGGAGGTGCCGCCGGCCGTGATCAGCTTCGAGGATTTGACCGGCGTGTCGCTCGACCACCCGGAGCTGGCACTGCCGTATCGATTCCGGATTCATACTTGCCGCTTCTGCATGTTCGCGAAGGCCAATCCCAATTCACATCAGCACTGCGTCCGCAATAAAATGGCCGTTAATCGCGTCGCGATTCGCCGGAAGCAGGGATTTGTCGGGCAGTGCCATCTCGGGCTCACCGATCTGGTCAAGCCGCTCATTTTTCAGGACACGGTGCTGGGCATTTTCTACTTCGGGTCGTTTGTGCTGTCGGGCACGGAAGATTTGGCGCGCCGTCGTATTGGCTCCTTCTGCCGGCGGCACGGCTTCGACGCAGCGACGTATCTCGCCTCGTTCGAACGCGCCCCGCGCCTTGGCCCGGAGCAACTCCCCGGCTTGTGGCACCGGCTGGACCTCATCGTCGATTTGGCCAAATGCGTAGTCGAGAGCATCGGGGTTCCCGTCGGCCGCTATCGCACTCGGCCGGGCGCGCAGTTTTCGACGTGGAATGGCGCCATGTCGTCGCTCGTCCGCAACGTGGTCGCACACATCAACCGTCACTACGCCGATGAACTGCGCGTCTCCGACCTCGCGGCGGTCCATAAGTGCAATGCCGATTACCTCAGCCGCACCTTCAAGCGCACCGTGGGCTTCGGTCTCGTGGAATATCTGCATCGGATCCGGGTCGATCATGCCCGCCGCCTGCTGCAAACCGAACGTTTCGCCGTGGGTGAGATCGGCTTTATGGTCGGCTTTCAGGACCAGAGTCACTTTGGCAAGGTCTTCCGCAAGTTCGTGGGCGTTACTCCCCAGGCCTTCCGCGCCGCCGTGCAGACGCGCGACCCGCTGCCGAAGGCCTTTTCGGCGTTCGAATACAGCAATGTCCGACCCTTTAACCCGAAATTTTCCGAGGGCTTGGTGGATTCGCAGCGGTTCGTGATGTGATGGGTGGGGAGCGAGAATCCGCACCGAAATCCAGAGTCGTATATTGACGAAACTTACGCCGGATTTCGCCTAACGTTGCGAGCTGCGGGTGTGCGATAGTGACCGCGAATTCGTTCACCCCCAACTATGAATCACTCCACTGTAGCGTCGGGAGCGGGCTACCGCACCGCCCTATGTTCAATCGTCGCGATGACCTGTGCATCGCTTCTAGCGCAGACTGCGCCCACCGCGAAGGTACCTAGTCCAGCAAAACCCGATGACGAGACGATTCGTTTGGATACATTTTCCGTCGCCAGCAAAAAGGACTACGGCTATCGCGCCACAAATTCTATCACCGCGACCGGATCCGGCGAGGCGATCATCAACACACCGCTTAGTATTTCGGTAATCACCAAGGATTTTTTGGATGACAAAGGGATCACCGAAATGCGGGAGGCTGTGCGCTATGTGCCATCGATTTCGTCCGTGACCAAGGAAGAGTCTGAAGTCTACTCCCGCGGCTTTACTGCCGTGTTAAAAATGGACGGTGCCGAGGATGGTCGGGCGTTCACGAACTACAACGCTGAGCGCATCGAAGTCATCAAGGGTCCGGTTTCTGTGCTCCAGGGCCGCGCGAGCGCCGGTGGCGTGGTCAACGTGTATTCCCGTCGCCCCAAATTCAATGAGGCTTCCGAGATCAGCGCGTCAGCGGGCTCGTTCGACTACAAGATCGGCCGCATCATGACCACTGGTCCACTGGTCGACCGGAAGGTCGCCTATCTTTTCGGTTACACAAAATTGGAGAAACGCGGTTGGGTCGAACGGAACTATCGCAACGATGACGCGCTGCAATTTGCCGTTGAACTTCGTCCGACTGAGAAGCTGACGATCAATCTGGACTATCAGTGGATGAACCGCGATGAGCTGCCCCAGCAGCACCTGACCTTCACCAGTCCGCAATTCCTGGCGAAGGAACTCG
>CAMBVX010000619.1 GCA_945871085.1 Opitutus sp. GAS368 | reverse complement strand
CCAGCGCGCCCGCACTCGCAATCCGACCGATCTCCTCCTTGCTCGCGCCGATCTCCTCCCGCTGCAACGGCACCGCGACCGCCTGATTTTCCCGACCCAGGTAAACTCCGATGTAGCCCCACAGCATGCCCAACAGCAGCCACGACCGGCGGTAGTCGGGCGTCGGTTGCGCGTGCATCGCTACTCAAACTGGTGCGAAAATCCGCGTCGGCCGCACCGAACGAAACACGTGCCGGTATTCCACCGGAGCCAACCCGGCATTGATCATCACCACGAGCGGCGGCCCGACCGGAAAAACTTGGCGCGGGACAAAGGCGGCGAAAGGCCCGTCGGTCACGAAATCATTGCCGCAGGCCGCGCGCACAAAAACCGGCTGCAGCGGCGACTCGGCTTGGCTCGCCCGCACGATCTCGTGCAACCGCGTCAAATTCCCCTCGCCGAACGGCACCGGCTACACGACTTCCCTCGTCAGCCGCCCGGCGGTCGCGCGCACCTGGAGGCCGTGAATCCGCTCCCGCGCGATCGCGAGGCGTGCAAGCCCCGGCTAAACCTCGTGCCCGCAGTCAGCCTAACCCTCGGTGCAGTCGCCCTCCAGCAGCGAACCGTCGAAACCCCAAAACGCTAGGCAACGCGCGGTGGGGAACTGCTCGCGCAACAACGCGCAGGTCTCTTGCACGGCTCCGAGAAACTCCGCCGCAGGGGGCTCGACGACGACCGGTGGGATGACTCCGCCCTCAAGCTCGGCGATAAGGCACCAAGCGGTTCTCCACCGAACCATCGTCGTAGAAATCCACGAGCGCATAGGCCGGGGGAAACTCTTGGTAATCGCCCTTCCACCAGCCACCGCTGACCGCCCCGTTGCAGAGGTAGCGCACCCCGAGGTAGGTGATGTCGTCGGCGAGGTGCACGTGACCGCTGAGGCACACCTTCACATTGGCGTGCTTGCGGAAAAGATCCTTGATGCGCCGGGCGTCGATATGGGTCCACGCCCCGGGAATGAGCCAACTCCCTGTCGCCTCCAGGTCCGTATCAAAAAAGACACACGCGCTGAGAATGGGAATGTGCGAGAGCACGCACACGGGTGTGGCGACCGGCGTGGCCGCGAGGTCTTTCGCCAACCAGGCAAACTGCGCATCGTCGAGGCGCGCAGTGTAGCCGTGTTTGTTGCCGTAGTCACGCTGCACGGAATCGAGCACGACAAAATGCCAGCCCGCTTGATCATAGGAATAATAGCGGTCTTTCAACGCGAGCCGCTCCAGCGCGAAGGCTTTGCCGTAAAGCGCCTCCGTTTCCAGCGCCGCATCCCGTATCCCCCAACCCCACACGTCGTGATTGCCGAGGCAAAGTTTCGCCGGGATCTTCACTTCCGCCGAGACGACTTTTCCCCATACGTCCCACTGAGCCGTCACTTTTTCCTTCTCCAGCTTGAGTGCATCCATGATCAGATCGCCGCCGAAAAAAAGCACGTCAGGCTTGTCCGCCTGCGCCTGGGCGTGGCGGAGGGCGTCGGTCATGCCGGCGGCCGGACTCTGGTGGCCCTCCATTTCGGGCATGACGTGAATATCGGTGAGATGGGCGGCGCGAAGCACACGTTTGCGGTCCAGCGACGGTCCGGTGGCGGCAGCGAGCAGACCCGACGAGGAACCGACGGCGGCGCCGAGGGCGAGCGTGGCGGAACGATTGAAGAAGGAGCGACGATTCATGGTGAAAGAGGAAAGCTAGCCGCCAAAACGCGGCGCGGTTGGACCGCGCCGCGTGTCAGCTGTTTAATTACAAACGGGAGGGGTCAGAAGCCGAGGCTGACCGAAAAAGTGAACGTGCGCGGCGCACCGATGTTATAGAGCATCGTGGTGGCGGCGGCGTCGCTCTTGACGTAACCTTGGTCGTTCGTGGACACCGCGCCGAGGTAGCTCTTGTCCGCCGCGTTGATCACGTTGAAATCGAAGCCGACGCTGCGGATGAAATCGCGACCGGCAAACGTGCGGGTGTAGCCGAGATTGAAGTCGAACACCGTCGCGGCCTTCGCGTAGTTGTCGTTGCTGTAGGTGCCGTAGAGCTTGCCCGTGCTCTTCCCCACGAGGCCGGCGCTGAAGCCGTCCTTATTGTAGAGCACTCCGTAGGATGCGATCAGATCGGGGGTATCGACGACTCTCTTGCCTTTGAGAATCGTGCCGTCGGGCGTGTTCTCAGTGTAGGTCGCGCGATTCGAGCTGAAGGTGCCGAGGAGGCTGAAGCCGCCGCCCAGGCGGTAATTGGCCGCGAGCTCGGTGCCGTAGGCTTCAGGCCGCCGACGTTCACGAGCACACTGCCGGCACCCGTGTTGGTGTAGTCTTTGGCCACGGTGCCGCTGAGATTCACGATCTTGTCCGTGTAGGTGATGTGGTAAACCGTCGCGGAGAGACCGACGTTGCGACCGGCATAGCGGTAGCCCACATCGAAGTTGTCGGCATATTCCGGCTTCACGCGCGAGTAGTCGGTGCCGGTGGCCGTCACGTTGTCGGTGAACAGCGTGTCCTTCAGCGCGGAGAAGTTCTGCGTGTAGCTCGCGAAAAGCTCGCTCGCGGCGTCGAGCTTGTAGATCGCCCCGACGCTCGGCAGCACCTTGGAATTGCTCTTTAACGTCTTCGAATAAGTGGTGCCGTCGGATTGGAGGAGCGACTGCGTGCCCTTAAACTCGATACTAAAATACTTCACGCCCGCGTTGATCGTGAACTTGTCCATGGTGAACTTGTCCTCGGCGTAAAACATGTGCGTCGTCGTGCGGTAGTTCCAGTGAAACGACTTGAGGTAAGCACCGTCGTTGAACGCCGGGCTCAGGGTGGGATCAATCACCGCGTGCCACGTGCGGTAGCGCTCGCGCTCCTGGATCTCGTTCCACATGCCGAAGTGTAATTCGTGACCGCCGCCGGCCTTGAGGGTCAGCCCGAGATTGTCGCCGTAGCGGTTGTTCAGATAGCGGCTGAAACGCGCCGACGAGAGCGGCTTGGCCGCGGCCTGTTGGGCGGACGTCAGCCAGGTGTAAGACGCGATGTTGAACGGGTCCGCCGCCGCCGCACCCGTCGTGGGATTGGCCGGGAGGATGTCGTTGCCGCTGCCGTCCGC
>CAMBVX010000618.1 GCA_945871085.1 Opitutus sp. GAS368 | reverse complement strand
CGCCAGCAGATCATCGGTCAGCCATTGTTGCGACTGCTCGGTCCAGTAACGGCGGGCACAGCGGTGCTGCGCGACCGCGGCTTCCGCGGAAAATTGCGAGCGCAAGGCCGCGAGCGCGGCCTCGCACCGTTCGCGCTCGGCGAGATTGCGCGCCCGCACGTCAGCCTGATGGAGCGAGTCCAGAAACACGGCTTCGGCGGTTTGCGCGGCGGCTCGGGCGGCCAGATAGGCGGAGCCGCCGGCGGCTTCGTAGGCGGACTCGGCGGCGGCTTGGCAGAGGCCGGTGACTTCGGCGGAGCGATAGGACAGCGTCCGGAACCGCAGGGCGACACTGACTTCGGCGACGAAGGCGACGGAAAGCACGGTTGGACGGCGCAGAAAACCGGGGCAACCCGCACGGAGGAACGCCTGGATCACACACCATTGGGTGAGCGCTTGGGGCCAGGAATAAACGCGGAGGGTTTGGGCCATGTCGGATCGAGCGGGAGAGGGAGTGTGACCGGCTGGGTGAGCGAACGTTCAGTGCACCGGCGAAGGGTAATGTATTCGATGTTACACGGAATTCAATCGGCGGGAGATTTTTCGCCGTGGCTTTCGGGGGCCCGACGGAAGTGGATCTCACGCCGCGGGCGCGCGGTTCAGACGGCGATGATGGGGCCGTCGCGGTGGGGTTCGCGGCTCGGTGGGAGTCGCCGGAGCTCCGCGCATCGGATTCCGATGCTTCCAAAGCGACGCGTTCTTGCACGGGACGAAGATCAGCGAGTTGCAGCGGAGGCGCGTTTGCTCAGCTCGTTGAAAGCCTCTCCGTGCGATTTGCCCGTGCCGGATTTGACCTTATTTGGCACGTCGCAGCGGCTGACCTCCTGCAGAGGTGGGGTGTTTATCCCACCGAGGGGGGAGTTTTTGAAACGGGCATTTCGACCGTCCTCGGGGTCACGCAATTCGCTTGTTCCGCTGAGAAGCGACTGTGCCTGATGAGCGTGCTACCGCGGTCCGAACTGGAAGAGCGACCCGGCTTGACCGCGCAATCTGAGGGCTGAAGCAATCGGAGTTGAGTCCATCAATGACTGGTCATCGACGGGCTCCCCAGTCGTGGGTCGTTTTCCACCGAACAAGGGATGGACGCCCTTTTGCCTCTATCTTTCAGCCGTTCATGCACAGGCGTGGCACTTGAAGCTGGAGTAGTTCCTCAGATCGAGGGCGAACTACTGACCGATCCCATCAATTATCAGAGGGAAAGTGCCGTCAATTATCGAGATCCTGCTCACTACCCTACGCGCCGGAAGCGCGCGGGGCTTGCCGATATGAAGAACGGGGGCGGCGGGGCACCGGTCGTCCGCCACCGTCGCAACCCGCACCGTGGCAAGCCGCGCATTGCACATCGCCGCGCACGTTCCACACTCCGCAATCCCCATAAATCGGCGCTCCTTCCTCCACTCCGCCGCCGCCGCTATCTCGCTCGCGGCGTTTTCCATCAAGTCGTCCGGCGCCGAGAAATCCGGCCGCAAGTATCGCACCGCCCTCGTCGGCTGCGGCTGGTGGGGCGGGAACATCCTCGGCGAAGCCATCGCGAGCCGGCAGTGCGAAGTCGTGGGCCTGTGCGACGTCGATGATCGCCAGGTCGCCTCCACCGTGGAGAAAATCGCCAAAGTCACCGGCGACCAACCGCGGAGATACCGGGACTACCGCGAACTCCTCGCGAAGGAAAAACCCGAAATCGTCATCGTCGCCACGCCCGACCACTGGCACGCGCTGCCCACGATTGCGGCGGTGAAGGCCGGCGCGCACGTCTACGTGGAAAAGCCAATCGCGCACACGATCGACGAAGGCCACGCGATGGTCCGCGCCGCCCGCCACGCGAACCGCGTCGTCCAGGTCGGCACGCATCGTCGCGCCTCCCCGCACTCCCAGACGGCCCGGGAGTTCATTCGCTCCGGCAAGGTCGGGGAGATCGGGATGATGCGTTGCTTCGTGAACTCCCTCGGCTCCGGGCCGGAGCAACCGCTGCCCACGGTCCCGACGCCATCCGGGCTGGATTGGGACATGTGGTGTGGCCCGGCGCCGCTGCGCCCGTTCAACGGCACCGCCAACAACCGCGGTATCCACCCGCGCGGCTTCCGGCACTACCTCGATTACGCGAATGGCACGCTCGGCGATTGGGGCGTCCACTGGTTCGACCAAGTCCTCTGGATCACCGACGAGAAGTGGCCGAAGCGTGTTTTCTCCACGGGCGGCCGCCCGGTCAAAGGGCCCCCGGTGCTCACGCCGAACGAGCAAACGACCGACGCCCCGGATCATCAGCTCGTGAATTTCGAATTCGAGAAATTCTCGGTCGCGTGGGAATCCCGGGCCTTCGGCGGCAACCCCGTCGACAAGGGCGAGGGCGTGGGCTGCTATTTCTACGGCACGAAGGGCGTATTCCGCCTCGGCTGGCGCGGCGGTTGGACCTTTTACCCCGCGAACGAAAAAGACCCGCTGCTGCACGAGGACGCCCAGGTGCACCAGCCCGACAGCCAAAATATCCGGGAACTCTGGACCGATTTCCTTGATGCCATCCAGACCGGACGTCGCCCGATTTCCGACATCGAGGAAGGCCACCGCGCGACGAACTGTTCGCTGCTCGGCATGATCAGCTTGAAACTGGGCCGTAGCATCGAGTGGGACGGCGCCCGGGATGCCATCGTCGGCGACCCCGCCGCGACCCAACTCATGCGCCGCGCGTATCGCAAAGGCTGGGACTATCCGACGTAGCCGGCCCCGGTCGGCTACCCCACCAGCCGCAGCACATTCGCCGCCGCGTCGAACACGACCTTCCCGCCGCCCGACCCCGCCGTAAACAGTCCGCGCACCACGGCATCCTGCAATTGCCGCTCCACCGTCTGCCGCAGCGGGCGGGCCCCGAGCTGCGGATGAAACCCCTCCCGCATCAAAAATTCCAGCGCCTCGCGCGACACCGCCAGGTCGAAACCGACGGATTTCAGCCGGGCGACCTCGTTGGCCAGATGAAGCTCGGCGATTTCCCGCTGCACGTCAGGCGTGAGTCGCGCGAACACCAACTTGTCGGGAATGCGCGCGAGAATCTCCGGACGCAATGCCTCGGCCACGCGGCG
>CAMBVX010000617.1 GCA_945871085.1 Opitutus sp. GAS368 | reverse complement strand
GCGGGCACGAGAAGAGATTAGAGGCCGGTCACGTCGTAGACTTCCACGAGGCCGGTGCCGGTGGTGTTGGCGGTGCCGGAGACTTGGACAGTGTAGTTGGCTCCTGGTGACGTCGTGAAGAGGAGGGCGGCGTCGCGGCTGTTCTCCGGTAGGGCGAAGGCACCGGCGCGGGCGGAGTAGTCGCGGAGGTCCGCGGCGGTGAAGGTCGCGTTGGTCGGCGAAAGCTGGGTGTTCCAATTGTCGTTGGTCGCGACGGTCACGGGGCTCGTGGTGCGGGTGACGGTGATCTGTGGGTCGGTGAGGGTGCCGGTGACGCCGAAGGCATCGAGGGCGGGGCCGATGGCGCGGACGAGGAGGAGGCGCGCGGAGGTGCCGCCGGTCGTAATGCCGGGGATAATGATATTTTGGTCGGTGCCGACGAGGCCGCGGCTGGAGAGGTTGACGAGGCGCGATTGCATCGTGGTGAGGTTGTCGAGGTCGTAGCTTTCGAGGAGCGCGAGGCCGGTGGGGCCGCCGCCGGAAACTTGCGCGGTGTAGCTGCCGGGAGGGAGCGTGACGAGAAGGGCGCAGTCGGCGCTGCCATCGGGGAAGGCGAAGGCGCCGACTTGCTGCGCAGCGGCGCGGATTTCGGCGACGTTGGCGGCGGTGCTCCAGCCCGTATTGGAGAAAAGGGGACGCCCGGCACCATCGAAGAGTGAGAGGATGGGACGGGCGAGGGTGCCGGTGAGTCCGAAGGCGGTGAGGGCGGGGCCGGCGGCGCGGAGCAGGAGCCGTTTCGACGCGGTGCCGCGGACGACGAGGCCGCTGATGAGAATATTTCCGCCGACGCCGACTTGGCCGCGCGTGGAAAGATTGCCGAGGCGACCGTCGAAGATGCCTTCGGATTGGAGGATGACGTCGTTGAGGCCGAGAATGAAGAACGCGTCCCGCGCGAAGCCGACGGCGTTGAGGATGCTGGTGGTGCCGCTGGCGCGGCGCGTCCACGGAGAGAACACGAAGGGCGTGGAGAAGATCTCGCCGGTGTCGGAGACGGCCACAATACTCCCGCCGCCGCTGGCGATGGCGCGCAGGTTGGCGGTCGTGGCGGGTTTGTAGGCGGTATAGTTGTTCCAGAATTGGGCCCCACCACTGGCACTGGCGAAGACGTATTCGCCGGCTTCGCCGACGACGGCGAAGTAACCGTTCACGTAGGTGACGACCTCAAGGTTGCGGGTCGTCGTGGAGTTGCGTGGCGTCCACGCGAGGCCGTCGGTGGAGATGAGAATGGTGCCGGCTTGGCCGACGGTGCAGAGGAATGGTCCGCTGGTGGCGAGGCCGTGGAGCCAGCGGGTGGTGCCGGAGGGCGTGGAGGTCCAGGTGTTGGCGTCGGTGGAGGTGAGGATGATGCCGCTCTCACCGACGGCGATCCACTTGCCGAAGGTGTAGATGATACCGTTGAGGCGGAAGATGGTGGCGAGGTTGCTGGCGTAGGTCCACGAGACGCCGCCGTCGGCGGAGCGGAGGATGCGGCCGTTGTCACCGACGGCGACGAACAGGCCATTGCCGTAGGCGACGGCGACGATCCATTCGTTGGTGCCGGAAGAGCGGGGTGTCCAGGTGACGCCGTCAGTGGAGCTGAGGATGCGCCCGGGTTGGCCGACGGCGACCATCGCGCCGCCGCTGCTCGCGAAGCTCCAGAGAAGGTTGTTGGAGGTGGGGGTGAGGTTGCGCTGGGTGAAGGTGGATTGGGCGGACGCGGTGGTGCACGCGAAGGCGAGGAGGAGGGGGACGAGGAAGAGGTGTGGAAGGCGCATGGGAGGACGGAGGACGGAAATCTTGAAATCGAGAATCTGAGATTTCGGAGTGGTGATGGAGCGGAAAGATCTTTTCAGGATTTGGCGGCGCAGGCGGAATTGGACTGGGCGAGGAGGGCGGGCGGGAGGGGGAGGCCGCGGAGTTTGCAGTCGAGGAAAACGTGGAGATCGCCGAGCGTGCGGAGGTGACGGAGCTCGTCGTTGTTGATGGTGACGGGAAGGACGTCTTCGGTGAGTATCACAATTTCCATCATGGTCAGAGAATCGAGGCCGAGGTCTTGGATGAGACGGAGCTCGCCGGAGGCCGCGTGGCCGTCGGCGGAGGGCGCGAGTTTTTCGCGGAGGGACCGTTCGACGAAGCGTTCGATGACGCCGGTGATGATGGCGGGGAGGTGGGCGGAGTCGCCGGTGGCGCGGAAGGCGAGTGCGGCTTCGAGGGTGGCAGGGGGGCAACGTTTGAGCGCCTCGCGGAGGCGGGGCTCATCGAGCGGAGTGAGAGCGGAGGGCGAGGAGACGAAGGGCGAGGTGGTCACGGGGGAAAGGGGGTGGTTGAGGAGTGAGACAAGCGGGGTGCGCAAACCCGCCAGTGGGCGGATAGATGTGGCGCGAAAACGTTCGAACCCCTTCAGGGGGCCTCACGCAACGGTCGCGGAGAACGCAAAGGGAGGAGAGGGGGGCGCAACTGGAAGTGAAGTCACTGCCTTTTCTGGGTGCGGCACGGGCTTTCTAGTCCGTGCCAGTGCGTCCATGAAACCATGAACTCAGAAAGTGAAAGTCATCGCCCCCGCGCAGACCGAGAGCGCGGGGCAGTCGAAGGCGACTGCGTCGCCGCCAGGCGGGGAGGAGAGCAGCCGGAGACGGAGGTCGCCGCCCGGGCCGTTATCAGCCCCTTGCGGCGAGCCTCTACCTCGGTCCGCTGGACCAACTCCTCGCTGCCAGCGGCGTGGAGATGGTGGGCTACGCCGCCGACTGCGTGTTGGTGTGGCGGAGCGAGGCAGCGGCGTAGGCTGCGAGGGCCCGCGTGCAAACGTGATGCGGTGAAAACGGCCTGACGCTGCATCCTGCGAAAACCCGCTTGATGGGTGCGACCCAACCCGGAGGTTTTTACTTTCTTGGGTATCGCGTCGAGCGGGGCCACCGCTGGTCGCACCGGAAGTCGGTGGACCGAATTACGGACCGGGTGCGACAGCTCACCCCGCGCACGAGCGCGGGAATCGTTGCCAGCCACGATCGCGCGGCTCAACGACACGCGGTAAATTCTTGTTTGTCATCGCGAGCCCGAGGAAGGAGGGCGTGGCGATCCAGCTAGTCTTACTCTGTC
>CAMBVX010000616.1 GCA_945871085.1 Opitutus sp. GAS368 | reverse complement strand
GATTTCTACTACGCGCAACTCGATTTCTTCCGCGCTCATCGGCGGTGGGCGAAGACGTTTCCCGAACTCAAGTGGTCCGTCCCCACCGTCCTCACCTCTCCCTCCGCGGCTCCCGTCTTCACTCCGTCCCCCGACGCCACAGGCTACTAACTCTCCGTTCCCTTCACCGACGGCGCGCGCCGCCGCACCTGGACGATCCGCCAAGACCGCCGCCTCACCCTCGACGAGCCCTAACGCTACCCCTCTCTTTCTCATCCGCACCCATGACTCTCGACGAGGCCATCGAATTCATCGCCGCCAAGCTCCAACTGGTTGCCGACTATGCCGACAGCCCGGAAAGCAAAGCCCATGCACTCAAAGCGCTCGCAGGACTCGAACGCCTATGCGCCCATCCGCGCCTCTCGCTCCAGCAACTGCGCTCGCTCGACGGCGAAATGATCGAGCGATGGATGTTCAATTCTCTGACCCCGAACGGCGAAACTGAAATCCGCCAGAAGCTCGTCGCCCGCTTCAAGACCTCGCGACTTCGCGCCACAGACAAAGCCGTCGCACGCCGCGTGCTGAAGCGCGGCGAAATCGCCGACCTCGAAGAATACTATCAGGTAAAAGAATTCGTCTCGTGCGTGGACAATATCGAGGTCGTCGGAGAGGAGAACTACGGCATCCTCGACAGTCTGTTGGAGACGTTCGACGCGCCGGACGAGGACGACCTAGCAGCGACGGATCCGGCAGCGACAGTGCCACCCACTTCGAGCCGGCGGCGAGCGCCACCGCCTTTCGACTTCACCTTGGAGTCCGACGAAAAACTGTGCTCGCCCGACACGCCATTTGAAGATCGAGGGGCATTTCTCCGGTTGAAATTTAGTCTGGTCGCGGGACACCTCACGTTTCCCGAAGACAGCCCTACTCTGGAAACCCAACTATTGAGAGGTCTGACGCGCGCGCTGGGCCCACAACCAACCGACGAGCACCGCACCGGGTCACTCGAGCACGTCGAACACGAGGCGGAGTTCTTCACGGCCGGGGACGTCAATGGTGCGCAACACCGGGCGATAGAGGCGGAATTGGAACGCAAATTCGGTTTTCGCCGCCTCGGCCCCTCCGCCCAAAACCGGCTGGCGCGAATGCTGGCAACGGACGACGCGGGCGGCTGGAGCAATCGCCTGATCATCGAGCGCTTCATCTACAACTATCCCCATCAAACGCTTTTCAGCCGTGACGAAATCAAACGCGCCGCGGCCATCCTCAAAAAGCCCTCGCCGGGTGCGCAGCCCGTGACACTCGCTCCTCGGCCAAAAACACCTCCAGATTTGTCGCTCCTGTGCGTAGGTGCGGTGTTTAAACTGAAACACGGTCCTCACCCGCACCGCGTTGTGGCCTTCGACAATCTGGAGGTTTTCTCCGATGTCCATTGGGGTGAAGGCGTAGGCTGGGGCCTTGATCGCAGCCGAAACCGAGCCGGTTACTATCAAACGGTCACGCCACTCTTTCTCGAAGGCGCAGAACGTCTCCGCATCGACGAGCCCACCCCGGAGTTCCTCGCCTTGCACCGCCCCGATCTGCCCTTGCGCTTCGGCCGCAGCGCTCGCCTGCAATGGTTGGAAACCCCTTTCTCCACCCGCGAGGCGCTTGCCGCCCACGTCGCGCTGACCGACCCCGATTTCCTCACCTTGCCGCCAATCAACGCCCGCCAGTTGGCACTGTTCCCGCGCTCCCCAAAAGGCGCGGTCAAACCGGCCATTTTGGTCACGGCCGACAGTCACCAAGGTCTCCGCATGATCGACCTGCTGTGGCACGCTCACCTGCATCAGCGTCCTCCCAAGCGCAGCGATCAAACCGGCATCGGATTTTATCGCTCCGGTTTGGCGAAACGAGGTGTGCCGTCATACTATCTCGCAGATTTCATGGGGCCGAGCGGCGCCCTCCACTGGCACGCCAACGCGCCGATCGCACCGTAGCTGCCCGCTAGCCGACGCATACGTTCACTCTTCTCACTCGCTTCCTCCTGCTCCTTTTCGCCGTCTGCGCTCTCACGCTCCACGCCGCCCCCGCTATCGCGCCAACCCCGCCTCCTTCGCCATGAGCCTCCGCTTTCGACCTCCCTCCCTCGCATTCGCCGTCACCGCAGCGCTTCTCTCCTTTGCGTCGCTCGCGCTCCCCGCCGCCGAGGCCCCGCCACCCCGCCACGGCACCAAACTCGTCGTCGTCAACGACGACGGGTTCAGTGCTTTTTTCAGCGGCCGTTACAAAAATGCCGACGACCTTCGCAAGCAGGTCGCGAGCTACGCCGACACCTCCGTCGCCGTCTTCGAATGGTGCATCACCTCCGGCAGCCGCGTGAATTTTCCGACACCCGCCTCCGAACTCATCGGCGCGAACGTCACCGACTTCGGCCGCCGCGGCGACCAACTCGCCGCCGAAACTTTCCGCCGCCTCGCCACTGAAGGCACCGACACCCTCGACGTTGTCGCGCGCGCCTGTCGTGCCAACCGCATCCTTTGCTACGCCTCGATGCGCATGAACGGCGACTACGCCCCGAGCGCGAAAGACGATTCGCTCTCCCGCCAATTCAACAGCGATTTCTGGCGCGCGCATCCCGAGTTCCGCGTCCGCGGCCCCAAGGGCGAAGACCGCACCAAACTTTCCTACGCCTACCCCGAGGTCCGCGCCTTCAAACTTGCCATCCTCCGCGACGCCGCGACGCGCGACATCGACGGCATTAACCTCGATTTTCTCCGTCACCCGCCCTTCTTCGGTTTCGAAGAACCGCTCGTCAAAATCTTCCAAGAAAAACACGGCGTCGACCCGCGCCCACTCCCCGTCACCGATCCGCGCTGGGGTCCGATCCGCGCCGAGTTCATGACCGCGTTTCTCCGCGACACCCGCCAGCTCCTCGATGCCGCCGGCGTGAAACACGGACGCCGTCTCGGCCTTTCCGCTCGCATCGATCACCGCGAATACGCCGTCCTGGGTTGCGACATCGCCACGTGGCTCAAGGCCGGCCTCCTCGACTACCTCGTTGTCGGCCAGCGCACGCTGGGCGGCTACGAGTTCGACCTCGCCCCTTTCGTGCAACTCGCGCGCGACGCCGGCACCGGCTGCGCCGTGCTCTTCGGCGAAGA
>CAMBVX010000615.1 GCA_945871085.1 Opitutus sp. GAS368 | reverse complement strand
AGGCTCGCGCCCCAGCTGCCGGCGCGCGGGATGACCTTCACGCCGGTGAAGCTCCCGGTGTTCGCCCCGGTCATCCGCAGGGTGTTCGCGTTGGCAAACACCTGGATGCCGCGCGCCCAACCGGGCAGAAAGGTGAGCGCCTGCTTGTATTCGAATTCCAGGCCCTCCATCCGCACCATGCCCGGGAGATTGTGGTTGGTCGAAACGTCGTAGTCACCGTACGTGCCCTCATCCAGCCCGTAGAGCGCGAGAAACTCGGGGGTGGCGTTGAACACCGTGCCGCCGAAGAAATTCTCGAAATCACGCCGAAACGCGCCGACCGAAACCACGCCAACGCCCTCGAAATACTGTTCCAACCGCAGCTTCGCGGTTTTTGCCTTCCACGGCTTGATGCCGACGTTGTTGACCCCGATCCGATTAGTCGGGAGCGGTCCCAGATCGGTGTTCGGCAGGGTGATCCCGCCACTGTATTGTTCGTAGCCCGGCCGCCCAATCGAATAATAGTAGGAGCCGCGGAGAATCAGATTCTCCCGCAGGTTGAGGCTCGCGTTGAGACTCGGAAGAAACCGGAGGTACTCCTTCTGCGCCCGCGTGCCACGCTCGATGCGCGTCAGTTTTGCCGCTTCCAGCGCGTCCGTGGTGATCGGCAGAATCGCGCCGTTGGGACCGCGCAGCGGCTGCCCGTTGGTCCCGCGCTGAACGTTGCGCGACGGATCCGTCAGGGCGCCCTGCGCCCGGATGTTGGTCTGTTCAAACCGTCCGCCGCCCGTGAGCTTCAGCCGGCGGTCGAAAAACTGCGCGTCGCCCCGGACAAAGGCGGAGGAAATGGTCTCCTGGGCGATCCCCGACGTGTTGACGATCGTCTGATAGGCGGTCGCCTCGTTGCGCGTAAAGTGGTTCGGGTTGGCCTTGAAGTACGCGAAGAGTTTTTCCGGCGAAACCATCTGGATGTTGGGAAATCCCTGCGAACCCGGCCGGGTCAGGACGCCGGTATCCAGGAAAGGCAGGGCCGAGTCGTCGCTGCCGGCGGCGGTGGGCGTCGTGGTGGCCCGTCCGTCGCGGCCGACAAAAGCATACGCGCCGCCGCCGCCATTGCGGGCGTCGTGCGCGGAATGCCGGATGTCCAGGCCGCCCTTCAGCGTGAACGGCACCGGCCAGGAAAAATCGCGGCGCACATTGGCGTAGGCGGTCCGCCGCAGGTCGTCGACGTGCAGCGGGGCGCCGCCTGCGTTGGTCATCGTGTAGCTGCCCAGGTTATACGGATCCACCGCAGCGCCGGTGGTGCCATCGGTCACCGTAATCACCTCCGGCCGCCGTTCGGTGATGCCGTCGAACGACACCGTCACGCCGGTGCGCTGGACGTTGGTCGTCGAAAACTGCCCGATGTCCATGTCCTTGAAACGCGTATACGCCCGGCCGTGCCCCACGCCGGCCTCCGTCTTCCACACCGGGCCGTCGTGATCCCAGCGGAGCGTCGGCATGTAGTTGTAGGAGTTCGCCACGCGTCCGTTGGTGGCGATCGTGATGCTGCCCGCGCCGGCGAAGCCGCGCGTCGATGTGGCGCTGAAGCTGCCGGGCAGGACACGGTTGACGTTGAACTGCAGCACGCGGCCCTGGATGTAGACGTCGAAGGAGCCGTATTGAAACGAGAGGTTGAGCCGGTCGCTGGCGGTGACCTTCCAGTCCACGCTGCCGCCGAGGGAATTGCGCCGGCTGTTTTTCCAGGTATCGCGGACCGAGAACTCCGTCATATAGGGCCGATCGAACGAGGTCGCGGGGAACGTGCCGCCGTTGGTCGCGGTGCGCACGCCGCGCCAGAAATTCTGGTTGTCCCGCTCGCTGCCATACTGCTCCGAGCTGCCGCCCGACAGCGTGTACCCAAAATTCTTGTTCACCGGCTTGACGTAGGAGAAATCAAAGCCGGGATGAATCTTGCGCGTGGGGTGGTCGCGCGGACCGGGGGTGGTGTGGAAGGTGCGCTCGTCGTCGCGCATGAGGACGTAGGCGCTCAGGTTGAACTCCGGACGGGAGCGCGAAAACGAGCTGCGCGGGACGAGGTTCACCGAACCGGCGAGGGCCGAGCCGGGCGATTCCGGCGTCGGCGAATGCAGGACCTCGACGCGCGCGAGGTTGTTGAGGGCCACCGTATCCAGTTCCACGGCACGATTGTTGCCGTTGCCCGTGGTGAAACCGCCGGCGCTCGCCATGTCGAAGCCCCCGATCGTCACGGGCACGCTGCCGGACGGCGCGCCGTTGATCGAGATTTCGCGCGCGTTGCCGCCGCCATACTCGATGTTGATGCTCGGCATCAGCTTCAGGAACTCCCCGACGCTGCCCTCGGCCACACCGCCGAATTCGTCGGTCGAGGCGACGTTCCGGACATTCGGCGCGTAGCGCTGCTCGTTGATCGCGACCGCCGCGGCGTCCATCTCCTTCGCGGAAGCCACGACAAAGTTCGCAAGCCGGACGGTGTCGTCAGGGGCGAGGTTGATGTCATGCATCACGGTCGCACCGGGGGCGATGGTCACGGTGCCGGTATGCTGGGGCAGCCCGGTGAACGAGGCCCGGACCGTGGCGGTGCCGGCGGGAACGTGGGCGAGCCGATACTGGCCGTTCGAATCGGTGAAGGTCTCCAGCCCGGTGTTTTCGACGGCGACGCGGGCGTTCTCCAGAAATTCTCCGCTGCGTGGGTTGAAGACGCGACCCGCGAGCGTACCGGTGGCGGATTGGGCGTGAGCCGGCAGGCCGAAGGCCAGCCACCCGGTGGCCATCAACACCAGGTGAAGCGCACGACGACGGAAGGAGCGCAGGAGGATCATATGGGAAAAAAGCCGCCGATGGATCCGCGATAGCCGGGAATTTTCCCCCGTGGTTGTCATTGCGAAGGAGCCGAAGCGACTGCGGCAATCCACGGTGAAACCGACGATGGATTGCAACGCTCGGCAAGCCTCGCGCGCAACGACAGACGAAGGGGATTATTCATCGCCTCTTCCACCCAACGGCTCCGCGTTGAGCCTCCTTGGCAATGACAGGCAGGGAATCGATGATTCACAGTCGATGGAGTTTTCACGTCGGGGTCCGAAAGGTTCAGCCTAAAAACTCCCCTTGATCCCAAACGTCCACAG
>CAMBVX010000614.1 GCA_945871085.1 Opitutus sp. GAS368 | reverse complement strand
CCGCCGTCCTTGGACGCGGTCAGGCCGCGACAAATCTCGTTGAACTGGATGAGGTGATCGTTGCCGAGGAAGTAGAGCAGCCCGCCGTAGTTATCGTGGAGATAGTTTCCTTCCACGAGATTGCCGCACCCGTCCACGACCACGGCTTCGGCATACATGTGCACGCGGCGGTCGGTGCGGGAGATGTCGCAATTGCGCACAAAATTCCCCGCCGGCGTCAGCGTCTTGCGATCACCGCCGCCGAGAATCACTCCGCCAATTCCCGTGCCGTAGATTGTGCAGCCATCGAGACCGTTGCCCCGCCCGCCTTGACGATCCAACGCCGTCGCGCCCGGGAGGCGATTCGGTAGGCGCTCCATCCCCGTGCAGAGCACATGCCGATACGAGCCAGGGAGGCGCGGGAGCGGATTGCCGGTGCCAGCGGCCACGACTTCGGGCGGAGCGGCGACGCCCCGCGAGACTTGCGCCGCCCATTCACCGGGGAGGCCGGTGTCCCAACCGAAACCGATCTGTGCGCCTGCGATCCCGGTGTTTCGAATAACGCAGTGCTCGACGATGTTGTCCTCACCACGCTCGATGTAGACGGCACTCGTACGCGTTGCCTCCAGAGTGAGTCCACGGAGGCGCACGTGGGAGCAACCCTCCATCGCGACGAGTACGTCGTTGAGCATCGACACCACGACCTCCGACTGCTCGTTGAATCCGGCAGTCGGATACAGCGTCAGCACGCCGGTCTTTCGATCAAGATAATACTCGCCCGGCACATCGAGTTCCTGCGGGAGATTGGAAAAATAGAACCACTTCGCCATGTCGTGGTAGTTCGGCCAGACTTGGATCGGAGTCGTGAATGTCACGGTCCCCAGCTTGGCGTCGATCGCGCCGATTTTCCGACTCGTGTGCGCGTAGGCCCGGACCAAACCGCCGACGAGATAGGCGTCGTCGACAGTTCCCCACTGGCTTAGATGCGACATTGCCTGCTGCGGAAACAAGGCCGGATAGTCGCCGTTCCCCTCGGTTCCCCAAGGTTTAGTCGGCACGTCTTTTAAGATGAGGGTCGAATACTCCTTCGCCCCGCCCTTGTCATCTTTTACCATGGCCTGCACCGCGCTCTCGATCAACCCGAGCATCGGCGCGGCGTCATTGCGGTTCGGCCAGCGGGCCAACGTCGCCGCTTTCCCGTCGATGAACAATTCCAGCGGCGCAGGCACGTAGTGGGTGTTGGAACCGAAGTCCACCGCATGCACCGGAATCAGCTCGCCATAATCCGTAATGCCCAACGCTTTCAAATCCACCTGCAACAAGTGCCGTCGCGCGGCGCGACTGATGACGCGATCTAAAAAAACGCGGTCCACCACCGGACGAAACCGCGACGCCGGCACCGTGCGCCCGCCGACGAGGCGCACCGTCTCTCCGGCACTGGCGGCATAGACGACGGGCGCGCCGCGTTGGCCGGAATCACGCGTATCGAGATCGAAGGAATGCTTGCGTTGATACACCCCGCCTCGGATCCAAACCGTGACGCCCTCGGCGGGATACTTCTTCGCTGCGCTGAGTGCGCGCACGGCATCCCGCGCACGCTCCAACGTGGCGAACGGATGTTCGTGGCTACCCGGACTCGCGTCATCGCCTTGCGGGGCGACGTAAAATTCGGCTGCTGGCAAAAGAAACGTCGAAGTCGTGAGCAGAACAACCAGAGCGCGAAGCAAACCAAGGCGTGTCATGAGGTCGAGGAAGCGTCCCAGCGCGAGTGCAAGGGTTTTGGTTTCTGCTCAAAGCGTGTGCTCTCTGTTGGATTTTGCATCGGGCGGCGTCGTTTATTGCTATTTTCCGACGGCTTCGGCCGCGGCGGAGGCGGCACTGCCGAGGGTGAAATCGGCGGCCTGGCCGCGGCGCTGGCGGGCGAGCCACGCGATAGCTGCGGCGGGTTCGGAATCATGTCCGCCGTCGAAGACGGTGATGCGGGCCTGGCTGGCGATGCGGCGGAAGAGCACCGGCTTTTGCCGCTCCGGGTCGGTTTGGGTCTCGCTGGCGAGCGCGGCGGGAATCTTCTGCTCCTTCACCATGGAGCGGATGTCGGCCTCGCTGACTTTGCGTTCCGGGTGGCCCGAGGCTGCGGCCAGGGCGTTGAACGCGTAGAGCGAGTGGCTCACTGGCACGGACCCCGTGTGTCCATCGTGGATACCGGTATTGATGTCGAGCGGCACATTCTTGGCTGCTGCGAGATGAAAAAGCGGTGAGCGCTTCCGATATTCGCTCTCGGTCGTCGGGCTGGGCGGGCCGCCGCAGGATTGTGCGATCATCTTTGCGTAGTTGGTCTTGCGGGCGGTGCTCTCCGCGTGCCAGGCGGCGAGGTCGGAGATGGGCACCCAAGCGCTCACGCCAGCCCACACCTGCGGTGCGCGGGCGGCCATCACGAGGGCCATGTGGCCACCACCCGAGCCGCCGAGGAGGATGATGCGGGACGAGTCAATGCGAGCGTGTTTCTTCGCGTAGTCGACGGCGTCGAGAATGTCTTGGGAGGCGAGTTCCGAGGCGCAGGCTTCGGGACGGTTATTGGGCCCGCGGAAATCGGGAGCGACGAGCACCCAGCCCATTTTCTTCGCGAGGCCGATCAAGGACACGCCCTGCTCGAAGCCGCCGCTCCACGAATGGAGGTAGACCAAGAGCGGGACTCCTTGGCCCTGCACATCGCGGGCTGCGCTCTCGGGGCAATGCCAGATGACCAGTTGTTCTGATCCGTCAATCGAGCTGGGGATACGAACCGCGTGCTGTGCTGCCGCCGCGCGTTGCTCGGCGAGCGTGAGACGTTTGGCTGGCGGTGGCTTCACGGGAGCAGAGGCCGGTGCGGTCGCAGGTTTGCTGGGCTCGATGGCCGCGGGCGGCGCGTTGATTTTTCCCTCGCGCTGAAAGGCCTGCCAGTCGGTGGCAAAGGCGGCGTTGATGAGCCAGGAGGCCGTGGCTTGGTGGCCTTTGAAATCTGCGAACGGGGTGACGGGCAGGGTTTGATAGCCGCCCTTCGTCGGATCCCAGTTTTGGCCGAGGTGGCCTTTTTCGAGGGGGAGGGAGGTGAGCTTCACGGGGCTTTGGCGAGCGTCGCTATTGGCCGGCACCCGCGCCGCGAAGCTGTGCCGGAGAAA
>CAMBVX010000613.1 GCA_945871085.1 Opitutus sp. GAS368 | reverse complement strand
GAATGATGTCGAGGTAGGGCCCGGCTGGTTTCACCATAATGATGTCCGCACCTTCGGCCACATCGAGCGCGGCTTCGACCAGCGCCTCACGGCGATTCGCGGGATTCATCTGGTAGGTCGCCTTGCTCAGTAAATTTGTGCCCGCTGCCTTCGCGCTGCCGACCGCATCGCGAAACGGCCCATAATACGCCGACGCAAATTTCACCGAATAAGCCATGATGCCCACGCCCGTGAAGCCCGCCGCATCCAGCGCCCGCCGAATCGCCCCTACGCGCCCGTCCATCATGTCGCTCGGTGCGACCAGGTCGACGCCGGCCTGCGCTTGGAGCACCGCCATCTTCGCCAAAATGCCCACGGTCCGATCGTTCTCCACGTCGTCGCGTGCCGCAGTGAGCACGCCGTCATGCCCGTGGCTCGTGTAGGGATCGAGAGCGACATCCGTGATCACCGTCATCTGCGGCAACGCCTTTTTCACCGCGCGGACCGCCCGCAACACCAACGTGTCCTCATTCAATGCCTCCGTGCCCTCATCGTCCTTCAAACTCGCAGCCAGTTTCGGAAACAGCGCCACCGCCGGCACCCCGAGCTTTGCGAGCGCCCGACACTCTTTGACGAGATCCGCAATATTCAGCCGAAACACGCCGGGCATCGACGCAATCGCCTCCGGCGCACCCTTGCCCTCGACGACGAACAACGGCGCAATAAAATCTGCCGGGCGCAGCACGGTCTCCTCGACCATCGCGCGCAAACTGGCGGTGCGGCGCAAGCGCCGCGGACGATGAGACAACTCGAGCTTGAAGTGGTCGGGCATAGCGCGTGAGAGGAAAGCACGGAATTAACCGCTAATCCCCGCTAATTCACGCTAATCTTCAAAAAAATGTAGCCAGCCCTTTCTTTATTAGCGCCAATTAGTGAAGATTAACGGTTCAAATCTGGTTCATGCCTATTCATCTTTTCGATTCCCTAGAGCGCAAACTCAAGCCTCTCGCCCCGTCTCGCGCCGACGGCGTCTTTCGTTTCTACAACTGCGGCCCGACCGTCTACGCCCCCGCCCACATCGGCAACTTCCGCACCTTCGTCGTCAACGACGTCCTCCGCCGCCTCCTCGAACTCGAATTCGGCGCCGACAAAGTAAAACACGTCCGCAACCTCACCGACGTCGACGACCGCACGATTGGCCAGACCCAAAAGGAAAAACGCCCTCTCGCCGAGATCACCAAAAAGTGGACCGACAAATTCCACGCCGACTGCGACGCGCTCAACTGCCTGCGCCCCCACGCCGAACCCACCGCCACCGGCTACATCAAGGAACAGGTAAACATGATCGAGGTGTTGATGGAAAAAGGTAATGCCTACCGCGCTGCCGACGGCTCCGTTTATTTTAAGATCGAGTCCTTCCCCGGCTACGGCGGCCTCTCGCGCATCAAAGAGCGCGAACTCAAGATCACCAACACCGTCGCCGACGCCGACCACAAGGATTCCGTCTCCGACTTCGCCCTCTGGAAAGCCTACAAACCCGAAGAAGACGGCGACGTCAAATGGCCCGGCCCGCGCGGCGCGAGCGAAGGCCGCCCCGGCTGGCACATCGAGTGCAGCGCCATGAGCAAATCGCTCCTCGGCGACACCATCGACCTCCACTCCGGCGGCGTGGACCTGCTCTTCCCGCACCACGAAAACGAGATCGCCCAAAGCGAATGCTGCAACGGCACGACCTTCGCGCACCACTGGTATCATAGCGAGCACCTCCTCGTGGACGGCACCACGATGAGCAAGAGCAAGGGCAACTACTACACGCTCACCGACCTCGTCGAGAAAGGCTACTCACCCATGGCCGTCCGATATGCGCTGCTCATGGGGCACCCGCGCAAGCAACTCAACTTCATGCTGGATTCGCTGCACTCGGCAGAGAGCGCATTGAAAACATTGAAGTCATTTAAGGACGTGCTTGCGGACCCGCGTAACACGGTTGATGGCCCAGAGGCATCCAGTCGCTTTGATCGTGTTTTTGCTGCGCTGCATGACGATATGAACACCCCTGCCGCACTGGGCGCTTTGTTTGAGCTCCGCCAGGAGTTCCTCTACCCTACGGCAACTTCCGCTAAGCCAACAAAAGCGGACGTTGCCGCACTCGACCGCGCGCTGTGGGCATTCGGCTTAGACGTCGAAGGAACAGTCCTTTTTGTCCCCGCCGCCATCACCGCCCTCGCCGCCCAACGCTGGGCCGCGAAACAAGCCAAGGACTTCGCCACCGCCGACGCCCTCCGCAAGGAACTCACCGCCGCGGGCTGGTCGATGCTCGACAGCAAAACCGACTACAAACTCGAACCCCTCAAAAAGTAGTCGCCGCGACTCCGCTCGCGCACGCCTTGCTTCCTCAAACACCCATCCGCCCGTTTTTGACGGCACACACGATCACTCCCGATGAACGCCGTTGAGATCGAACAGGCTGTCTCCAATCTCGCCGCCGCGCCCTTTGACGCGGCGGTTTTCCCTTACACCTTTCTCGAAGCTTTCGGGAATAAGGAGACCACGCTCCGCCGACTGCGCAGTGGCGACTCGAACCAATCCGATCTCCCCAGCGGTGTTCTTCAGCGCAATAACATCCACCTAAAAGTCTGCGCCGAGGGCGAGGTGCCCGCCACACTCGCCGCGTTGCGCCAGAGCTCCGCGACCACGAGGCAAAAGGCCAAGTTCATCCTCGCCACCGATGGCCAGAGCTTCGAGGCGGAGAACTTGGCTGATGGCGAGACGGTCGCCTGCACCTACGCGGATTTCCACGATCACTTCGGCTTCTTTTTGCCGCTGGCCGGCATCACTACCGTCCGGCAGATCCGCGAAAACGCCTTCGACATCAAGGCCACCAGCCGCCTGAACCGCCTCTACATCGAACTGCTCAAGGACAACCCGGAGTGGGCCACCGCCGCCCGCCGCGAGGACCTGAATCATTTCATGGCCCGGTTGATTTTCTGCTTCTTCGCCGAAGATACCGCCATCTTCCACGGCGACCGTCTCTTCACCGGCACGATCGAGCAGATGACCGCGCGCGACTCCTCGGACACCCATCTGGTGCTTTCCGAACTGTTCCGCGCCATGAACACCCGGCTCGCCGAGCGCGATGCCGCCAAGATTCGCACCTGGGCCCACGGCTT
>CAMBVX010000612.1 GCA_945871085.1 Opitutus sp. GAS368 | reverse complement strand
ACGACGGTCACCTTCGGCTTCTTTGCCATCACCGGCAAAGTCTACGCGATCGAGGAAAGTGCCGATCTGCGGACATGGACGATCGTGCCGATGGCGACCACGCCGGACGGCGCCGCGGCCAGCTACTATCGCGCGACGGCCGTGGGGGTTTTGGCCGCCTACATCTCGGCCCCGGCCGATGCCTCGCGCTTCTACCGACTCACTGTGCGATGAATAAAATCCTTTCTCTTCTCCTCCTCGTGCTCGCCGGTGCCGGTCTGCCGACAGCGTGGGCCCAGTGGCAGACGATCAACTACACGCTGCATGGCGGCTGGAATTCGATCTACCTGCACGGCGACGCCAGCTATGCGACGATCGAGCAGCAGCTCCTCAGCAACGCCGAGGTGCTGAGTATCTGGCGCTGGAACCCGAACCCCACGGCGACCCAGTTTGGCGGCGCGGGCCTCCTCCCCTTGGCGGGCACCCCGGAGTGGAGCACCTGGACCAAGGATGTGGCTACGCCCGACACGCTCAGTGCGCTGATCGGCCAGACGGCCTATCTGGTGGAATGCGCCGGCACGATCACCGACACCTATTCGCTCTCAATCACCCAACGGGTGCTGCCGCCCGCCAGCAAGTGGGTGCGCAGCGGCGCGAATTTCCTCGGGTTTCCCGCCCGCGTGAGCTCCCCGCCGACGATCGCCAATTACTTCGCGACCTTCCCCTCGGCCGTCGCGGCGAACACCAAGATTTACAAATACGTGGGCGGCCCGATCGGAGAGGCGGTCGTGCAAGTCTTCAGTCCCTCCTTCGAGCCGCTCGATCGCACGCAGGCCTATTGGTTCGATGCGACGGTGGTCTCGGATTTCTACGCTCCGCTGGAAATCACGCCCTCGAATCTCGCCGGTCTCGTCTACGGCCGCAATGGATCGCAAGTTACGGTGCGGGTGCGCAATCGCTCGTCCGCCACGGTGACGCTCACCGTGACGCCCACGGCCTCCGCCACCGCCCCGGTCGGCCAGGATCAATGGACGGCCGCCGTGCCCCTCACACGCCGCACGTTTAACAGCGTCACCAGCAGCTACGAGTTCACCGCCGTGAGCGCGCCGTTCACCGTCGTGCTCGCGCCGCAGGCCGCTTCGGAAATGGTGTTCGGCGTCAAGCGCGAGTCGATCACGGGCCCCGATAATTCGCTCTACGCTTCGCTCCTGCGCTTCACCGAAAGCTCGAATCTTCTGGAAGTGCTGCTGCCGGTGAGTGCCCGCGTCACCTCGTTGGCCGGCCTCTGGGTGGGCGATGTCGCGGTCACCAACGTCGAAAGCAAAGCCGTGGGCTTCACGGGCACGGCGACGAAGAGCCCGTATCCCCTGCGCGTGCTCCTGCACGTGGACGATGCCGGCACGGCCCGGGTGCTCTCGCAGGTATTCCTCGGTCGCCTCGCGCCCGCGCCGTATGCGCCGGGCATCGCGACCAAGGAAGCCCACCTCAAGGCCGACGAAAAAGCCAACGCGCAACGATTCGTCGCCACGCACCTGCCCCTCGATGAAGTCCTCGCGACCGGCACGGGCAGCGTGGCGCTCGGTCAGACGCTGGTCCGCAGCGTCTCGATTCCTTTTAATGGGCCCACGAATCCCTACGTGCACACCTACCATCCGGACCACGACAATAAAAACAGCCGGTTCGACCTGCTGACGGGGACGTTGGAAACATTGGAAAGCCCGACTATCGGGCGCACGTTCTCCTTTACCTTTTCCCCCACGCCGTTGCCCACCTCCAGCCCGCTCGGCTGGGGGAGCACGGTGCTCGGCGGCACTTATGCCGAAACGATCACGGGAGTGCACAAAGATCCGTTGACCGTATCGGGCACTTTCGAACTCCGCCGCGTGAGCGAACTCGGAAGCATCACGACGAACTGACCGCGCTCCCCGCCGCCATGACCCACCGCCTTTCCTTCTTTTTCCGCCCGGTCTTTTTTCTGCTCCTTGCTTTGGGTGCCGCCTCGGCGGCCCGGGCGCAGTTTGAAATCTCCGGCATCACGTTCACGCGCCTCTACCAGGCCGGGGCACCCAGCCAGCAGAATCCGCCGACCACCACGCCGCAATACGCCGGCGCCTTCGTGAGTGCGGGCGGTTCGGCCGCGCGTGATGTCAGTGCCACGATCACGGTGCGCTATCCCTCCGGCGGCGCCATCGCGCTCAAAGCCTCGTCCTTTGGCTCCATGTTTGCCTCGGGCGTGCCGCGCTACCTGACCGGCGAGATCATCACCCCGCCCGCGACCCAGGCGGATAAAGCTTCGATCGCGGATGCGACCTACTGGCGCCAGGCCCCCGTCGCCATCGGCGAATCCTTTGCCGAGCCCTTCACCCTGAATACGGTCACGGTGGACGTGGGTGGCAGCGGCTACACCACCGTGCCGACCGTCGGCTTCACGGGTGGCGGTGGCACGGGCGCAGCGGCCACGGCGACCGTCGCCCTAGGTCGCGTGGTCTCCGTCACCTTCTCGAACCGCGGGTCGGGTTATACCTCCGTGCCCGGCGTCACGTTTTCCGGGGGCGGCGGGACCGGGGCCACGGCGACGACCGTCGCGGCGCCCTCCACGGTTACGCCGCTGCCCCTGACGCTGGATGCGGTCACGGTGCTCGAGGGTGGCGCTGGCTACACCAGCGTGCCGACCGTCGTCTTCTCGGGTGGGGGTGGCACCGGCGCAGCGGCCACGGCGATCCTCGCCCAAGGTCGCGTGGTCTCCGTCACCTTCTCCAGTCTCGGGACGGGCTACACCTCGCTGCCCGGCGTCACGTTTTCCGGGGGTGGCGGGACCGGCGCCACGGCGACCGTCTCGGCGCCGATCCGGCCTTATTACTACAGTCCGCACGCCAATCGGACCTTTGCCTCCCAAGCGGGCCGCGTGGATATCACGTGGGTCACGCGGGTGCCCGTGGCCATCACGGGGGACGCCGTGTTGAAATACCGCACGCGCCTGGAATCGTTCGCCGTGTCCTCGGCGACGGACAAGCCGGCGCGCACGATTTATTGGACGGAAAACGGGTTTAACGGCCCGATCGTATCGATCCCATCCGGCAAGATTCAGACGGTGAATCCGATCTACACGACGAACTTCCCCCAGCTGGTGACGGAAGAATTCAAACAACCGGGGGCCCCGGCCAGCACCGATAC
>CAMBVX010000611.1 GCA_945871085.1 Opitutus sp. GAS368 | reverse complement strand
GCTGCACGGCGTGCAACGTCTCCGCTGGATCGACCGTCTCGACCACCGCGCCCTCGGCGGTCTCCTCGCGTTCCTCGGACTCGCCAACCTCATGTTCTCCCATTGAGCGGACGGCTCCGCGTGCCGTTGCCCTGATCGCTCGCAATTTCGCCGCATTCCCACATTGTCCCTGATCATCATGAACAACACCCTCCTCGCCACCCTCGCCACCGTGCTCCTCTGCACCCTCGCCGCCTGCACCAAGAAAGATCCGCACGCCGGCCACGATCACTCCGCCCAGGCCAAACACGCCCACACCGCCCCCCACGGTGGCACGTTAGTCGAGCTCGGCGAACACGCCTTCACTCTCGAACTCGTCCGCGAGGCCGCCACCGGCAAACTCACCGCCTATCTCCTCGACGGCCACGCCGAGAGTTTTGTTCGCGTCTCCGCCCCATCCTTCGAGATCACCGCCACCGTCGCCGGCGCGAAACAAACACTCACCCTCGTCGCCGTCGCCAATACCGCCACCGGGGAAAAAGTCGGCGCCACCTCCCAGTTCGAGGCCACCGCCGATTGGCTCAAGACCACCGCATCCTTCGAAGGCGTGATCACGTCGCTCACGATTCGCGACAACTCGTTCAAAGGTGTCTCCTTCAAATTCACTCCGACGACCCCGTGACCAGCCTGCCCACCGCCACCGAAGCGCGTCCCCACCACTTGTAACCTATTGGGTTACAAAAAATCCGCCCTAGCTGTCTCCGGACCATGTCGATTCTCGACCTCCTGTGCCCTCAACCGACTCGGCTCACTGCCCTGGGTGCCGGCGCCGCGGCGGCGGCCTTGGTGACCGTGGCCCTCGCCGCGCCTCCCTTCGGCAAGGGCCCTCGCGACCACTCGCTCTGCTGTGGACTGAAAATCCCGATCAGCGCCGACGGCGGCCCGCTCGATTTCTCCGATCCCGCCTACGCGAAAGCCGTCGCCCTCCACAATCAGTCTTTCGATTCCGAATCCTCCGCCCTGCCCGGCAGCGCCGACCCCGAACATCCCGGGGCCCGCAGCGAAATGCCGCCGCCCTCGCCCGCCCGCCCCATTTTGCGTCTTCCCGGCCCGCCCCTCGCCGCGCTCGACGGCCCGCTTGAAACCCAAAGCGGCTACACCAAAATCGCCTTCAGCCAACTCGCCGGCTGGGCCTTCACCGCTCCCCCGCAACCTCTGCCGCCCGGCACGTCGCCCCCGGACGTCCTCGCCCAAGTCCCCGCTTCCATCCGCCGCCTCGACGGCAAAAAAGTCGTCCTCACCGGTTTCATGTTGCCCACCAAACTCGAAGGCGGATTTGCCACGGAGTTCTTCTTTCTCAGCAGTTCCCAACTCTGCTGCTACGGCGTCACGCCGACCGTCAACGAGTGGATCGCCGTCAAAATGAAAAAAGAAGGACTGCCCCCCGTGCAGGACGTGCCCCTGTTTCTCGCCGGCCGCCTCCGCGTCCGCGCGCAATGGGACGACGGCTTGCTTTCGACGATCTACGAGCTCGAAGGCGACGGCCTGCTGAAAATGAAAAACTAGTCCCCACCGCGCCGCCCATCTCCCCCGCTTCTCACTTTCACTCTCACTTTCACTTTCACTTTCACTTTCACGCTCACTCTCTCCGCCCATGCCCATTCCCGTCACCGTTCTCACCGGCTTCCTCGGCGCCGGAAAAACCACGCTCCTCAACCGCATCCTCACCGAACAACACGGTAAAAAACTCGCCGTCATCGAAAACGAATTCGGCGAAGTCGGCGTGGATAACCAACTCGTCATCCAATCCGACGAAGAGCTCTTCGAGATGAACAACGGCTGCATCTGCTGCACCGTCCGCGGCGATCTCATCCGCATCCTCGGCCGTCTCATGAAGCGCAAGGATCAGCTCGACGGCATTCTCATCGAGACCACCGGCCTCGCCAACCCCGGCCCCGTCGCGCAGACGTTTTTCACCGACGACGAGATG
Organism: Opitutus sp. GAS368; assembly: GCA_945871085.1. Taxonomy (GTDB): domain Bacteria; phylum Verrucomicrobiota; class Verrucomicrobiia; order Opitutales; family Opitutaceae; genus GAS368. Next base: position 1,208 of record CAMBVX010000611.1, on the reverse strand, counting down.
AAGGCCAACTTCCGCCTCGACGCCATCGTCACCGTCGTCGACGCCAAACACATCCTCCAGCACCTCGGCACCGACGATGAATCCGTCAAGCAACTCGCCTTCGCCGACGTCATCCTCCTCAACAAGACCGACCTCGTCGCCCCCGCCGAGCTCGACGCCCTCGAACTCCGGATCCGCGCCATCAACGCCGTCGCCAATATCCACCGTACCCAAAACGCCGACGTCCCTCTCGACCACGTGCTCAACGTCGGCGGCTTCAACCTCGGTCGCGCCATCGACGTCGACCCCAAGTTCCTCGAACCCGAATACCCCTTCGAATGGGCCGGCGCCTACGCGCTCCCGGTCGGCGCACACGAACTCATCATCGGCCACCACGATCATGACGGCCATGATCACGCCGACCACGACCACTCGAACTGCGATCACGAGCACGGGAAGTGCGACCACGAGCACCACCATCATCACCACGGCAACGAAAACGAACTCGATGTCGTCGTGATGCCCGTGAAACTCTCGCCCAACGGCGACTTCACCACGCCCGACGCCCTCGCCGCGATTGCCACCGCGCGCGACGCTGCCGTCCACGTCTTCGCCGACTGGGAAGCCCGTCTCAAAGACGGCGATACCGTCGTCCCCGGCGCCACCTTGCACCGCCTCCTCCTCACCGAAGGCAACGGCAAGTTCGTTCTAAAAATCCCAGCCCCCGGCTTCTTTTTCGTCTTCGAAGCCTGCGGCGAACACCCGCTGCACATTCAGGTGATGGGCGAGACCGCCAAGCCCTGCTGGCAGCAAGACTACCACGCCGCGCACACGCACAACGACGCCGTCACGAGCGTTGGCATCAGCACCCCCGGTGACCTCGACGGCAAAAAACTCAACGACTGGATCAGCGAACTCCTCCGTGTAAAAGGCGGCGACATCTACCGCATGAAAGGCGTGCTCGCGGTCAAAGGCTCGAACAAGCGCCTCGTCTTCCAAGGCGTGCACATGCTCTTCGACGCGAAGTTCGACCGCGAGTGGAAGCCCGCCGAACCCCGCACCAACACCCTCGTCTTCATCGGCAAAAACCTCGACCGCCCCGCCCTCACGGAAGCCTTCAAGGCCTGCCTCGTGTAGGGCCGGCGCTCGCCGCCGCGCCGCTCCGAGCGCGGGGGTTCTTGGCCTCGGCGCTTGCCATTCATCGAACGGCGCTCATCAAAAAAACATGC
>CAMBVX010000610.1 GCA_945871085.1 Opitutus sp. GAS368 | reverse complement strand
CAGCCGGTCGGGGTGGCGGACGCGTGGACGACCGCGCTCGACACCTGCCAAGGCGGCGTCGTTCACATCGGTGGGCGACTCTACGGCTCGACCTACCCGCGCCGCGGCAGCTGGCAGGCCATTGATGCGCGCAACGGTGAACTCCTCTACGAGACGACCGTATTCACCAAAGGCTGCGTCCTGTATGCCGACGGCCGGCTCTATGCGCTCGCCGAGGATGGCTGGATGCTCCTCCTGGAGCCGACGGAAAAAGATTTCGCGGTGCGCGGCCGCTTCCGGCTCGCCGAAACTCGCGACCGCAACGCGTGGGCGCATCCCGTAATCTACGACGGACGCCTGTACCTCCGCTACCTCGATACGATTTCGTGTTACGACATCCGTGCCGATCACTCGCCGCGAAAGTCGTAGCAGATTAACCGCGCCGGTGCCCCACTAAGAGTGTCGCGCTCATTGTGGACCACGTAGAGGAGGCCGCGGTGCAGCGCCGGGAGCGTCCACGTGGACGTGGCGCGGAAGAGACGAACGCGCTGCTTAGTCACCGCACCCTTTGGAGTAAGCCCGAATTCAGCGAAAAGCCCGTCCTCACCCAGGCAGAAAACGCGTCCATCAGCTTGCAGCAGGCTGGCGCGAAAAAAACTAGCGGTGCGGCCGTTTTCATCGAAGCGCGTGTCGTCGCTCCAAATAATTCTCCCCGTCGCGACGTCCAAGCACTTGAATTCGGTGTCGGGCGGATTCCGACCCGCGAAGCCGTAGAGGTGACCGCCGATATTCAGCGGCATCATCCAGTGCAGCCCGAAGCCGCGCTGCGTCCAGAGCTGCTTCGATTTCAAATTCTCGTCGAACTCCAACAGCGTCCCGCCCTTTTCGTAGGTTTCGGAAATGTAAACACGCGTATCACCGACGACGAGCGGCGTGCCCGCGATCACGGATTCATAGACCTTCGCACGCCACGGAAAACGGTCGTGAACTTTGCCCGTCTGCGGATCGATCGTGAGCAATCCGCCGGCGCTAGGTCGGCTATCCCCGGCGGCAATCACCAGCGCGACCTCGCGGCCCCGAATCTTGGCGACGATGGGCGAAGCATAACTCGCGCCCCACGTGTCTTCGACCTCCCACAGGGTTTTCCCCGTGAGTTTGTCGAACGCGGCGACGCAGGTGCCCGCGGTTTCGTCGCGCGCTTTCCCACCGACGTTGACGATCACGCGATCCTTCCAAACGAACGGCGTCGGGCCATAACCGAAAAAATATTGAGGAATTTTGTAGTCCGCCGTCAGGTCGCGCCGCCAGAGCAGTTTCCCGGTTTTGAGCTCGAGACAATGGAGCAGCGCTGTCACGCCAGCGACGTAGACGCGATCACCGTCAATCACCGCACTGGAGCGCGGCCCGGGGCTGAAACCATAGCGGTCCTGATACTCGACCGGATAGTCAAAACGCCAGAAACGCCGGCCCGTCTCCGGATCGAGACAGTCGATGGTTTCCTTCCCATCGACGCGGTGAAAGTAAACCAGTCTCCCGGCGGAAAAGACCGGGCATGCGTAGCCCTCGCCCGTGTTCAGCTCCCAGATTTTTTTCGGACCACCGGCCGGCCAGGTCCCGAGCAGCTTGGTCTCAGGGCTCGTGGCGTCGTGTTTCGGTCCGAGGAAGTGCGGCCAATCAGCGGTGATCGCGCCAGCGGGCAAGGGCTTCGGGGCCGCGTGAACCGTCAAACCGGCGAAAGGCTTGGCCTCTTGGGCGCCGCCGACATGGCAGGACGAGAGGAGTCCGAGGACGACAAAACGCGTGAGGATTTTTAGCGGGTGCATAAGGCGACCGGCGAGAGGGTGCGCGGTGTCGCCCGAGCAGCAACTGAAAGGTTTGCAGCGCGTGGCTCCCGCCGCGCACTTTTCTCCGCGCCCACCCGTCCGGCCCTCCCACTCATGACTCAAGATGCCGCCCTCTTCTCCCGCTTGCCCGCTCTGCTGTCGCGCACGCGTTTTTACTATGGCTGGGTCATGGTCGGACTCGCGGCGCTCGCCATGGTGGGGACGTTGCCGGGTCGGACCCAGGGTCTGGGCCTGATCACCGAATCGTTATTGAAAGATCTTCAGCTCAACCGGGTGGCGTTCGCCGAAATGAATCTGTGGGCGACACTCCTCGGCTCGCTCTGCTGCATCGGCGTCGGCCGGCTGCAGGATCAAGTCGGAACGCGGATTGTGCTGACCGTGATCGCCGCGATGTTGGGGCTCGTGGTGTTGGGCATGAGCGTGACGACCGGCGTGGCCGCGATGTTTGGCCTGCTCGTGTTGTCACGCGGGCTGGGTCAGAGTGCCCTGTCGGTGGTGAGCGTCACGATGGTGGGCCAGTGGTTTCCCGGCCGGTTGAATCTGGCGATGGGTGTTTTTTCCGTGGCGTTGAGCATAGGCTTCATGACGGCGTTCCCGATCATCGGCGGCATCGTGAGCAGCGAAGGTTGGCGGACCGCTTGGGCTCTGATCGGTTGGTGTTTGCTTCCGGGCCTGGCGCTAATCGCATGGTGGCTGGCACGACGCGGCCCGGAGGAATGCGGCTTGGCGTTGGAAAATGATCCCGCGCCGGCGGCGGCCGAGCCTACCGTCAGCCTGACGTGGGGCCAAGCGCTGCGCACGCCGGCCTTCTGGGTCTTCGCGCTCGCGAGTTCGACCTACAATCTCGTCGCCTCGGGCGTGGGATTGTTCAACGAGTCGATCCTCGCCGAACGCGGTTTCGCGGCGGGGACTTATCACCGGAGCCTCGTGATCGTGGCGTTGCTTTCGCTCGTCGGAAATTTCCTCGGCGGCTGGCTCGCGGCGCGGTGGAGCATGAACCGCCTCATGGCCCTCACCATGGCACTGCTCGGCTTGGCCCTGTGCGCGCTGCCTTCGCTCACGACCCTCGCGCAAGTGGACGCGTTCTCCGTCGTCATGGGTCTCACCGGCGGATTCGTAATCGTGATTTTCTTCAGCGTGTGGGCGCAGTTATTTGGCCGTGCGCATCTCGGTCGCATCGTCGGCACGGCGCAAATGCTGACCGTGCTGGCCTCCGCCGTCGGCCCGCTGCTCCTCGCGCAGTGCCACGCGGCCACCGGGTCGTATGCGGCGGTTTTCTACTCGTTGGCCGCCGTCGTCGCCCTCCTCGCTCTCGCGGCGTGGTGGGTGCGGCTGCCCGAGGCCAAGTAGATCGCGAACGTGCTCGCGCGGTTGCGTGGG
>CAMBVX010000609.1 GCA_945871085.1 Opitutus sp. GAS368 | reverse complement strand
TCGGATGAAGCCAAGGCCGGAGTCACCGAGGGCACCGAGCAAGACAGCGCAATGGGCTCTGTGTCCTCTGTGACAGAACTCCGTCCGCTCTGTCTGACTATCCGCTCGTAGCGACCAACATGTTGATCTCAATGATCGCTCCCGAAATTAGCGCGAAGCTCGCGGAGAGAGCGAGTTTCTCCTCCGCCTTTAAAAATCCAAGCGCTGCGCGGGTTTTGGAAATTTTTCTGTCCAAAATCTTTCTGTCGAAAATGTCTGGATCAAACGGCAGGGACGACAGAAAAATTAAGGACAGAAAATTTTCAGCGCATGAGCCTCGCGGCTGCGAAGCCTCTTTTTCCCGGCGCAGTCTGCGATAAAGTCCGCAATTACCAGTTCGTCGTGCTTGTTTCGCTGCGAGGATTTCCTCGTATCTCCTCTCAGAATTTGACCACGGATCACACGGCTGGGCACCTTCATACCATCACTGCCTTTATCCGGGTTGATCCGTGAAATCTGTGGTGAAAAAGGAGGGTGGTTCTTCGGTTGCGGCGGCGGCGCGCTAGGACTCCCGTCTTGGACGGATCGACTGCATCGTCACCGCTTAACGCGGTCCGTCGACGAACACTTGGCCGCCGATCACAGTGCCGGTGCAGTGCGTCGTGTATTCGAACGGGTCGCCGTCGTAGAGGGCGAGATCGGCATCCTTGCCCACCTCGAGCGAGCCGGTGCGAGCTGCAATACCGAGGAGCTTCGCAGCATCGAGGGTGATGCTCGCGAGCGCACCGTCGAAGCCCAAGCCATTGCCGGCGGCGACGGCCGCTTCGAAGAGGACGACGCGGGTCTTCGGCACGTAACTTTCGTAGCCGCTTTGGAGGGCAAACGGGATACCGGCGGCGCGGAGTTTCGCGGCCGTTTCAACACTGAGATTTTCCGCGTCGGCGCTGCTGCGGGCCATGGTGGCGTGCAAGATGACCGGAAAGCCGCTCGCCTTGATTTCGTTGAGCACCAGCGGAGCGTCGGCGCAGCCGTCGAGAATGATCTTCAGGCCAAACTCCTGTGCGACGCGCAAGGCGGAGAGAATATCTTGCTGGCGATGGGCGTTGATCAGGAGGGGCTGCTCACCGGAGAACGCCCGCAGGAGCGTCTCGGCCCGGAGGTCGCGCGCGGGGCGTTTGGTCTCATCTTTGGCGGCCTTTTTCTTGGCGTATTCCTGCGCCTTGATCAGTTCGGCGCGCAGCATCGCGACAGCTTTGGCGCGCGTGCCGGGAGCTTTCGCGGACGGAGTGCCGGCACCAGGCACGACTTCGGCGGCGGTGAGGCCGTTGCGACCCAGGGTGACGGCGGTCATCGCGGCCGGGTTGATCACATCTTGGTCGGCGCCGCGCCCAAACGTTTTGACGATCATGGTCTGGCCGGACGCCAACGCATTGGGCGAGTGACCGGTATTGACCGTGGTGACACCCAAGGAGCGCACCCACGCGACGAGCGGGTCCTGCGCGTTGTAGGCGTCGATCGCCCGGAGCTCGGGTTGGAACGGCGCGGATTTCTCCAGCTGATCCTGGTCGTGGGGTTGGTTGAGAATGCCCGAGAGACCGACCGTCGCGTGGGCGTCGATCAGACCGGGCGTGACCACGGCGGCGGTGATCGCCCGATAACCGGCGGGAATCTTCGTCGTGGCGGCGGGACCGATAGCTTCGATCTTGCCGTCGCGGAGGAGTACGACGGCATTTTTCAGCGGCGAGCCAGAAACCGGATACACCGTGCCGCCGGTGATGGCGACGTTTTCGGCGTGCGATGCGAGCGGGCCGGCGAAGACCGCCAGCGCAAGCGAGGAAACGAGACGGGGGAAAGTTTTCATTGGTTGGCTCCGTTGGCGGCGGCGATGAGATCCCAAGCACTGGTGAAACAACACAGATGCGCGCGCTGCGGGTTGCCCGCACCCGGGCCACCCACCGCATGCAGGCGATCTTCGGGCCGGGACCGGTCGAAGCTCTTGCGGCCTTCGATCCACGTTTGTTCGACGTGCGTGTAGGTGCTGAGGGGATCGCCGGAGAGGATAATAAAATCCGCATCCTTGCCGGCCTCGAGCGAACCGACGCGCTTTTCCAAGCCGAGGAGTTTTGCGTTGGCGAGAGTCACGGCGGCGAGCGCACCTCGGCGCGTCATGCCCGCCCGCACCGCAAATGCGGCCGAGCGGAGGAAAAGGCGCGAGTCGGTGACGGGATCATCGGTGTGAAAACCCACGAGCGCACCCGCCTTCTCCAGAGCGACGGGAGTGCTCCAGTCGAGTTCGCGCGCCTCCAGTTTACCTCCGGGAGAATCCACCATGATCACCGAACAGCCGACGCCGGCGGCGGCGATTTCGGCGGCGACCTTCCAGCCTTCGCTCAAGTGGTGGAGGACGACCTTGTAGCCAAACTCCTTGGAGATGCGCAGGACCGTGAGCAAGTCGTCGGCGCGATGCGAGTGGTGCTGGACGATACGTTTGCCGTCGAGGACCTCGACCAGTTCTTCGAGGGCGAGGTCGCGCGGCGGGAGTTTTTCGGCGTCGCCGGCGGCGCGTTTGATTTTCTCCCGATACTCCTGCGCCTTGACGTAGTGCTCGCGGACGAGCGCGGCGGACTTCGCCCGCGTGCCGGGAAAGGGCGCGGTCCGAATGGAGTTGGTGCCATTGGCCATTTTCAGACCGCCGGCGAAGGAGCCGTCGGGGAGTTTGATCAAAAGATCGTCGATGACGCGGGCCTCGCGCAATTTCAGATAAAGCGTCTGGCCGCTGATGAGGTGGCCGGAGCCCGGCATCACGTTGGCCGTCGTGATACCGCCGGCGCGGGCTTTGCGAATCGATGAGTCGCGCGCGTCGAACGAATCGAGCACGCGGACATCAGGCTGGATCGGACTGGAGCCGTCGCCCCCGGTGCCGGAGCCGATGTGGCTGTGGGAATCGACGAGGCCGGGCATGAGGACCTTGCCCGTGGCATCGAGCACGTCCGCGCCGGCGGGAATCTTCACCGTGTCGGCGGAACCGACCGCGAGGATTTTGCCATGCTGCACGACAAGGACGCCGCGGGCGATGGGCTCTCCGGCGATGGGGATGATTTGGGCGCCGGTGATGGCGAGAGGTTTTTCCTGGGCAGAAACCAGCGTGGCACCGCAAGCCAGCAGCGCGAGGCAACGGAAGGGGAAACAAAGCATGGGACGGCGAACGTAGGCCCGACGGCACCGCAGACA
>CAMBVX010000608.1 GCA_945871085.1 Opitutus sp. GAS368 | reverse complement strand
GGCGCCGCTGCCGGAAAACGTGAGCCCGGCATAGGGAAAATTGCGCGTAATATCGAAGCCGGCGGCAGCGAGAATGCCGCGCGGGCCGGACGCGGGCGCCGGCGTGGGCAAAATACCGGGCGGCTGTGGGGCGGTGCCGAGGTTGGCGGTGGGTGTGCCGGTGGCGTTGTTGACGGCGCCGTTGAGAAATTGGGTCGGGATCTCCTGGCGGCCGGCCTGAATCCACGGCGTGAGTCCGTCGGCGGCCGGCCACGGGCGGACATTGAGCGCATCGTAGTGACCCTTTTCCGTGGTCAGGCGCAGCGTGGTGGTGCGAAACGGATTGGCCGTCAGCGCACCGTAGATGCGGTCGGATTTGCGGTCGGAGGGTTTGCGGTCGGTCTCGCGATTCTCGTGGAGGCCGGCGACGCGGAAGGCGAGGCGCTGCGGAATAACCTGGCGGTTGAGATCGAAGGTGCCGCGGACGCTGTCGTTCGAGTCGAAGCGGAAGGTGGCGCCGTAGCTGTTTTTGTATTGGGCGCGTTTGGACACGCTGTTGGCGATGCCGGCGGGATCGCCGATGCCGAAGAGGATGGAGTTGGGACCGCGGGAGAAGGAGAAGCGCTCGACGTTGTAAGCGTCTTCGTAAACGCGGTATTTGATGAAATCGCGGCTGGCGGAGCTGACGAGATTGCCGCGGACGTAGTAGGAGATGCCGAAGAGGGAATTGTTGCCCGTGGAATCGCCGGCGAGGCCGCCGCCGAAATACGAGGCGGAGTTGGGGACGAAATTGATGAGGTCCTGCATGTTCGTCAGCGCGAGGTCCTGCATGAGGGCCGGCGTCACGTCGGTGATGGCCGCGCCGACAAACTTGTTGGGCGTCGAGAGACGGGTGCCGGACAGGGTCTCACTCGCCTCGTAGCCCTGGTCTTTCGACGTGGAGACTTGGAACGGGGAGAGCATTACGGTCTCGTCTGCCGTCGCCGATCCGGGGGCGGTGGTCTGTGCCTCGACGGAGCCGAGGGAGATCCAGCCGGCGAGGGCGGTGAGGAGGGGGCGGGGTGACTTGTTCGGGTTGGTCATAAGTTTGGTTTGCGGCTCGACTGCTGAGCTCTGGCCTCCGCCGGGTGTGGGCTGCGCGGCGGCCCGTTGGCGGCTGACCACGATGGCCCCGGAGCGGGGCTCGGGAGTGGCCACGAGCGGGGTGCCCGCGAGCAAGCGGTTCAACGCGTCGAGCGGTGCATAGTCCCCTTGGAGAGCCTTGGTCCGGACGCCGGCGGTCGATGAGCGGGAAAAGAGCACCTCCAACCCGGACTGGGTTGCGAAAAGGCGGAGCGCGTTTTCGGCGTCGTCCGCCGGCAAGTTGAAGGAACGCCGGCCCACGTCGGCTGCATAGGCACGAAGGCCCGACACGCAGAGCAGCGTCAGGAACCAAAGCAGGCGAAGAGGGGGCGTGGGACGCGGCATGGGCGGAAGCGGACGCGGAGCGTCGTCAATGGTCTTCACGGACGGGACCGGAAAATCCCTTACGGAAATCGGCGACGTGCGAGCGCCGGGACGATCAGCGCGGGCGACTCAACCGGAACTCGCGGTCGCCGAGGCGCTGCGCCTCGACGCCGTAGTCGGCGCGCAGGAGCTGCAGGAGGGCCGGGGTGTTGTCGGCGCGCACCACGCCGCTGACGCGCAATTCGCCAAGGGCCGGAACAGCCAGACTGAGGCGCACGTTGCCATGGCGGTTGAAGAGTTCGACGGCCTCGCGCAGCGGCGTGTCGTTGAACTCGAGGCGCGGCACGCGCCAAGCGAGCTGCTCGGCGATTTCGGGCGCGGCGACCGCGACGACGGTCGGTCGCGGAGCGTTGGGCGCGAGGTCCGCCGCGGCGACCGCGACCCGCGCGCCTTTCGAGACAAACGCGAGCGCTTGCACCGGCGGGGCGACGGGATCGACCGTGGCGCGGTCGACGGCGACGCGGCCATCGGTGACGAGGACATTCACATCGCTTGGGGCCAGTCGGACCGAGAAAGCGGTGCCGACGGCGCGCACCGAGACCTCGCCGGCAACGACGACGAAGGGGCGGGCGGTGTCATGGGCGACTTCGAAATGGGCTTCGCCGCGCACGATGGTGACGCGACGGACCGCTGGAGAAAATTCGACGCGCACCTGGGCATCGCCGTTGAGCTCGATCTGCGAACCGTCGGCGAGGAGTTGGCGCGTGGGTTGGGTGAGTGTGGCTCCCGCGGCGAGTGCGGCAGCAGCCGGGAAAGAGGAGGGGCGAAACCAAGTTGCACCGGCGACAACGAGCAGGGTGAGGGAGGCGACGGTGGCCGCGGCGCGGCGACGGAGCTGGCGGCGGTGTCGCACGCGGCGTTCGACGGCGGCGAGCACGGCGTCGGCCATCGCGGTGCGGTCGGGCCAGTCGAGGGCGTCGTCCGGAGAAAGCGGCGGAGTATTCTGGCCGTCGTGCATTTTCACATTGCTGCGTCCGCGGAGGTCAGGCCACGACGGCGGAGAAATTCCGCGCAGCGCCGCGCGCCGCGCGCGACCTGCACCTCGACGGTGCGCTCGGAGAGGCCGAGACGCGCGGCAACGTCGCGTTGCGAGAGGCCCGAGAGTTTGCGGAGGACGACGATCTCGCGGCAACGGTCGGGCAAGTCGGCGATGGCTTCGGCGACCAGTTCGATTTTTTCCGTAGTGGTGAGGGCATCGACGGGAGAGGGTCCATCGTCTGCCACGGACAACGCGGCCAAATCCCTTACGCCGACGAGCGGCGAAGCCTGATCGTGGCGCAGGAGGTCGATGGCGCGGTTGCGGGCGATCTTGAAAAGAAAGGCGCGGGCGCAGCCGATTTGGCGGCTTGCCCGGGCGGTCCAGATGCGGAGGAGCGAGTCCTGCACGACATCGTCGACATCGCGCACGGTGGGAAACGCCCCGCGCAAATAGGCTTTGAGTTGGGTATCATGAGGGTGCACTTCTTCGGAGAACCAGCGGGCTTGGTCGGTGGGGGGTGGCATCGCGACGGTAACGCAGGCAGTGCGAAAGCGGCCGGACGAGCAAGTGTGGAGTGAGCGGCGGTGCGACGCCGCGGCAAATCAGCATTCAATCCGGCGCAGATTTTTCCACGTGCTGCGGCAGCGGCCGGAGAAAGCTGCACTCGTAGTTGAGGTAGCATTTCGTCGCATGAAATAGGCGGTCGCAGCGCGGGCCTTATCGTCGTGCGCGGCGCGTTGGCGGTC
>CAMBVX010000607.1 GCA_945871085.1 Opitutus sp. GAS368 | reverse complement strand
AGCTGCGGGCGCGCGGCGAGGAGGCGGGCGAGCGTGCCGTTTTTGAGGAGGTTCGGAATCTCGAACCAGTGGCCGACGGGGTGGAGGCACTGACCGGGGAGGTTGTCGGTGTAGTCGGCGCCTTCGCCGACGGTGCGGGCCCAGTTGGTGAGGGCGGCGCGGACGCTGTCGCGCATTTTCTCTGTTTGTTCGTCGAGTTTTTGCTGCGCGGTTTCTTCCCAAGCGAAGACGAGGTCGCGGACGGCGGGGACGAGGCGGAGGCCGATGGAGCGTCCGGGGGAGAGAAAGAGGGTGCGGTCGAAGTCGGCGGGGTAGGCGGCGCGGAGGGTGTGTTCGATCGGCGCGTGCGTGACGTTGCTCGTGGTGAAAACGTGCGGAACGTCAGCACCGTAGAGCGCGGCGGTGTGGCGGGATTTGGCGAGGTGGACATCGGCGAAGCTGCGGTGTTGGCCGGCAAATTTCGCGAAGGGGTGGAGGGCTTTGACGACGCCGGCGCCTTGGGTCCAGCGCGAGCCGACGCCGGCGGCGTAGGTAACGACGGCGCATTCGCCGCGGCGGAGGGCGGCTTCGCCGGCCTCACGGTAGGAGCCCGCTGGCGGGCGATGCGGGGCGCGGGAGGCCGATCCATCGCCCGCGAGCGGGCTCCAACCGTCGGAGGAGGATAGGTTGAAGAGATCGGACGAGGAGACGTCCTCGATGCGGGTCGAAGGGGCGAGGCGGTTCATCGCGAGGCCGATGCGGCCGGCGCGGAGGTCGGCGCGGATTTGTTCGTGTTGCGCACGGTCGAAGCCGTTTTGGGCGAGGAGGGTGTCGAGGCCGTGGCTGGCTCGCGTGGTGTCGGATGAGGAGGGGAGGAGGCGGTCGAGAAGTGTGGGGAGTGCGGCGGTGAAGGCGGGGACGGTGCGCGCGGTTTTCGTGAATTGGGCGACGTCGGTGCGCTCCCGGTCGGTGAGGTCGCGGGCGTCGCGGCGGAGGAGGGCGGGGACGGTGAGCTGGTAGAATTCGACCGGGAGCAGGGCGTCGGCGCCGTTGAGGAGCGCGGCGACGGAGCCGTGTTCGTTGATGGCGAAATCGTAGACGACGGGGTCCATCGCGAAGGGGAGCGAGGCCTGCAGCTCACGTTTCGTGGCGAGCATGATTTCGAGCAGACGGGCCTGGGCTTCGGTGCGGCGGTGCGGCGCAAAGATAAAGCCCATACCGCCGCCGGACATTCCACCGAGCATCCAGAAACCCCAGAAATCTTCGCCGAAGGCTTCGCGGGTGCGGGCGATGAGTTGCTCGGTGTAGAGGTTACTCACCCAGGGAATCATTGTTTGGAGCGGACCGAAGAAATTTTCGGTGAGGGCGCGAGCGAGGCCACGGATATCGCCGGCGGCGAGCAGCGCGAGGATGTCGTCGAGGGTGGCGACGGCGCGGCGGCGCGCGGTGAGCTCGGGTTCGCTGCGGAGGAGATATTTCTCAGTCGCCATCTCGAGGATGGGGCCGACGTTTTGCGCCATGCCGCCGTGGACGAGCACGAGGGAGTCCGAGAGTTTTTGGCGGGCGGCGGCGGAGATGCGGTCGGGGCCGAGGAGGGTGTGGCGCGGGAGGAGGCGGCCGCGGCTCATGCCGTGTTCGGGGTCGCCGGGCAGGGCGGGCGCGCCCTCGATGAGTTTGATGCCGGGCCAGAGACCGCCGGAGTCCTGCCAACCGCCGCCGGAGCCGCCGAGCCACTCGCCGAGGATGGCGCGGGCGGCGACGATGCGGCGTTCCGTTTCGTCGCTCGGACCGGAGAGGGCGCGGATCTGGCCGGTGGCACGCATGCAGACGCCGATGAGAGCGCCGAGGAGATTGGTGGAGACGGCGAGGCGCGAACCCTTGGGGATGCGGTTGACGCTGCTGACAAGTTCGAAACCGCGGCCGGGGCCGAAGATGGTGCCGAGGAGTTCGGCGAGGCTGGCACCGGAACTCTCGATGCCGGGCGGAACGAGGCCAGCGGCGATGACGGCGGCCTTGAGCAGACCGAGGTAATCGCGGCCGAAATCGAAAACATCATCGAGCGTGGTGAGGGTGGCGGTGGCTTCGAGATCGACGCTGGCGAGCCGGATGACCGGTTCGTCGATGACGCGGAAGAACGCCTCGACGGGCGGGCGCGGGGCGGGATCGCGGCCATGGAGACCGAGATCAACGGAGATGTTGAGGACGCGCGCGCCGGCGGGGAAATCCATGCCGAGGAAAAAAATATCCGACCAGCCGCAGTGGGTGAGATCCATGCGCACGGGCGTGCGCTCACGGAGGAGCGGGTAGGGGACCGCCGACGGGGCGTCGGTCGAGGAAGCGTTTTCGCGCGTGAGCAGCTCGGGGCGGACGCGAAGCGGTTGATCGAGCGGGTGGCCGAGGCGGAACATCCAGGCGTTGCCGCGGGTAGAGCGCACGGTGCGACGGACTTGGTCGGCGAGCGTTTGAAACGCGAGGGCGTGGTGCGCGGCCGCGAGGGCGGAGGAGAGGGTTTCGCTGGGACCGTGGGCCGCTTGGGCGGTGGCGAAAACGGTGATGGCTTCCTCGAAGCGGCGTTCGAGCAGGTGGCGGAATCCATCGTAGGGCACGCGGCCGAGGCGCGGGAGAGCGGGACGCGCGGGCAGGTGGTAACGATGGATCGCGGTGAGAAAAAAGAGCGCGCGGACGCGTTGGTAGAGGTTGGTCTCGCGGCGTCGGTAGGCGTCGAGCTCGGCGCAATCGGCGAGGAGTTCGGCCACGGAACGGCTGGCGCACCAGGTGTCGATGGCGGTGTCGCGGGTCGCGGCGTCGGCGGAGGCGATGAGGTCGGTGACGCGGAGGGGCTGCGAGGACATGGGCGGAGACAAAGGCTCGGGATTTTTAACCACGGATTTCACGGATGGGCGCGGAGGGCGGAGAACGGAAGCGAGTCGAGCGCGGTGGAGGTCGGATCGGGGCAAGCAAATTGATCCGTGTTTATTCGTTAAATCGGTGGTGAAAAAGCGCGGAGATCAGGACTCGTTGGGACGGACGGCGAGGAGTTCGACGAGTTGGGTGAGGACGCGGTCGCGGTCACGGCCGGAGAGGGAGAGGGCGAGTTGCGCGAGGAGCAGGCCGTAAGGCGCGCCGATGTCGTAGCGGCGGCCGGCGATGGAAAACGCGAGGTAACGACGGCGCGCGGCGAGGGTGTGGAGGGCCGGTGAGAGACCGAGCGATTTGTCGGGGGCGGCGGCGTGTTGTTCGT
>CAMBVX010000606.1 GCA_945871085.1 Opitutus sp. GAS368 | reverse complement strand
ATACAACCAAGGGGTCGTGGGTTCGAGTCCCTCCGAGTCTACCAAGTTTTCCGCGCTGACCTCCTCTTCCTCGGTAGGAGCTCGCTTGCGGGCGATCCCCCCCCTCACCGCCACTCGTGCCGCGGATACCGCCGCGAAAGCTCCGCCTTCACCTTCGGATACTGCTCACGCCAGAAATTCGTCAGGTCATCCGTGACCTGGATCGGTCGGTGGTTCGGTGCCAACACCTCGAACTTCACCGTCACGCGCCCGTGGCCAATCGTGAATTTACCCTCGATGCCATAGAGCTCCTGAATGCGCGCGCTCATGATCGGCGGCCCTTCCTTCGCATAGGTGAGCCGCGCCTTCCGGCCGTTCCCCATCACCAGTTTCTCGGGCAAATAATCATCGAGCACGGCAAACTGCTCCGCCGTCAGCCAGTCCTTCAGCACGGGCATCACCGGCTTGTCCTTGATATCGCGATACCCGAGTTCGCCATAACAAATCTGTTCAATCAGCGTCGCGCGGTCCGCCTCCGCAATCGGATTCACCTCCAGTTCAGGAAACCACTCCGCCAGCCGGTTCACGCGCAAAATCCACTGCTCCACCGCGTCGTCCCACGCCTCAAGTTTCAACCGCCCCGCGACCACTTCTTTCGTCAGTAACGCCGCCGCCTCGTTCAAGGGCGCATCGTCGCTGCTCACCTTCGCCTCGAGCACGAGGTCGCGAAACCGCCGCTCGCGCCGCGACACCACGCGTTTGATCGACTCGTCGTAGCTCACGCCCTTCACCTCGCGATAATCGTCCGGGAAAATTTCCTTCAACCACGCTTCGTCCACCGCCGTGGCCAACGTCAGCAACGTGTTCACCTCGCCGTCGCCACGCCCGATCTCGCTGATCTCCGCCGCCACGAGCAGCTTCGCCTGCTGGATCACGCTCTCCCGCGCGAGCACACCGCGCCGATTGTGCACCAGCTCGCAGCGCAACGTCCCCGCATCCAGCCGCCGCGCCAGCTGATCCGAAAAACCCGCGAGCACACACTTCCGCACCGCCGCGCCATCGGCCTTCTGTTCGCTCACATCGAGCCCTTCTTTCGCCGCGATTTCCAAAAACTGCTCGAACAACGGCCCGACTTGCCGCGCCCCTTGCGCGTGAATGCCGAGCCGCCGACACGCCTCGATCCCGTAGTTCGCCTTGTCCGCGTAACGCCACGCCCGCATCAGCAGGAAAAAATCACTCTCGTGTTCCTCGCCCAGCGCATCCTCGCGCGCCTTCTCGACCTCCTTCGGCACGCCGCGCAGCAGAAAATTCCGCCCCTGCGTGAGCGCCGCCATGAGCGCCACCGTCCGCACACACCCGCGCTCCTCCGCCGCCAGCAACATGCGCGCGTAACGCGGATGCACCGGGAACCGCAGCATTTTCCGCCCGACCGCCGTGATCCGGAGTAGGGCCGGTCTCTGACCGGTCCCTTCGGACGAGAGCCGGTCAAAGACCGGCCCTACTTTCAGCGCCCCCAAATCCGCCAACAAATTCTCCGCCCGCACCAGCCCCACCGCATCCGGTTTTTCCAACCACGGAAAATTCATCACATCATCAATCCCACTCGCCTTGAGCGTCAGCACCACCTCCGCCAAATCCAGCCGCTTCACCTCGGGCAGCTCCTGCGGCGCACGGTTCGCGTGCTCCCGTTCGGCCCACAGCCGCACGCACACGCCCGGTGCCGTGCGCCCCGCCCGTCCCGCCCGCTGGTCCGCGCTCGCCACCGAAATTTTCTCGATCATCAGCGTATTGATCCCACGGTGCGGATCGAACCGCGCCATGCGCGCGAGTCCGCAGTCGATCACCGTCGTCACCCCGTCGATCGTCAGCGACGTCTCTGCCACGTTCGTCGAAACAATAATTTTCCGCGTCTCATACTTCTGCACGGCGCGATCCTGCTGCTCCGGCGGCAACTCCCCGTGCAGGGGATAACACACAAAATCCCGCAGCCCCCGCGCCGCTTGGATCGCCTGCACCGTGCGGTTGATTTCATACGCCCCGGGCATGAACACCAGCATGTCGCCGCTCGCCGACGCCTCCGCCACCCGCTCGCACTCCGCCGCCGCCACGTCCCACATCGCGTCGTTTTCGAAGTTCACCGCCTTCGGCAAATACTCGATCCGCACCGGAAAACTCCGGCCCTGCGACACCAACACATCCGCCGGCGCCAGATAGTTTTTCAGAATCCCTGCATCGAGCGTCGCCGACATCACGATGATTTTCAGGTCCGGCCGCGTCGTCTGTTGGATCTGCACCGCCCGCGCCAGCGAGATATCCCCGTAGAGATGCCGCTCGTGAAACTCGTCGAACACGACTGCGCTGATTCCGCGCAGCGTGGTATCAAACGACATCTGCCGCAGCAGAATCCCCTCGGTCACAAAACGAATCCGCGTCCGCTCGCTCACCCGCGACTCCAGCCGGATTTGATACCCCACCACCTCACCCAGATTCGTGCCGACTTCCTCCGCCACGCGCTTCGCCAACATCCGCGCCGCCAGCCGCCGCGGCTGCAACACCACGACTTCACCCTTCACCGCCCGTCCCCCGAGCGCATCCAGCAACCCATGACGCAGCAGCATCTGCGGAATCTGCGTCGATTTTCCCGACCCCGTCGGCGCCTGCACGATCAACCGTCCCTGCGTGCGCAACGAGGCGACGACCGCAGACTCAAGTTCGTAAATCGGGAGCGCACGTGGAGTCATCCAAAACGCGCAACCGTGCCCCCGCCTCCCCCGAGGGCAACGCTTTCCCGTGCCGAAATTTCTCCCCGCCCCACGGCCGACAACCAAATCAACCCTCCCGCTTGGCGACGGTGGCCTGGGCAGCGTTCGGCCCTTTCGAATTCATCTCAGCCCACCGACGACACCTTCCGCGCCGTGGAAACTCGAGTCGTCGAAGCGTGGTCGGCACCCGAATGGCGCTGAAGTAATACCGAGGAGAAACTACGCAGGAGGCTTCGCGCGCGGTCGTGCGCGTTCATTGCGGTCGGCAAAATGCTTAACGCCGAAGCAGGACGACAGGAACATTCACGACAGAAAAATGAGCGGTTTGAAGGTTCACGTTCTAGTCCACCCTGCGGTTCTGGCTCATATTTTTGTCCCGAATCTTTCTGTCGTTCTCCGGACTGACGTCCGCGTGATGACAGGGTGGGCTATGATCATTGCCGAACCCACAGGCACGGAGGCCTGTGGCTACGCGCGATCCTCCTCGTTCTCGT
>CAMBVX010000605.1 GCA_945871085.1 Opitutus sp. GAS368 | reverse complement strand
TCGGCGGCGGGCTCAACACCATGACCAAGCGCGCGCGGACTGGAAAGAGTTTCGGTGAATTCACCCTGCGCGGCGATTCGGAGGGATCGCGCTACGGTGCGCTCGATGTGAATCGCGCGCTCAATGCCACGACGGCCGTGCGCGCCAATCTCCCCAGGAGTATTTCGGACCTAGTCGCGTGAAGGCGTCTTGGACCCAATATTCGATTTTTGTTTAACTCAAACTCGCAAATAATCGCTTCCAAAGGCCTTTATTTTCTAACTCCGACAGGCTGCTAGCAAACCCCGCCCCACTCAGTTTTATGGATTACCCCTCCGCTTGCCCCCACCCCGCCTCACTCCGCCTGCTCGTCCGAATCGTTCTGCTGATCGTGAGCCTCGGCCTGCCTTCGGCCGCCTCTGCACAAACCACCGTCAGCGGCACCATCGAGGGGCGCGTCCTCAACACCCGCAATGGCGAGTTTCTGGAAAACGCCCGTATCACGATCGAGGGGACGGCGCTCGTGGTCCTCACGGACGCGACTGGCCAATATCGTTTTCTCAACGTCCCGGTCGGCGTGGTCAAGGTCCGCGCTTTTTTCACCGGCCTCGAGATGCTCACCGAAACGGTCGTCGTCAGTGGCGGCTCGGTCGTGCAGCGCGACTTCAATCTCGGCGACGCGGGAAAAACGCCCGCGGCCGGCAAGGACAGCGGCACGGTGAAGCTCGCCCAATTTGTAGTGGGCGCCTCCAAGGAAATGGACGGCGCCGCCATCGCGATCAACGAGCAGCGGTTCGCGCGCAACATGATCAACGTCGTTTCGGCGGACGAGTTCGGCCATGTCGCCGAGGGCAACGTGGGCGAGTTTTTGAAATTTGTGCCCGGCCTGGCGATGGACACCGGCGCCGGCGTGTCGCGCTCGATTTCAATCGGCGGCGCGTCGCCGGACAATGTGCCGGTCACGATCGGAGGGTTTAGCGTGGCCAGCGCGACTTCCGGCAACGCGGGCCGTCGCGTCGAGCTGGAGCAGATTTCCATTAATAATATCTCGCGGATCGAAATCTACCACTCGCCCACGCCGGAGTCCCCCGGCTCGGCGCTCGCCGGCGGCGTCAATATGGTGCCGCGCGGCGCATTTGAACGCTCCAAGCCGCTGCTCAACTGGAGTGCATTTCTCATGTTCCGCGACGCCGAGAAACAACTGCACAAGACGCCCGGACCGGCCCGCGACAAGACCCACAAAATCAAACCGGGCTTCGATTTTTCCTATGTCGTGCCCGTCAATCAGCGCTTTGGCTTCACCGTCTCCGGCGCCCGTTCGTCGCAACATACCTTGCAGGACTACTTCTCCAATACGTGGAGGGGCGCGGGCAACGCGACGAACGCTCCCGTCGTCGTCGACGGCGTCAGCGTGCCCGGGGCCTTGCCCGACACGACGCCGGACAAGCCGTATCTTTCCAATTTCAGGCTCGAGGACGGGAGCGCCGCCGGGACCCGCAGTTCGCTGGGCTCGACGATGGATTTCAAATTGACGCGCAACGACATGATCTCGCTGTCGTTTCAATACGCGCAGTCCTACGCGGCGCCCAACAACCGCTCCCTGGCGTTCGACATCACACGGGTGCGCCCCGGGAACTTCGACGGCCGCACGACCAACGGCGACGTCGGCCAGGGCACCATCACGAGCAGTTCGGCCGCCAACGAAAAAACCGGCACGACCTACACGCCCTCGCTCATCTGGCGGCACAACGGTCCGATCTGGAAGGCCAACTTCGGCGGCAGTTATGCCCGTTCCACCAACCACTATCGCGACATCGACAAAGGTTATTTTCGCACCACCAGTGCCCAGCGGACCAATGTCACGGTGGCGTTCAACGAGATTGCTGGCCAAATTCCGGGGCGGATTACGGTGCACGACGGCGGCAATGGTACGCCCGTCAGTCCGTATAGCCTGAGCAACTACGTGATCAACTCGGGCACCAGCACCCCGACCGAAGGGTCCGACCTCCAGCGGGGCCTCAAGGCCAACCTCGCCCGCGATTTCCAAGTACGCGGCGTGCCCTTCACGATCAAGGTCGGCGCCGCACTGCAGCAATGGCAGCGCGACATGAACGGCCGGAGCGACACCTACAGCTTCGTCGGCGCCGACAAGATTCGCACGACGACGCCCTCCGCGGCCGTGGTCGACGACGGCGCGGCTATCATCCTCGACCAAGGTTTCTCCCAGCGTTTCGCCCCGTGGGGATTTCCCCGCGTTCAGTACCCGGACGGCTATGCGTTGTGGGAACTCTACAACAAACACCCCGAGTATTTCACCCGCGACCTGAACGCCGAATACCGCAACGCCGTCCTGCGCTCGAAGTATGCGGCCGAGGTGGTCTCCGCCGTCTATATCCGGGGCGATACCTCCCTGTTCGGCGGCCGGCTCAAACTCGTCGGCGGCGTCCGCGCCGAGCAGACGAACGTCAACGCCAACGGCTTTGTCAGCGATCCTACCCTGAACTACCGGCGCGACGCCCGCGGTGAGGTGATTCCGCAGCGCGACGCCAGCGGCAACATCATCTTCACGGGCACCGGCGTGAACCGCATCCCTGCGCCCACGTTGATCGAGCCGTTGACGATTCCGAATCCCGCAGGCGGAGCCGCGCTCACCAATGCGCTCGCGATTTCTAAGCTCACTTATCTCCAGCGCGGCGGGCACATCCAGAAGGAATTCCTGCGATTTTTCCCGAGCCTCAACGCGAGCTTCAACCTCCTTGAAAACCTGATCGTGCGCAGCTCCGCTTACCAGTCGGTCGGGCGACCGGGCGTGGACCAATACGCCGGCGGCCTGACGCTGCCCGACACGGAGCTGCCGCCCAATCCCACCAGCAACCGGATCAGCGTGAACAACGCCGGCATCAAAGCGTGGAGCGCCAATACTGCCAAGCTGCGCTTCGAATATTACTTCGAGAAAGTCGGGCAGATCTCGCTCGGCGGGTATCGGCGCGAATTTCGAAATCTCTTTGGCTCGCTCACCTTTCAGGCCACGCCGGAGTTTCTTGCGCTCTACGGTCTCGATCGGGAGACCTACGAACCTTACTACGTCGCCACCAACTACAACGTCCCCGGTCTCGTCCGCATGGAAGGCGTGGAGTTCGACTACAAACAGGTGCTCACGTTTCTGCCGCAGTGGGCGCGCGGGGTGCAGGTGTTCGCCAACCTGACGGCCCAGCGTGCGACGGGCGATGAGACGGCGAGTTTCTCCAACTACCAGCC
>CAMBVX010000604.1 GCA_945871085.1 Opitutus sp. GAS368 | reverse complement strand
CGGAATACTCGGCACCCGCCGCAATGCCAACGACACGGTCATCACCGACACGTCGGCCGCCGCCGCCACGTGCTTCATCGAGGGTTGGGTGGTCGGTTTCACTTTACGATTAAACCAACAGCACCCTCGTCACCCTTGGCGAGCCCCGTTTTCTTCGAAGTTTCCCCGTCCCCGGCGCGCCCTGCGCCCAAGTCTCTTTTTCTGATCACCACCCTGCCTACCATGAAACCTCCCCGCCTCCTCCTGCCCGCCCTCGCGGCGCTGCTCGCCGCCGTCCCGCGCCTCCCCGCCCAGCTTGCCCCGGCGCCCTCGGCCACTGCCGCGGCGGCGAACGTCGACAAAGAGATCGTCCAACTCAACGTCTTCCAGGTTACCGCCGAAGCCGACGACGAGTATCGCGCCGCCAACACGACCACCGGCACGCGCTACAATACCCCGATCAAGGATCTCCCGATGAACATCGAGGTGCTCACCTCCGCGTTCATCCGCGACATCGGCGCCCTCGATATCCGTGACGCCCTCGAATACGTCTCCGGCATCCAGCTCGACACCACCGCCGGCGGCACGGGCGGCACGAAGGACAATCCCGAAAACACCACGCTCCTCATCCGCGGCATCTCCGCCGGTATGAAGAAAGACGGCTTCGCGCGCTTTGTCCCCATGGACCCGATCACCATGAGCCGCGTCGATATTATCAAGGGCCCCGGCGGCGCGCTCTACGGCCAGAATGGCACCGGCGGCGTCGTCAACGTCAGTAGCGTCCTCGCGGGCAGCCGCCCCGTCGCCCGCCTCGGCGCCACCATCGGCTCCTACGGTTCCCGCCGCACCGAGCTCCTCGTTTCCGGCCCGGTGATTCCCGGCCGCCTCGGCTTCGCGCTCCCGCTCTCCTACTCGGAGAACAAGAGCAACGCCATGTATTACGAGATGCAGACGTTTGTGATGAACCCCACGGCCACGATCAAACTCGGTCCGAAAACCCAGATCCTCGCGTCCATCGAGTCCCGCTTCAGCACCCGCGACAACATTCGCAACTTCTTCCTCACCGACAATACCCTGTCCCCCGCCGGCACCCCCTACGGCACGCTCATCGATGGCCGGCCCGGCACTGCCCGCGTCTTCACGACGCCCAACCAACGCGATTTCCGCTTTGAGGGTCCCGACACCTTCCGCAAGGAGCGCACCTTCGTCACCACCTACCGCGTCGACCACAGCTTCCGGGATAACATCCAATGGTGGGGCGGCTTCTCCTCTGAGGATATCAACGTCCGCGATCGCTCCTTCAATATTTCCCTCCGCAACGCCAACGACGCCTCCATTCCGCTCCGCCTCCGCACCGACCCGCGTTTCCTCGCGCTGCTGCGCCCTTCCGCCGGCACCGCCCAGCCGCAGATTCTCGATCTCCGCCCCAACAACATCACCAACTCCGCGCGCACCGTCCGCCCGACGTGGAAGTCCGAACTCTACTTCGCCTTCGACACCGGCCCGATCAAGCACCGCGTGATCACCGGCATCAGCTACGGGCCCCTCCGTTCCGGCAATAACGCCCCGAATCAGAATTTCTACTACGGCAACACCGGCAACGCGAACGACCCCGCCACCCAGCGCTGGGAAGCCCTCTCCAACGACGTCATCCTCACCCGTTTTCGCGATCCGCGCGACGTGACCTCAGTGAAACGCTGGGACTACGCCGCCATCAACCAATACCCGCAGGGCCCCGAGACCGCCCTCGGTGCCAAGTCCTCCTACCTTACCTCGATCTTCTGGGACCGAAACCTCTACGCCAATCTCCAGAGCAGTTTCTTCCGCGACAAATTCCAGACCATCGTTGGTCTCTTCGACTCCCGCAATGACCGCGGCGGCAATGTCTACGACACCGCCGGCAATTACCTCTGGAACGGCCCCGCTCCCGCCGGCAGCGGCTCCACTCTCAACGGCGTCCGCCGCCCGAAGCCCGTGCGCAACACCGCCCCGAGCGCCACCGCCATCTGGCTCCCCGTTGAATGGGTCCGCCTCTACGCCAACACCATGAGCGCGGTCGACCCCGGCCCCGCTTACTCCGCCTACGACGGCAACGGCAATCCCCTCGACGGTGCCACGATCAAGAACGGCGAAGCCGGCATCCGCCTCGACCTCTTCAAGAGCAAACTCCTCCTCAACCTCGCCGGCTTCGCCATGAGCGACAAGGACCGCCCCGTGAATTTCGGCGCCGCGATTCAAAACCTCCTCGTCTCCCCCACCGGCACGAACAACGGCTCCGGCTTCGGCGCCTTCGTGAAAACCTCCACCGACTCAAAGGGTTTCGATCTGAAGATCGACTACATCCCGCTCCGCAATCTCCGCTTCAACGTCGGCGTCGCGAAAAACGATGTGCAGATCAAAGAGATTGCCCCCTTCGCGACGCCCGCGAATCCCGATCCCGTCCGCCTCCTCGCCCAGCAGAATTTCGTGAACGCCGGTGGCAGTTCGGCCCGCTACCTCGGCAAACCCTCGACCGACATTTCCAAATACACCGGGACCGCCTTCGTCCGTTACGAGTTCAACCAAACGTTCCTCAAAAACACGTGGGTGATGTTCGCCACGAAATACCTCGGCCAACGCGAAGCCGAACTCATCACCGTCGCGACCAACACCGGTGCCATCACCATCGACCGCCGCCTCGTCCCGTCGCACTACCTCTACGACCTGAACCTAGGCTACCGTTACAAAATCGGCCGCTACAACACCTCGGTCCAGCTCAACCTCGCCAACCTCGCCGATGACGACAAATTCTACGGCGCCGTCTGGCAAACCGGCCGCACCTACCGGCTCAGCGCCAACCTGAACTTCTAAATCACGGCGGGGTCCCCGCCCCCGCCGGGTTCGATCCGGCGAGATAGGTGCCACTTAATCCGGGGGGGGCAAGGGGGTCAAACTTTGCACTTTGCATTCTGACGTGAAGCAACGCCCGCAAAGCGATGTCCCTCTCCGACTGTCTCAAGGTAGAGTCACAGTGAAATGCGGGCGCAGGGATGCGCCCGCCCACCACGGGGAAACGGCTGGGTGATCCCCGGCCACGCCGCGCGACGGGGGCGTCGCGGGTCCAGCGTGATCGCTACGGTTTCGGAGCGGGCGTCGGAGCAGGCGTTACTGCGGTCGCAGGCGGCGGGGTCCCGTGCGGGTCACCGCTGGTGACGGAGATGACCTGCATCGTGCGGTTGGAGATGGGTTGGTCGCTGAGCCCACCGCCAATGAAGACGCCGCCGCCGGGGCTGCC
>CAMBVX010000603.1 GCA_945871085.1 Opitutus sp. GAS368 | reverse complement strand
ACGACGTGGGCGGCGGGGTGCGAGATGCCGAAGAGGTAGGCGTAGAGGTTGCGCTCACAGGGGCGCCAACGGATCTGGCCGGAGATTTGGACAGTGAGGTTATCCTTGGTGACGGCCTCGATCGCCTCCTGGCGAATCTCGGGGTCCCAGGTGATATCGACCGTCTGAATGGTCATATCCACTTTGTAGAGACGTTGCCACGGCCACTTGAAGTAAGGGCCGCCGGGTAGGATGACGCGGACGTTGGGATAGCTGTACCGGGATTTTTCCTCGTTGGTGAGGAGGGCACCGAGGGTGGGATCAGCGTCGGTGGTGCCGTTGGTGCGCTGGACGCGGCCAAAGGTGGTGAGCACGCCGCGCTCCGTCGGGCCGATGGTGTAAACGCCGAAGAGCAGCGTGAGGAGCGCGGCCAAGCCGACTCCGAGGATGAGGCCGAACAGGGTGGTGGTGATCATGAGAGTGAAGGGGAGAACGAGAGAGGGGGAGAACGAGAGACGGAGAGAGGAGGAGGCGGAGGGAGGACTAATGACCAATGACTAATGACCAAGGCTCACTGGCTGGGCAGAGGAGCGAAGGGCGGGGTGGGGCGCTCAATCTCTAATCTGCGATTTGGATTCTTTGCAGTGCATTCCATGGGAGGGCACGGCGCCGATGGGCGATTGCGTCGGGTCAGCGCCGCTTCCACGCGGCGTCGAGTTTGAAAATGCGCTCGGCATTGGCGTGATAGAATTTTTCGAGGATGGCGGGCGGCAGGTGGAGGGCCTCGGTCTGGCGGTTGTTGTAGGTCGTCTGGCCTTGGCCGGCGTAGTAGTCCCAGTCGGCGCGATAGCGGAGTTCGAGGCTGTTGACGTGGCCTTGGCGCTGCGCGGCGGTGGGCGGGGTGTCGCGCCGGTGGGGCATCCAGCCGGAGTCGACGCCATAGAGAATGCGATCGGGGAACTTCTCGAAGAGGGCGCGGACTTTTTCGGCCGGGTGACGTGTGAGGTTGCGGGTGCGGGCGGACACCTCGATGTGAAAATTCGGGTAGCGCTTGAGGCGCTCGGCAATGCCGTCGAGATCGTGTTCGAGGCTGCCGAGGTGGGCGCCGACGACGACGAGCGTGGGGTGCTTTTTCATGAGGTTGTCGCGTGCGGCGATGATGGCGGCGTGGCTCGGATATTCGGGTTTTCCGTAGAGATGCCACTGCGGATTCGTCGAGTAGTAGCTGTAGTGGGAGCTGTCTTTGTCGAGTGG
The DNA here is from genome assembly GCA_945871085.1 of Opitutus sp. GAS368. GTDB lineage: Bacteria > Verrucomicrobiota > Verrucomicrobiia > Opitutales > Opitutaceae > GAS368. The sequence continues at coordinate 2,023 of CAMBVX010000603.1, read as the reverse complement.
GAGCCAGGCGTCGATGGGCTCGGCGAGGTGGGCGTGGAGCGGTTTCCCGACTTTGGCGAGATGCGCGTAGATGGGATCGAAGAGCGGATCGTCGGGGAGAATAAATTTCCCGTCGCGGTTTTTGATTTCGATGCCGACCTCTTTCCAGATTTTCACGGCGACGGCGCCGCGGGCGAAGGCGCGGTCGAGCCACGCGATGGTGCGGGTGGCGTAGTTAGGTTCATCCCGCGTGAGGAGATCGAAGGTCGTGGTAACGGGGTAGAGTTGCGGATGTTTTCCGTAGAGCTCGAAGGCGATCCGATCCATGAGCGCGAGCTGACCGTCGCCACCGGGGACGCAGACGTTGATCGTGCGGACATTAATGCGCGCGAAGAGGGAGTGGATGGCCGGGACGTCCTCGAAGATGTGCGAATGGACATCGATCTTGAGGATCTTTTCGTAGACGGGCGTGGGGGCGTCGGCCGACGATGCGCGGGGGATGGCACAGGTGAGGGCGAGCGCCAGTGCGAGGGAAGGGTTGAGGGCGCGGAGAATGAAGGGGAGAGGCATGGGGCGAGGAGGGTCCGGGAAGTGTGCGCCGGTGGGGCGGGGTAAGGCAAGACGGGTGCGAAGTCGTGGCGCGAGGCGGCTCGGGTCGAGGCTTCCGTCTGAAGCAACGGCATCGGATGCAGTGGAAAGTAGCGGGGAGGAGAAGTAGGAAGATTTTTTTGGCAGGAAGATTGCGGAGCGTGGCGTGGGACGATCCTTCCGCCTGAAGGAGAGACTCGGAACGGCGAGAGGTCGGGGCGGGCGGGAAGTGGCGCGAGCTGAACTTTTCTTTGTTCGGTTTTCGAACGGGTGACGTTTAGGAGATGAAGCCATGCACAACGACACCGAGTTACTCCGCTGTTACGCCGAGGAAAAGTCCGAGGCGGCGTTTGCCGAAATCGTGCGGCGGCAGCTCGATTTGGTTTACTCGGCGGCGTTGCGGCGACTGGGGGGCGATGCGCATGGGGCGGCCGATGTGGCGCAGGTGGTGTTTGCCCGGCTGGCGCGCGACGCTACGCGGCTTTCGCGGCACACGGTGCTGACGGCCTGGCTTTACTCGGCGACGCGCAACGCGGCCGTGGATGCGATCCGAGCGGACGTGCGGCGACAGAGGCGCGAACAGGAGGCTCACACCATGCAGACAATCCTTGCTCCCGGTCCGGCCGATGCGGCGTGGGAAAAGCTCCGGCCGGTGCTCGATGCGACGCTCGACGAGTTGGCCCAGGTTGATCGCGAGGCGGTGCTGCTGCGGTTTTTTGAGCAGCGCGGTTTTGCCGAGATCGGTGCGACGTTGCGCGTGAGCGAGGACGCGGCGCGGATGCGGGTGGAGCGGGCGTTGGAGAAATTGCGCGGTGCGCTGGCGCGGCGCGGGGTGACGTCGACGGGCGCGGCGCTGGGGGTGGTGCTGGCGAATCAGGCGGTCGGGGCCGCGCCGGCGGGGCTTGCGGGGACCGTGGTGGCGGCGGCGGGGGCCGCGTCGGCTGCGGTGGTGGGTGTGGCGGGCGGCGGCGCGACAATGGCGGAGGTTTTCACATTTATGAGCACGGGAAAAATCGCGGTGGGTGTCGCAATCGTCTGCGCGGCCGTCGGCATCGGCAGTGCGGTTTATCAGGCAGGGGAGGTGGCGCGCGCGAATGAGACGGTGGTAGCGTTGCAGCGGGAGCGCACCGCGGCGGAGGCGAAAGCGGCGGCGCTGGCGGCACAGGTGCGTGAGAGTGAGGCGAGTGCGCGGGCGGTGGCGGAGCGCATGGCGGGGTTGGAGGCGCAACTGGCGGCGGCGAAGAAAACGGTCGTGGGTGCGCCAGCGAATGCTGCGCCGGGAACACCACGGGCAAGTGTCACCGGCCTTTCCTGGGACAATCCCGGCTATGCGCGGGCTTATATCGAAAAACACAGGGCCGGCTTGCGGCTGCGTTTCGGTCCGCTCTATCGCGCACTGAATCTTTCGCCCGAGCAGATCGCAAAATTCGAGTCTACGCTGACTGAGGGGCAGCAG
>CAMBVX010000602.1 GCA_945871085.1 Opitutus sp. GAS368 | reverse complement strand
TTGGATGTTGCCGCCGTAGACTTTGCGCTCGCGGCCGGCGAAGTCGTATTGGCTGCCGTAGTTTTCATAGGCGGCACCGAGCAGCACGCGCAGTTTTTTCCGCGCGTCGATGGGCGTGCTGTAGAGCAACTCCGAGCGGAAACTGTCATGGGCGCCGTAGCGGAGGCGGACGTGGCCGCTGCGGTTCGGGCCGGGCCGCCGTGTGATCATGTTGATGGTGCCGCCGGGCTCGATGGTGCCGGAGAACGTGGACGACGGGCCTTTGATAATTTCGACGCGATCGATGAAAAGCGTGTCGGCCACCCCAAAAGAGCGGTAGCCGTTGCGGTACGTGGTGAACGACTGGAATCCGCGGTTGTAGAAATTGTTTCCGGTCACGTCGTCGGGCGTGGCGGTGCCGTTGTCGGCCAGGCTGCCGCTGTAGCGGAGTGCGTCGCCGATTTCGCGGGCACCGATGTCCTCGATGAATTCGGACGTGATCACCTCGATGGGGCGCGGGAGATCGAGGAGCGCGGTGTTGAAACGCGTGCCGGAGATGGCGTTGGCGGCCTTGTAACCGTCGTCGCCCTGGGCGCTGACCTCAAACTGTTCGAGCACGATGGGCACGGCCGGCGTGGGATCGGACTGGGGTGCGATGGGGGCGGATTGGCCGAGGAGCGGAGCGGCGATGGCAATCTGAGCGAGGCAAAGCAAAGCGGCGAAACGCATGGTGGGGTAAAGGGAGATTGGGTTGCGCTTACTCGGGGAGCGCAAGGACGCTGCCTGCAGCGGTGAGGATCTCACGCAGGCGTGGGTAGGGCACATCCTGCACTGCGAGCTTGCCGTCGATCGCGAGCGCGGCGGCGGTGCCTGCGGCCTGGCCGAGCACCATGTAAACCGGCTCCATCCGGATCGACGTATAAGCGACGTGCGTGGAGGAGAGGCAGATCGGCACAAGGAGGTTGGCGCACTCGGCGCGCCGCGGCACGAGCGAGTAATAGCTGATGGCATAGGGGCGCACGGCGCGCGAATCGAGATGCGAGCCCTCGTTGCGCAGGCGGCCCTGTTCGTCGAGCACGCGCGAGACGACGTGCGAGTCGAGGGCGTAGGAGCCGATGGCGACGGAGTGGCCGGCATCCACGCGGCGCTCGCGGCGCAGGTTTTCCTCCTTCATCACAAACGCGCCGCGCATGCGGCGCGCCTCGCGGACGTAGAGCTGGTGCGGGAAATGGCCGTTGTCGGTGAACTCGTCCTTGGGCCAGCCCCACGGCTTCATCTCCTCGCGGATGGCGGCGGGCACGCGCTCATCGTTGGCGAGCACCCAGAGCTGGCCGATCGCGAAGTCACGGTGCAGGGCCGCGATGCGCTCGCGCTCACGATGGCTGGCGGTGATGTAGTCGCGGTTGCCACCGATGAAGTTCACCTGGTTGGTGTCGGTCTTGCGGTTCGGCATCGGCGTGAGGCTGAGGATTTTTTGCAGTGGCGTGTCAGGCGCGAGCTGGAGCGTGCGCACGAGGACTTCATGCCAGAGCGGGTTGAAGTTCGCCGGCTTGGTAATCGGCACGCGGTTCGCGGGATCGTCGGTGAGCGTCATGCGGTAACAGTAAGTCTGCGTGCGCGAGTCCGCGTCGCCGGGTTTGCCCCAGAGCGTGCGATCAATGAACGGCAGGAGGCCCGACGCGGGGTCGCCGGGCCGCACCCAGGGGTCGACGGAGCGTTCGCCGCTGCCGATCACGCCGGCGAGGCGAATGCCGTTCATCGTTTCGCCGAACTCGGCGTTGCTCTCGCGCCCGATGATGTGGCTGACGCCGGCGCGGGCCATGAGGTCGCCTTCGTAGGAGGCGTCGATGAAGGCGAGGCCGGGGTAGCGGTCGCCGCTCGTGGTGCGGAGGGCGACGATGCGGCGATCGGCGAGTTCGACGGCGTCGGGTGTTTCCGCGAGGAGGCGGGAGCGGACGACGGTGACGCCGGCGCGCTGGAGCATATCGGCGAGGATTTTTTCGGCGACGTGGGATTCGTAGACCCATTGCATGCGGAGGGCGTCGTTCTTGCCGGTGTAGGTGCGCTTCTTGGAGCGCTCGAAATAGTCGGCGCGGTCGTCGCCGCGCCAGGCGGAGGGCTGCAGGTAGTGGTCGTAGATGAGGCCGTAGAATTCGCGGGCGATGCCGCCGATCACGGGGCTGCGGTTCATGTCGGTCGCGGTGAGGCCGGCGGTGGCGACGCCGCCGAGGTGGGTGGTCGTCGAGAGGAGCACGACGGATTTTCCCGCGCGGGCGGCCGAGATGGCGGCGCTGATGCCAGCGAGGGTTTCGCCGTAGACGACGACGTCGTGGGCGGCGCGGAGGTGCGTGAGAAACGCGGCGAGGAGAACGAAGAGGAGGGTGCGGGGATTCACGAGGGATAAGGTGAGGCGGCGAGCGGGGAGGACAAACTTTTCGGTTTTATTTTCCGCACGGCTCATGAACGGATTCAGTCAGAATCACCGGCAATTCCCGAATGGCATTTCCGTAGACGACCCGCTTACGCTGTGCCGCTTCCCCTCTATGCCCGCGCAATTAGCCGCCCATGTTAGGCGACACAAACAGGAGATTTGTGCGTCGCTCAATCTATGTTAGGCCACTCCGCACGCATGGAGTTACCCGAAGACATCTCAGCAAAGATTCATCGAGACTTCGCGGCCACTGATGCCGCGACGGTTGTGCAGCGACTTTTTGCGGTGTCACGTGACGAGCCAGATTTATTTGGCGAGCGGATTCTTCGCTGCATCGTGCTCGCATCACACGGTCGTTTGTCCGGCGTCGAGCACTACATTGCGATGGCACGGACGGATTACCGCGACCTCATTGTCACAGCCGAGTATGACCGCGATTGGAAGCAGGTCAGAGACCTTAACCGACCATTTGAAAACGTGGCCTAACTTAGGACTCAGCGACGGCGGTGTGACGCGGGCCCGGAGAGGCGCACCTCGCCGAAAAATACCGGGAACGGCGCAGCAAGTGATGCATCGGACATGAGACGAGTCGTTCATGCCCGCACCAAACCAGCGCCTTTCCACTCATCCTTCTATGCCCACCCACCACCGCATTTTCACGACGCCGGTTGCTACCGTTTATCCCTACTACGTCGCTAAGGCGGAGAAGAAGGGGCGGACGAAGGCGGAGGTGGATGAGGTGATCTGTTGGCTCACGGGATACACGCCGCGGCAGTTGGCGGCGGTGCTGAAAAAGCAGACGGATTTTGAGACGTTTTTTCGGGAGGCGCCGAAACCGCATCCGGCGCGG
>CAMBVX010000601.1 GCA_945871085.1 Opitutus sp. GAS368 | reverse complement strand
TGCACGGCGAACGGCAGCGAGTAGAGGACGGAGGCGATGACGAGGCCGGTGAAGGTGAACGCGAGCGGAGCACCGGTGGCGTCGCGCCACCAACTGCCGGGCGGGTGATGGGGCGAGAAGGCGACGAGCAGATAGAAACCAATGACCGTCGGCGGGAGGACGATGGGGAGCGCAACGAGTGTTTCGACGAACGGTGCGAAGCGGGAGCGTGTGGTGTTGATCCAGTGGGCGAGCGGTAGACCGAGCAGGCCGAGGATGAGGGTGGTGAGTGCGGCGAGACGGAGGGTGAGCCAAAGCGATTGCCAGAGGGGTGGCGGGAGACCGAGGAAGGTGGTGGCGGAGTCGGGCAAGGCGGCTGGAGGGGAGGGGAACGCTCAACGCTTAAAGCGGAACGCTCAATGTCCAAGTGCAGCCGGGGCGGCCCGGCGGATCAGGGTCCGGGGGCGGCGGGGATGACGAAGCCGTAGCGCTCGAAAATTTTGCGGGCGGCGGGTGAGCGGAGAAAGGCGAGGTAGCGCCTGGCGGCGGGGTTGGCCGCGCCGCGGGAGGTGAGGACGGCGGCTTGTTCGAGCGGGGCGTGGAGCGAGGCGGGGATTTCGTGCCAGCGGGCGGGCTCGCGGAGAGTGGGCGAGAGGACGAGGGAGAGGGCGACGAGACCGGCGTCGGCGTTGCCGCTTTGGACGAACTGGGCGGTTTGCGCGATGTTCTCGCCGAGGACGAGTTTGGGCGAGGCGTCGCCGGAGAGGCCGAGGCGGTCCAGCGTTTGTTGAGCGGCGCGGCCGTAGGGCGCGTGGGCGGGATTCGCGATGGCGAATTTTTTCACGCGCGGGTCGCGGACGACGGTGGCGAGATCGGTGAGGGCGAGATCGGTGCGCGTGGTCCAGAGCACGAGGCGGCCGACGGCGTAAGGCGTGAGGCTCGCGGGATCGGCGAGTTTCGCATCGATGAGTGCGCGTGGGTAGCTGAGATCGGCGGAGAGAAAAATATCGTAGGGCGCGCCGTTTTTGATTTGGGCGAAAAAATTTCCGGAGGAGCCGGTGGCGACGGTGAGGGTGGTCGGATTTTCGACTTTCGATCTCGGATTTTCGATTTGGAGAAAGGCGGCGTTGAGGGCGTCGAGGCAGGAAATGAGGTCGCTGGCGGCGGCAAGGGAAACCGCGGGGGCGGACGCGGCAGCGGGAAGGACCAAGGACCAAGGGCCAAGGACCAAGACGAGGAGGAAGCGAAAGGAAGGGCGAGTCACGGTTTGACGGGAATAGAGATGATCTCGATGGAGGTGACCATCCGAGCCCAGCGGGCCCCGCGGGAGTCGCCGGGAGCAACGAGGCGGAACGGGGCAGCGGTGGCGGGTGGCGCGGCGCCGTCCTCGCGGTCAGCAAGGAGGAGGGTGCGGGTGCTGAACGCGGAGTCGAACTCGGCGAGGGAGAAGAGGACGGCGTAATCGTCTTTGGTGCGGACGAGGACGCCGAGGGCGAGGGCCGGGCCGCGCATTTTATCGCCGAGCGGGGCGCCGACCCGCGCGAGGAGTTCGCGCATCGTGACGCCGGAATAAAGGCGCTCTTTCTTTTCGTGGGGCTCGATCGCGCGCAGTTCGGTGCGCGGAAGCGCGGCGAATTCCGCGGCGGTGAGGGTGAGGGTTTGGGCGGGGCCGGCGAGGCGGAGAATAGGCGCGTCGGCGGCGAGGGTGGAGGTGGCGGAGAAAAGGACCAAGGCCCAACGACCAAGGGCCAAGGCGAGCAGGAACGAGCGGCGTCGGCGCATGGGACGAGGCAAGGGGAGCGTTATATTTTGTCAAATATAACGGCGATGGGGCTACGAAAGACAGTCGCAAAGATTGTCCCCGCAGCTGAGGCGAGTCTCCGTGGGTGGCGGTTATTTCCGCGGAGGGGCAGAGGGAGCGTGGCGCTCCAGCCATGGCGCGAGCCAGCGTTCTTCGACGACGCCGCTGTGGGCGATGGGCGTGTGGGCGGCGTCGAAGAAGTAGGTGCGCGGGAGTTCGCCGGTCCAAGTGCGGTCGACGGAGTAGCGGAGGCGTTCGGGGGAATCGTCGTCGAATTGCCAGAGCGCGATGCGGCCGAGACGGTAGTTGGCGAGGAAGCGGAGGACTTGCGGTCGCATTTCCGGTGGGTCGGCGGCGACGAGGATGATCGGGACGTGCGGGTGTTTCCGATGCACTTCGGTGATGAGCATCGTCTCTTCGCGGCACGGCTCACAGGTGACGGACCAGAGGGCGAGGATGAAGGGGCGGCCGGCGTGGGCTTGCTTGATGGCCGCGAGGCTGCCGGCGCCGAAGGGACGGATTTCGAGGGGCGCGGGGGCGGTGGCAGCGGTGGCGAGGAACGCGGCTGCGGCGAGCGCGAGGAGCGAGAAGAGGCGGCGGGGCGCGGTCATTCGGGGATGAGGGTGACGGTGCGGGAAGCGGCTTGCGTGTTCCAGAACACGTAGAACCGATCGCCGGAGGTGAGCACGCGGGGGTGGTCGGACGCGGCGGGCGTCGAGGCGAGTTCGACCTCGCGCCAGTGGTCGCCGCCATCGGAGGAGAGTTGGGCGCGGAGGCGGGTTTTCTCGCCGTCGAATTCCTTCCACGCGATGGCGACGCGTTCGCCGATGACGGCGAGGTCGGCGTGCGCGGCGGTGTCGCCGCCTATGCGGCGGCGGGCTTCGATGCCGTCGGCGAGGACGCGGCTGTAGAAGACGCCTTGGTTTTGCGGGGCGGCGCTGAACCAGACGGCGTGCAGGCGTTGGCGCGCATCTTCGGCGATGGCGGGGCCGTGGTGCGGGCAGGCGTCGATTTTCCAGTCTTCGAACGACACGCGGCGCATGGGTCCGGCTTGGCCGGAGGAGGAAATGCGGGCGAGGGCGTGGTCGCGGATGTTGGGCGCGAAGATGTGGCGCCAGAGGGCGGTGACGCTGCCGTCGGCGTGGGGGACGAGGGCGATGCGGCAGCACTCGCAACTGTGGTCGGCAAGTTTGGTGTCTTCGCGGAACGTCGCGCCGCGGTTGTCGGAGAGCGCGAAGTAAATCGCGGCGCCACGGTAGGGCGGGGCCTTCGCAGCGACGGCGGCGACAAGGTCGCGCTTGTCGATCCACGCGACGACGACCTGGCCGCGGGCGGTGACAGCGAGGGCGTCGAAGCGGTGGGTGATTTCCTGGCGGTCGCGGTGGACGACGAACGGCGCGGAGAAGGTGCGTCCGCCGTCGAGGGAGCGGGCGAACTTGATCTCGCCGGTGTAAGGTTTCGCGAGCGGCTTGGTCCAGGTGACGTAGATTTCGCC
>CAMBVX010000600.1 GCA_945871085.1 Opitutus sp. GAS368 | reverse complement strand
CGCTGAAAGGTCGTCGTGCCGAAATCTCCCTCGGCTTGCGTGTAGCTGAAGTTGGCAAACGAGCCGAAGCCTCGCCAAAAACTCGGCAGAAACGTGTACTGCTGTTGGTAGCTCACTTCGAAACCCCGAATGCGCGCGCTGCCCGTATTTTGCACTTGGCGGAGGGTGTAGCCGGTAAACTGCCCTTCGAAACCGTTGTCGGCGCCGCCCATGAGCGCCGTGTCAATCGAACGCGTGTAATTCGTAATTTCCTTCAAAAATACGCTGATCTCGAAGAGCCCGACCGGCTCAAAATATTTTTGCACGGCCACTTCGAAATTATCTGCGGTGTAGGGCCGCAGGTCAGGATTTCCGGCGGTGATGATCCGCGTCTCCTCGTTGACGTTGGTGGTCGGGAGTAAGCTGCCCACTGCTGGCCGGGTGATGGAGGCGTGATAACTGGCGCGTAGTTGTAGCCGCGACCAGGGTTCCGCCACCACATGGAGGCCGGGAAATACATTCACATAATGACCGGTCGTCGTGAATTGTCCGAGCGCGAATTGGGCCCGCGCCCGCGCGGCGTTTTGTGCAGGTGGCAAGGTCGTGAGTGAGGTGGTGCCGCCCGCCGCTGAAGTCCTGCGACGGTAGGCGGTCCCGGTGTTCTCGGTCTGCTCGGCGCGCACGCCGCCGAGGAGGCGCACGTTGCCCAAGGTCAGCCCGCCCAGCGCATAAGCCGAGTCGATCACCTCGGCGAAGCGCGCGTCACCGGACAGCGAACTCGTGACGCTGTTGTAGGCATCGGCCGCGGTTTGCGTCCAGAGGTCCGGTCGTTCCGCCAGATCCCGACTCCCGCCCGCACCCGGCGCGAGCACAAAGGGAAATGGTCCATAGTGTCCGGCCCCTTGCTTGAATTGCGCCCCGAGAAATGGCGTGATCCCGCGCGCTCCGGTGAAGGTGTAGTTTTCTAAATTAGTATCCTGCTCCCGCCGATCCAGCTCATGGCGGGCCCCCACTTTCCAATAAGCGGGGATCGCGGTAGCGAGATTGCGCCGGAGATCGGCGCGCAGCCCGATACGTTCGGCCGGGGCCCGATAGGAGCGACGGACATAGGAACGTGGCGTGTAGTTAGCCGGGTCGTAGATTGAGGGGCCCGCGGTCTGGGTAAACGCCGGATACCAAGCGGGCTGGTTGCGCCGATCGATCTGCCAGCCGACGCCGGTCACATCCGCGATGATGTCCGCATTAATAGGATACCACGTCGTCGCGCGAGAATAGCTCGCATCAAAGGTGAGCAATCCCGCTCCGCCGGCGAGTTTATGCTCCAGTCCGGTCGAAGCCGCATACGTGGTGGCTTTTTTTCGCGACTGGCCGGAGAACACTTCGGAGCGGGAGCCCGCGATGGGCAACGCGCGCTGCCACTCGTAGGTGCTACCGGGCTCGTAACTGGCGGCTGCGGCCGTCGTCGATGTGGTCTGCCGATAAATGCTCGCGACCTCCGGCGTCAGGTTGAGGTTGCCGGTATTTCTGAGGTAAATGAAGGAGCGGTCCCCCAGCTTGTAATCCAGATTAAGCCCGAGGTTTTGCTTATGCGTGGGCGCATAGGTTTCACCTGAGCCCATCGCCCGCAAGAGCGGCGAGGTGAGCCCGTTCGTCGCAGTGGGCAACACATGTCCCGCGCCTGCCGCCGCGACGCCGATGCCACCCACGGCGTCCGTCAGCGTTGGCGCCGAGCGATGGCTGACATTGAAGGCGACGCCGAGGTTTTTCTGGCCACCAAAGACGCTGAAGACATCGGAATAATTGACCGTGATTAGGTCCAGTTGCGCGCGATCTTTCGCCGGGCTCTTGCCTGCGTAGAAATCGGTCCAGCGCGTGCCGAGCGTCAGATCGAGGCGGCGGCCACGCCGATCAAAACCGCGTTTGGAAACCAGATTGAGATAACCTGCGATCGCATTCGCGGGCATGTCGGGGGTCGGCGCGCGGACAATTTCTGCGGACTCGATGTTGCCCGTGTCGAGTGCGGTGAGTTGGAAATCGCGGCTTGAGGAGGTCCCGACAGACGAGGCGAGATTATTCCCGTCCGTCATCAGCGAGATGAAACTCGTGCCCATGCCCCGCATAAAAATCTCCACCGCCTCGCCCGAAACAAAGTTCACGGCGACGCCCGGCAGGCGCATGAGGAGTTCGCCGGGATTGGCGGCGGGGTTGCCGAAGGTATCGGTCGCGGCGACGGTTTTGGCGTGGTCGGCTTGGCTTTGTAACTGAATCGCCAAGGCCTGTCCCTCGCGCAGTCCGCTCACGGTAAATTTATCGAGCTGGTAAATTGCGGCGGTGAGACCGACTTCGGTCTTCACCTCGCCCCCCGCGGGGACGAGTACGGCCACGCGCTTCGTCTCGAGACCAGCAAAGGAAATGATGAGCGTGCGCGGTCCGGCCGGAGCGGCAAAAGTAAAGACGCCCCCGCGTTCGCTGCTCGTTTCACCGGGGAGGCCCTCGACTTGAATACGTGCCCCCGCGAGGAGGTCCATCGTGGCGAGATTCACGACCACGCCCGTGATCAAGCCGGGCGTCGGAGTCGCGGCCGCCAGAGACGTCAGCGCGACAGTGTTCGCGAAAAAGGCGACGCACACGGTGAGGAGAGAGGGGATTTTCATGGGGGTAGTGAGCTGGGGGGGCGGGGGCGAGGGGATCGATCCGGTGAAAGGCGGGGGCCACGCGGCGTTGAGGCGAGCTCGGTGGAGGCACCGCGAAAAAGACGCTGCCGAGAAATCTACCGACGCGTGGCTCAGAAGGTCGCGATGGCTGCGAGGCGGCGGCGGTAGCGGGCGCCGATGGCGGCGCGGGAGAAACGGGACTCAATCGTGGCGCGGGCGGCGGCGCCGAGGCGCGCGCAGAGAGCGGGATCGGCGAAGAGGCGGCGCATGTGCTCGGCGGCGTGCGCGGGATCGGGGTCGGCCCAGGTGGAGCCTTTGGCGTAGGGGCCGTGATTGCGGTCGAGCGTGATGAGTGGGGCGTGGACGGGGCAGCCGTTGGACGCGTCGACGAATTCGGCGGTGGCAGACCAGTCGGTGGCGATGACGGGTTTGCCGAGGAACATCGCTTCGGCGACGGCGAGGCCGAAGCCTTCGGAGCGGTGCAGGGAGACGAAACAATCGCAGGCGGCTTCGAGGGCGTAGATGTCGGCGCGGGATAGCGTTTCGGTGAGGAGGACGGTGCCGGGGAGATCGGCGACGCTGGCGCGGAGGGCGGCGAAGTCGGTTTCGTTGCCGGTGACGTTTTGGACTTTGATGACGAGGGCGGCGGGGGATTCGGCGGTTG
>CAMBVX010000599.1 GCA_945871085.1 Opitutus sp. GAS368 | reverse complement strand
GCGTCCACTTTTTCGGAACGGCCGATGATTTTGTTCACCTCGTCGAGGTAGCGTTGCACGACGCTGACGCGGCTCATGCGGGAAAAAGGCATTTCGCGTAGGGCGGCCTCGGGCATATCGGACTTGCCGTAGTTTTTCTTGATGATCCGCGCCTCGCGCAGGAACTCGGACTTGAGTTCATCGAGATAGAGCACGACGGAAAAACGCGGACGGTTGCCGACGAGGATCGTGGTGCCGTCCCTCGCATAAATGTTCCCGCGCGGGCCTGGCACGAGGACGCGGCGCTGACTCTGCACGCGCTCGCGCTCGTGGTAGGTTTCAGTTTTGAACAGCTGTTGATAGGCGAGGCCGCCCGCGAGAATCAAGAGCAGGATGGCGAGGGCGAAATAGAAGAAAATGACCCGCGGGTCGTAACCCTTGTGGGACTCAAGGAGACTGCCGGAGTGCTCCAAGGGATTGGACTCGGACGTGGGCATCGGGCTAGGGGGGGAGTTCCCGGGTGGTGCCGGTGAGCACGAGCGCGTGGTGTTGCAGGGCGAAAAACCACGGGGCGATCAGGGCGAGGAATACTTGCGAGCAGACGAGGTCGGCGATCAGACGGGGCCACGCGGCGGCGGGAGCGGGCGAGCGGGCGATTTGGATGAAGGAAAATACGAGGAAGAGGGCGAGATTGGTGAGGAGCGCGACGATCAGGCGCGCGATGGTGTCGTCACGAGGCAGCCGATCACGAAGGTGGAAGACCACGGCGTGGGCGGCGGCGAAGAGCAGCGTATGCGAGCCAAAGGTCACGGGTGAGTTCGCATCACAGAGGAGCCCGCCAAGGAGGGCGGCACCGAGGCCTGAGCGCAGCGGAAGCTTGAGCGCGGCGAAGACGACGAAGAGGCTGCCGACAAAAAGATACACGCGCAGTTCGGCGAGCGCGTGATTCACCTGCGCGACGAGCGTCCAGAGCAGGAGCAGCGTGAGGGCGGTGACGAGCGAAAGGCGCAAGGGGGCGAAGGGAGTGAGCGGAGGGCGGGAAGGAAAGAGCCGGGCGTTACTCCGGCGTCAGCGGCACGAGCACGGTGACCTCGGTGAGAGAACCGAGTCGTTCATCAAGTTTCACTTCGCCCGTTTTGAAGAGGCCGTCGGTGCTGAGTTCGACTTTGGTCACGGACCCGATGGTCAGTCCGGGCGGAAAGACGCCGCCGAAGCCGGACGTGACTAGGCGTTTTGGCGAGGAGGCGCTGGCGAAGGTGTCGAGCGGCACGAGTTCGACGATACCCATCGGCGGCCCGAACGTGGGGTTGATCCCGCCTTGATAACTCATCACGTGATTTTCACCCTCGACGATGCCGGCGAGGCGGACGTTGGGACTGCTGATGAGCTCGACCACGGCGGTCGTGGCATAGACCTCCGTCACACGACCGACGACTCCGCCGCTGAAGACGACGGGTGCGCCGACGGTCAGGCCGTAGTTGGTGCCTTTGCGCAGGGTGATGCGCTGCCACCACCCGGAAAAATCACGGTGGGCGACGCGCGCGTGTTCGAGGCGGTAGTTGTTGTAGGAGGGGAGCCGGAGGAGTGATTCGAGACGCTCGAGGCCGGCTTGCAGTTCGGCGTTTTGCTGGACAGCGAATTCGTAGGAGGCGTTGATGCGAGCGAGGTCACGACCGGCGACGATGAGTTCGTGGTTCGAGTGGAGGCGGAGCGACCAGTATTCCTGCAAGCCGCGCGCGTAGTCGGCGGCGACGGTGACCGGGGCGGTGAGTTCAAAAAAACTCGCACGGGTAAATGACTTCACGCCGATTGGCACGAGGAGCCACGCGACGACGACGAAGCCGAGGGTGGCAAAAGGGCGGTGAGTGGCGAAGCGGCGGAAGGGCACGGGCGGAGCGAACTATTTGCCCACGGAACATGGGGAAGACACGGAAAATGTTTCCGACGAACCGGAGGGAAAATAAAACCAGCGCGAGTGGACGCACCCGTAACGTGGCTTAGCTCACGCGTTCTGCATCAACCACGAGAGGTCGTTGAGGACGGCCCCGGTGCCATTGGCGACGGCGGAGAGGGGGTCTTCGCTCACGGTCACCGGGAGGCCGGTCTTCTCGCTCAGGAGTTTGTCGATGCCACGGATGAGGGCGCCGCCGCCGGCCATCACGAAACCGCGGTCCACCAGGTCGGCGGAGAGCTCAGGCGGGCAGCGCTCCAGGGTCACGCGCACGGCGTCGACGATGTTTGAGATTGTATCGGCGAGGGCTTCGCGGATTTCTTGGGACGTGATGTGAATCGTCTTGGGCAGGCCGGCGACGGAGTCACGGCCTTTAACCTCCATCGTGAGCTCTTCGTCCAGCGGGTAGGCCGAGCCGACGCGGCACTTAATTTCCTCAGCGGTGCGCTCACCGATGAGGAGATTGTAGGCGCGCTTCATGTAGTCGATGATGGCGCTGTCCAATTCGTCGCCGGCGACGCGGATCGATTTCGAAAATACGATGCCGTTGAGCGAAATGACGGCGATCTCGGTGGTGCCGCCGCCGATGTCGACGATCATGTTGGCGGCGGGTTCATCGATGGGAAGTCCAACGCCGATGGCGGCGGCCATGGGCTCAGGAATCGTGATGACGTCGCGGGCACCGGCGTGCATGGCGGACTCTTTGACGGCGCGTTTTTCCACTTCGGTAATACCCGAGGGGATCGCGATGACGACACGGGGTGGGGCGCGAAAGGAGCCGCTCGATACCTTGCGGATGAAGTAGCGTAACATCGCTTCGGTGACGTCGAAATCGGCGATGACGCCGTCTTTCATTGGGCGGATGGCGGTGATGTTGCCGGGAGTGCGGCCGAGCCTCTTTTTTGCTTCGTCGCCGACGGCACGGACCTTGCGGGTGACGGTATCGAGGGCGACGACCGAGGGCTCGCGCAGGACGATGCCTTTATCTTTCACGTAGACGAGCGTGTTGGCGGTGCCGAGGTCGATGCCGATGTCGTTGGAGAAGTAGCCGAAGATGTTGGCCATGATTGCGTGGGCGGGAGAGCGGGTGGCGGCGTTGCCGCCGACGGAAACGAATCGGCGGGCAGGGGGGGTGTCAACGAGGGAAACGTGTTCGGCGCAGGAACGAGGCGGCTTGACGGGTGTCCGCCTGCGGGCGTCTCCTTTGACCAGCGTTCTTATGCACGGAATTCACTTCATCCAGGATCTCGCGGTGGTGCTCGTCGTGGCAGGCGTCGTGGGGTGGTTGTGCCAACGCAGCGGGCTATCGGTCGTGGTCGGGTTTCTCGTCGCGGGGATCGTGGCGGGTCCGAAATCTCCGCTGTTCG
>CAMBVX010000598.1 GCA_945871085.1 Opitutus sp. GAS368 | reverse complement strand
TACCCGATAAAACCACCGGCGCCTCGACTCTGCTGCCTTCTATCCGGTTCGTATCTGTGCAATCTGTGGTTAAAGTCTGAATGTTTGGCGCTGTTGGTATAACTTCAAGGCGGCGACGCGATCGCCCTGCATCACCTGCAACGCGGCGTTTTCATCGAGGATAATTCCGGTAGACTTACCCCAAGGAGACGGCAACTTCTCGCGGCCACTCAGTCTGTGTGCTCATGCCCATCCCCCTTCAACCCCCTGTGCTTCTGCTCGCCGCCATTCTTGGCCTCGTGATCGTCAGGCAGGGGTGCGCCGCTTTCCGGCGTCGGCGGACGGGTCTCCCGGGGCGTCAAACCGCGTGGCTGCTTTTCTGCACCGGTCTCCTGCCGTTCGCCGGCGCCGCGCCGTCGCCCCAAGCCGGCACTATCCTCCAGAGCTACGTCGTCGCCGTCCCCAGCGACTTCCAGTTTTCCTCGCCGGCGCAGGTGCCCCAGCTGCGTGGTTTTCCTTTGCGCGCGGTCGACTCCATCGAACAGGTCAAGGCGCCGCTCAACGAGGTCACATGGTACAAACTCATCATTAATGTGCCCCCAGCTGATTCGGGCGAGTTGGCTTGGTTATACGTCCGCGCCACCCACCTACGGGAGGCCTCCGCCTATCTCATCAATGAAAACGGTATCGTCCGTGAAGCCTCAGCCGGCTTCCGAGCTCCGGAAGGAATCAGTTTCGGCCTGGCGGACCTTACGCTCAACATTCCGACGACGATGGGAGCCACGGCGGAAGTATTTATCCGCAGTGTCCCGGTCAGCCCTTTCCCGATGACACCCGAGGTGCTCACGCTGAGTGAGATTCTCCGCAAAGCGACTGTCGGGACGGGCTTCATCTGGCTGTATTTCGGTGGAGCCCTGTTTCTCATCCTCTTTCAGAGCATCTGGTGGTTCCACTTACGAGAGCCCGCTTCCCGCGATTACATCATGCTCTCGATCGGCTTCATCGTCGCCAGTTCGGCACGCTACGGGGTGATGGATCGGGCGACCGGTCATCCGCTCGGCTTCTACCTGGCGGAATGGCTGCCGCATCTGATGATGGTGAACACGATCCTCGCGCTGAGGTTCCATCTCACCTTCTACGATCTCACCAAGACCATGCCCAAAGCGGCGCGAGCCCTTCATGGTTTATTTATCGGTTTCCTCTTGCTGCTGGGGGCCGGGATATTTTTGCCCCCGACCCTATTTTACAAATTTGTGCTCATCGCTCAGATGCTGGGCATGCTCGTCGCGACAACCATTGGGATCACCGCAGCCCGGCGCGGACTGCCCGGCGCAGGGCTCGCGCTGGTTGGCTGGCTCGGCCTGTATGCGATCGTATTTTCCGTTAACCTCTCGGGCCTGGGACTTCTGCCCAAGCCGGAGCACATGCAACTGCTGCCGCTCGCCGGCATCCTGTGGGAAATGGGGATGAACACACTGGGCCTAAGCCGCAAATTTGAGCTCATCCGCAGGCAGCGTCATGAGGCTGAAAAACAGGAAATTGAACGGCACTCGCTCCAGCGTCTCGTGCGCCTGCTCTGCCACGACATCAGTAATCCGCTTATGGTAATTTCCCAGAGCAGCAGCAGGTTGGGGGCAACGGGAGGAAACCCAACACCCGACAATCCTTCGGCCCACCTCCAGCGGATCGTCAAAGCCTCCACGGCCATTCGTAAGATTATCGACAGCGTCCTGATGCTGGAGCGGCTGCAGTTGAAGGGGGGCCGCCTGGAGGTGGCGCCCACGGACCTTGCGACGACGATCAAGGAAACCGAAAGTCTGTTCCAGGAGAAGTTGGAACAGAAGTCGATGCGGCTGGTAACAGCCCTTCCGGCCGACCTGCCCCTCGTACTGGCCGAGGAGAATATTCTAAAGAGCAGCGTGCTCGCCAACATTCTGTCCAACGCCATCAAGTTCAGCGCTACCGGCTCAACGATCGAGCTTTCAGCCGAACGAAACGCAAATAGCGTCACGCTGCGCGTGCGCGATCACGGCGTCGGCATCCCGCCGGAGCTGATGGATGAATTTAACCGACGTGGCCTGATCCTTACTCGCCCCGGCACCTTAGGCGAACAAGGCACGGGGCTCGGTCTGCAGCTCATCCACGGCTGCACCACCGCCATGGGCGGCCGCATACGACTCCTCTCGGGCAACGACCTTAAGCCGGCGGGTGGCGCCGGCACGATCGTCGAGATCATCCTGCCGACCGCCCTGCCGGTCGCAGCGCTGAAAATCTAGGGGACGGTCCACGGGGTCAGGGCGGATGAGCCAACGGGGTCAAGCGAAGGTTTGGGCTTTGGGGTCGCGGCGGTTGAATTGCCGACGGCTGGGACAAGCCAAGGGGTTTGGTTCCCCGAGTCCCTTTCAAACGCCGCTCAAGGTGATTCAAAATGCAAAGTTTGCCCCCTTTTTTTCCTCCTCCCACCCCTTGTGGGGGCTGGCTTTACGCCTGCCACCCGCGGCCCCGCATCCAGCGGGCTCCGCACCCCAGCCCAGATCCGCCGTCAACAGTGCACCCAACTTCCTCCGTGGTGGGCGGGCGCGTCCCTGCGCCCGCATGTCCCCTCGGCGCGGCCATCCCCACAGCCACGCCAGCATTGCGCTCAACCAGCCCCCGGCCGAGTCAGCCCCGAACCTTTGAGGTAAATGAAAGATCCTGCCGAACCACCTACCACAGAAAGTAGGGGCTGAAACAGTTGGCCCCCGCGCTCCGTGCGTCACCGCGCTTACGGTCGTTCGGCGTCGCTCGTGTGCCTCCGAAATTCACCTTGGCCGCACCTCTTCGATTTGGCAGCGTCGATCTATGCCGACCGTGTTTCGTTCTGGCCCTTACCGCTTCTTTTTTTATGCGGGCGATCGACACGAACCACCGCACGTCCATGTCGAGCGCGACGCCTCCAAAACGAAGTTTTGGCTCGAACCGATTTCGTTGCAATCGAGCACGGGATTTTCCCGCGCCGAACTCAACACGATTTACCGTTTGATTGAGCAACACCAACCCCTACTCTCGCAGCACTGGCATGACTACTTTGATTCTTGATTCCGCCGCCCTCAAGGCCACCGCCGTCGAGGTCACCGCTGATTCGCTCATCGTTCAGCTTGCTGACGGACGCTCGATTTCCGCCCCGCTTGCGTGGTATCCGCGCCTCTTTCACGGCACCGTGGCTGAGCGGGGGCATGCGCGGTTGATCGCTGGTGGCGAGGGTCTGCATTGGCCCGACCTCGATGAAGACATCAGCACCGAGGGCATCGTTGCCGGACGCCCTTCCGGTGAGAGCCCTCGTTCTTTGCA
>CAMBVX010000597.1 GCA_945871085.1 Opitutus sp. GAS368 | reverse complement strand
GCTCCGATAAAGCTCCGGAGGACGGCCAGTCCCCGCTTGACCTTGTCGCCCGCGCCGGCCGCCCGATCCAGATCGAACAGGACGGTGCGCAAATGGGGAGCAATCAGGGGTCCGAGGGCTTTGCCCTCGTGCGCCTCGATGGCGATGGTTCGGTAATCGTGGGCCTTCGCCATGCGCTCGATTTCATTGAGCAAAACGGTTTTGCCCACGCCACGTAGGCCGGTAAGCAACATGCTTTTCTCGGATTTTTTTTGCCTCACCCGACCTAGGAGGATGCGAGCTTGCTCGAGGATCGGGTCGCGTCCGACGAGTTCAGGAGGCGGCGAACCGGCCCCGGGGGCGAAGGGGTTCTTGATGGGGTCCATATTCGATTTGTAATCGTTTATACCAATTTATAGCCGAAAACGAGTATAGATTGATACAAATCTCGTTACTCACTGGGAAAACGTAGTTTTAAGTCGAGCCCAGCACCCACCTTCGCACTGCTAAAAATGGGGCGTGCGATAGCCGGGGACTGGCGCAGGTCAGGACTTCCGCGACTCTCCGTTGAACAGCTCCAGCGCCGTGAGGAACGGTTCGTCGAGGTTCATCCCGGTGTCTTCGCCGGGCGCGAGGCGTTTGAAGCCGGCGTGCATCAGGCACATCATCTCCAGACCGCTGAAGGTTTCGCCGGGGAGCGCGCGAACCTGATATTTTTTCTCCGGGCTCGCGTAGTCGAGGCCTTCCCGGCCGGCCAGCGCGACATCGAGGGTGATCTTCCGCACGTCTTCGTCGGCCAGGCGTGCGTAACGCTTGAGCGCATCGAGCAAAAACCACACGGCGGCCGGATGCTTCGCGCGCAACAGCTCGGGATTGCTCGTGCCTTCGAGCACGGGTTCGTCGTCGGTGGGCGGCTGGTCGCCGGGGTCCGGTTGCCAGACATACCAATCGCGCAGGCCCACGAGATCGGCGAACTCGTCGACGAGGTCGTATTCGTCGCCGGGCGTGAGCGCGGGTTGGCGCTGTTGCCAGTGGCGCCAGAGTTTTTCCGAGAGCTCGGCCGTTTCGAGCCGGCGATACGGCGCCCAGGCGCGCGTGGCACCGCCGCTGAGGTGGTCGAGGAAGAGGGCTTGAGCACCGATGCAGGCACTGGCGGCGCGGAGAATACGCTGCGGTGTCACTTGGCGGATTTCGGGATTCAGCATCCCGGTGCGGGCTTCGGTGGCCAGTTGCACGAGCGACAGGATTTGGAGCGGACGCAGGACGGGCAGCTCGGCGTCGAGGCGTCGCTCGATCAGCAGGTCGAGCGGGGTGTTGAAGAGCAGGCCGCACGTGCCCGCCACGAAGTCCGCCACCATGCGGGCGACGGCGTCCGGACGGTGCCCCTGTTGTTCGATACGACGCAGGTCCGGCGCGAGCGCACGCATCGCCCGCGCGTGCGTCTCGGCGGTGGTGGTGAAGAAGCGATTGCGTCCAACGCGACGCGCCTCCGTCTCCAGCCGAATATGCGTCAGCTCGTGGCCGACGAGATGCGACGTGAACGCTAACGGAACCGGCTGGGGGGGGGGGGGCTTCCGCACCGTCACAACGTGACGGTCACGCCCATGTTTCCACGCCATCTGCGCGCGACCGGCGATCCCGCCGGGGAGTTGGTCCTCCACGATTTCCACTGGGTAGCAGGACTCGCGCTCAATCGTGCGCCGATAATCTTCTACCGCCTTGAACGCGTCTGATTCGCCCTGCTGAGCGAGGGTGGTCTCGGTGGTGAGAAACAGGCGACTGGCTTCGGCGAAGACCGGCTCCGCACGGGCATCCTGCGCCACGGCGCGGCGGAACATCGCCTTGAGTGTTTCGATGGCGTGGGCGGCGTCGCCGGTGCGAGAGAGCGTCAGCGCTTTGCCGTGCCACGCATTGGGGAAATCGGGCTGCGCGGCGATGGCTTCGTCGAAACGCGCGAGCGCCGCGGCGGTGTCACCTTGGCGCGCGAGCACGGTGGCGAGGCCGTTGAGGGCCCAGACGTCGGTGGGTTTCAGCTCCAGGGCGCGGGCGAAAAACTGCCGGGCGCGGGCGAGACCGTCGGGCGCGGTGGCGTAGACGTTGCCCAAGACGACGAAGCTCCACGCGTCTTCGGGCGCGAGGCGCAGGGCGTCGATGAGGGTATCCTTGGCCTCTTCGGTGCGGCCCAGCTCCATGAGGCTCATCGCAAGATCGCGATGGGCGGAAGGGAGCGCGGGGTTGAGCGTGAGGACGCGTTGGTAAAGTTCGGCGGCACGGGCGAAATCGCCCTCGCGCGCGCGTTTGCCGGCGCGTTCGTAAAGCTTCGTCGCCTCGTCGGCCTTCGCGGCGGCGGCCGGCGGCAGCGAAATGTGCGCGACGCCATCGCGGATCGTGACGGTCACGCTGGCGCCGAGAAAGCCGAACTGTTCCCGGATGCGCGCGATGAGCGTCTCCTCGGACACGGAGCCATCCGCCGGATCGCCGGTCAGAAAGGCGAGGTGGGCCAAGGGAATCGCGAGGGTCAGCATGAGGTTCGCAGCGAGAAGATGGAGGCAGGCGCGCGCTGCCAATTTTAATCCGCGCCCTCGCTGGTTTTGACGATCCACGGCCGCACCGTTTTTATCTCGGCTGTATCTCGGCCCTGCACTCCGCCAGCTCCTGTCGACCATCGCCCAAGCCTACACGTCGGCAGTCGGTCGCGCGGCGGCGGCGGTCAACCAAGGCCTCGCGGGTTCGAATCCCTCCCGGCTCCCTGCTTGACGCGGGGAGTCATCTGCGTTCCGTTTCCTACGTCATCCCCGAACGTGTGCCGGACTGTGTTACCGCGCCATGTCGGCCCCCCGCAGGTTCCGACCTGCGGGCTTTTTTTGCCCAAAACCCGAGCCCATGAATTCGCCCGCACCCCGCGTGATGTTTTTCTACGATGGGTTTAACCTCTACCATTCGCTGGAGCGCGCTCGGCTGGTTGCGCCCCCCGAGCCGGTAAAATGGCTCGATCTTACCGCTCTCGCTCGTGCTCACGTTTATATTTTAGGCCCCACTGAGACGCTCGCCGGTGTCCGCTACTTCACGGCCTACGCCGAACACTTGGCCCTGACCAAGCCCGACCGGCTCTCACGGCATCGCGCCTACGTGCGCGCCCTCACCGCCACAGGCGTGCAGGTCTATCTCGGACATTTCAAACCGAAGCAGGTCTGGATCGAGTCGCTCGGCCGCTTCGAGCGCATCTGGCAGGAAAAAAGCCACCGACGTGAACGTCGTCGCCCAAGTTTTCGCCCACGCCGCCCGCGATGCGTTCGACGTCGCGG
This sequence comes from Opitutus sp. GAS368, assembly GCA_945871085.1. Taxonomy (GTDB): domain Bacteria; phylum Verrucomicrobiota; class Verrucomicrobiia; order Opitutales; family Opitutaceae; genus GAS368. Next base: position 30 of record CAMBVX010000597.1, on the reverse strand, counting down.
TCATCGTCTCGGGCGATGCTGACTACGCAC
>CAMBVX010000596.1 GCA_945871085.1 Opitutus sp. GAS368 | reverse complement strand
GCGAAGCCGTAGGACTCGAAGACGAGCGACTCCGCGTGGAGCCGGTAGCCGCGATCGAGCTGGCTCGCGCTCGGCTTCAGCATCGCGAGAGCGGCGTCGCGAGCGCTGGCGATCGCGGGGTTGTCGGTGGCGAAGGGCGAGCCCGACGTAGCGGCGCGGACGTGAATGTTAAATGGCCCGAAGGCCCCCGCGAGCGGGAGGGCGGCGAGCGTCTTGACGAACGAGCGCCGCGTGGGCGATGGGGACGGAGCAGGCGCGAGGGCGGCGTGGAGAGGTTTTTTCACGGTGGGACGGAGGGTTATTTCTAGGTTGCTTTCAAGGTGAGCCGAACTCCGGCTTTCGTAGGAGCCTGCTTGCAGGCGATTTCACCGCACGTCGACGGACCGCATTCCGAATCGCCTGCAAGCAGGCTCCTGCCTTTCTCGCCAACGACGCTCATCTTGAAAGCGAATTGGAATTAGGAACTAGTACCGCCCGCTCACGCCGAACGTGACCGTGACGAAGTTGTACATGATGTCCTGCGTCCGCCCGCGCACGCCTTGATAAAGGCGCTGCGGCTCGTTGAGTATATTCGCCACGTCGCACGTGAGCGTGAGCGTCGGGCGCACCTGATAGGCCACGCCGACGTTCACCGTCTCGAAGGCATAGCGGTAGAGATTCGCGCCGGGGCTGACGGCGGAGAAACTCGTGATGTGTTCGCCCGTGTAGTTGTAGAGTACGCGGGTGCTGAGGCCGCGGTAGCGCCAGCTGAGGCTGAGATTGCCCGCCTGCGGGATGAAGCCGGGCACCTGGTCCTTGTTGCGCGTGACCGTGCCGCCAAAATCGCCGGAGGTATCGAGGACGGTATAATTGGCGGAGCCGCTCAGGCCCTTGAGCAGTCCCGGGAGGAAAGTGAACTGCTGCTGGTAAGAAAACTCCCATCCCGTGACTTCGGCCTGACCGGCGTTGGAGGAAGTGAAGCGCGTGTAGTTGCCGTATTCGCCGTTGTAGCCGTTGTCGGTGCCGGTGGGGATGATGCCGGCGTCGGTCCCGGTGAGGATGTAATCCTTGATCGTCTTTTTGAACCAGCCGACCGAGAGGTTGCCCACGGGTTCGAAATAATAATCGAGCGTGAAGTCCCAGTTCTTCGCCGTCTGCGGGAGGAGAGCCGGGTTGTTGATCGTGACCGTCTGCGCGGATTCGTTGGCGGTCTCGGCAGGGAGGAGATTGTTCAGCCCGGGGCGGCCGAAGCTCGTGGACCAACTCAGCCGGGCCTTGAGGTTGCGCGTGAGGTCGTGGGTGAGATGCGCGCTCGGAAACGATTTCGTGTAGCTGCCCTTGGTGACGCGGGGAATGTAGTCGCGGCCCGCGGAGCCGGCCGGATCGGATTGCTGCTGGGCGATGGTGGTGCGGAGCGTCGGGCGGACGAGCACCCAGCCGTCGCTCTCCGTGTCGGTCTTCTCGGTGCGCACGCCGGTGAGGTAGCCCGTGCGGCCGAGCCAGCCCTCGCGGCCGAGACTTCCCTGCGCCATCAGATAACCGGCGGTGACTTCCTCGGACGCGCGGCGGTTGCCGGAAAACTTGTTCGACTCGAAGAAATAAAGATCCTCCTGCCACGCGGCCGGCACGGTCGGGGTCTTGCCGGCTGAACCGTCGGTGAAGTGATCCGAAGTCTGCCAGCGCGGAAGATTCAGTCCGGTCTTGATGTTGTTGTAGGGCCGGGCACGCGGATCGGCGGCGAGGCCCGTCGTGCCGATATAACTCCAGCGGCGGGAATAGTTCGCGAGGTCGACGCTCTGCTCGCGCCACGCGACGCCGGTCTTGAACGTTGTCGGCACGGAAACGGGAAGCTTGTAGCGCAGGTTGGCGCGGGCCTGCGGGACTTCCTGCGGCTGCTCGGAGCTGGTCTTCACGAGACCGTTCGCGATCGGGCGATAGTTGGCAGGATTCGTGATGTCGGCGCCGGCGGTCTGGACGAAGCGCGGGTACACGTCGGACTGGGTGCGGTCGATGGTCCAGCCGATGTTGCTGATTCGGTTGGTCAGGGCGGTCTGGCCACCGTTGGGCAGGAGGCCAGACTGCTGGTGGTTGCGGCTGAAGCCGAGATTGTAGTCGACCTGGAGCGCGCCGTATTCGTGCTCCGCACCAAAATCGATGATGTAGGTTTCGACCACGAAGCTGTTCGGCCCGTTGTTCACGACGTCGAGCTGCGCCGCCGGGACCTGGCGAACCTGCGTGACCTTGTCGGTGGAGCCGGGGATGACGCCGGAAGTCGCGCTCGGCACGGTGGTGGCGTTGCCGGTGAAGGCGGTTGCGTTATCGGTGCGGCGGAAGCGCTCGATGTTGTCGTTGAGCGTGAGGTTGAGCGAAAACTTGGAGCTGAACGAGTGGCGGTAGTCCGTCTTCACGTTCACGCTCCTCTGCTTGCGGTTGTTGTAGCCCTCCCGTGACTGGTAGCTCCAGAGGTAGGCGGGATCGGTCAGGTTGGCCGTGTTCTGATACTGATGGACCACGCGGAACTGGCCCACGGCGTTTTCGCTGTAGAACAGGTTCGCGGCGATGCCGAGATTGCGCTCGCCGCCCAGCACGCTGAACACCTCCTGGTAGGCGAGGGTGAGCAGCGGATGGGCCCGGTGCTCCTCGCGCCGCGGCACCTGCTCGGTGAACGACGGAGCGAGGCGCATCGTCGCGCTGTAGGAAACGCGGCGCTTTTCCTTCATGTTGAGCGGCGAGCGCGTCTTCATGTTGATGGTGCCGCCGAGGGAATCCGCGGTCTTGTCGGGCGTGTGGCCCTTGATCAGTTCGAGCTGCTCGAACATCGTGCCGGAAATGCTTTGCAGCTCGAAGGCGCGGCTCGTGCCGATGCTCGCCATGAGGCCGCCGTCCACGGTCACCGTGTTGAGTCCGGGCGCCATGCCGCGGACGTTGAACTGGTAGTTCAGGCCCTCCTCGGTGGGGCTGCCCGCGATGCCCGGCAGGCGCATGACGACCTCGCCTGCGCTCATGTTGGGCAGGTTGCCGAACGAATCCATCGCGACGATGTTCTTCACGTTGCTGGCATTGCGCTGCGCCGTGATCGCGAGCGCGTCCCCCTCGCGTTCGCCGGTGACCTTGAATGCATCCAGCCGATAGACACTCGAACTCAGTTCAAAATCGCGCACCGCACGCTGGCCGGCGCCCACCGTGATCATAGCGGTCGAACGATCGAGGCCGATGTAGGAGACGGAAAGCTCGTGGGTGCCCGCCGGCACGCCGGTGAACACGTAGCGGCCGGTATTGTCGGTGAGCGCCGAGAGGCCGAGCGCCGTCACTTTGACCTTCGCGCCCTCGAGGAGATTGCGCGTCGCGGAG
>CAMBVX010000595.1 GCA_945871085.1 Opitutus sp. GAS368 | reverse complement strand
CGGCACCGTGCAGGCAGTGATTCCGTAGTAAACTTCGCGTCGGCGGTGCGTGTGCTCAGTAGATCAAGATCGCTCCTGCGCGAGCTGGAACCACCACCGAGCCGTGGGGTGGAAGGGGTAATGAACCCTCTTTGTCGTCGCGAGGAGCGAAGCGACGTGGCGATCCATCTGGAATTTCAGCTGAATTGCCACGCCCGCCGAGCCGGGCTCGCAATGACAAACCCTTTGTGTTCATTAACCGGGTGAACTGCGGATCGGGCCCGCCGCTCCACTCATCATGGGCATAGTCACTCGCCCTGCGGCATCCAAAACGCCCCTTCGCGCGTAGCAAGTGGCCGATGTCTCTGACCCGCCCTTTCTCGTTCTCAAAACTCAGTCACCTTCTCTCGATCGCCTTGTTCGGCGCCCACGCCCCGGCCGTCTTCGCCGCCGACACTCCGGCCGCCGAAACTTGGACCCAGTGGCGCGGTCCTTCCCGCGATGGCCAAGTCGCCGGGCCCACCTGGCCCGCGAAGCTGAGCGAAGATACCCTCAAGGCGACGTGGACGCTCCCTCTCGGCCCGAGCTACTCCGGCCCGATTGTTTCCGCCGACCGCGTCTTCGTCACCGAGACCCTCGACAAGTCCACCGAGGTCGTGCGCGCGCTCGATCGCCACACCGGCAAAGAGCTCTGGAGCCACTCATGGGCCGGCGCGCTGTCCGTGCCGTTCTACGCCAAATCCCGCGGTGACTGGATTCGCGCCACCCCCGCCACCAACGGAAAACTCGTCTTCGTGGCCGGCATGCGCGACGTCTTGGTCGCCGTCGATGCCCTCACCGGAAAAGAACAGTGGTCCGTCGATTTCGTCAAAAAATACGGCACCGGCGTGCCTGACTTCGGCCTCGTGTGCTCCCCGCTTTTGGACGGCGACGCGATCTTCATCCAAGCCGCCAACTCTCTCGTCAAACTCCAGCAGGCCACCGGTGAAATCATCTGGCGCTCCTTTGAAGGCAAACCCGGCGTGATGTCCGCCGGTGCATTTTCTTCGCCCGTGCTCGCGACGATTCACGGCCAACGACAACTCGTCGTGCAGTCACGGGAAAACCTCGCTGGCATCGATCCTGTATCCGGAAAGGTCGTGTGGTCGCACCCCGTGCCGTCGTATCGCGGGATGAACATCCTGACGCCCACCGTATTTGGCGACGCCGTCTTCACCAGCAGCCACCAAAACCGCAGCTGGCTTTACTCGGTCGCGAAAGCCGCAGGCACTTTCGACGTGCAGGAGTCCTGGAGCAACAACGCCCAAGGCTACATGTCGACGCCCGTCATCATCGACGGTCACGCCTACCTGCACATGGGCAACCAACGCTTCACCTGCATCGACCTGAAGACCGGCACGCGCGTCTGGAACTCCGAGTCCTTCGGCAAATACGTGAGCCTCGTCGCCCAGGGCGACCGCATTCTCGCTCTCGATGAACGCGGCATTCTGCTCCTGATCAAAGCCGACCCCAAAGGTTTTCAGTTGCTCGACCAGCGCAAAGTCGCCGCCGAAGACACCTGGGCGCACCTCGTCGTGTGCGGCGATGAAATCTTTGTGCGCGAACTCCGCGCGATGTCCGCCTTCCGCTGGCAATCGCCCAAGCTCAGCGCGGACGCCACCCCGCCCGCCGAGGCCCAACGCGCCGCCACGGAAGAGTGAGGGGGGCCTTGCTCTGTTTCCGGCGGGTGAAGCAAACGGCGTTCGGCCAACCGTGAACCGCTCGGAGTAAGAGCGCGCGAGCGCGGTGTCGGTGACAACCGGGCGTTTTGCGGCCACGTGCCCAACGAACCAAGGGCGCGTTGCACCTCGACCTCACGCACAACAGCAAGGCCGTCGACAAAGAGCGAGTAGCTCAAGCCGGATCAATTTCACGCCGCGCAGTTCGCCGACCTCGGGCAACGAATGAAGGACATCAACGAGGGCGAGACCTCACTCCTCGACAATTCCATTTTCCTGTCTGCCTCGAGTCTCGTCGACGGCGACGTGCACCGTGCTGATCGACTACCCATCGTGCTCGCCGGCAAGGGCGGCGGCTCACTGCAGACCGGTCGCATTCTCGACTACACCGAGAAGGGCGACGAGAACCGCAAGGTCTGCAGTCTCCACCTCTCGCTGATGGACCGCCTGGGCGTGAAGCTCGACCGCTTCGGCGACGTTAACACGCGGTCGGCGGGTCTGGAGGAAACTGCCGCGAAAAACATTTGCTCGTCAACGCAGGGTCGTCGGAGGCTTCGGCCGAACCAACGTCACCCTGCACCGAATCGCCCCGCGCATTCCCATGAACCTCCCGCCCCGCCTGCTCTCGTCCACCACTGTCTGCCTGGCTCTCCTGCTCGTTTCACCCTTCTCCTCTGCCGCCGACACCTCCGCTCCCGCCGCGACCCAATCCACCGGCGCGATCTCCGGCCGCGTCCAAAACGTCGCCACCGGCCAATACCTCAACAACGCCCGCGTCACCGTGCAGGGCACCGATCGCGCGGTGTTCACCGACCAAACCGGCAGCTACCGCCTCACGGGTTTGCCAGGCGGCTCCACGGTTCTTGAAGTGTTTTTCACCGGCCTCGACCCGCTCCAGCTTCCCGTCACCATCCGCGCCGGCGACGTCATCGAACAGGACATCAGCCTCACCAGCGCCGCGCGCTACGGCACCGACGCCTCGGGCACCGTCAAGCTCGACGCATTCGTGGTCGCGACCGCCCGTGAGACCGACGGCGCCGCCATCGCCATCAACGAGCAACGCTTCGCCCCGAACATCAAAAACGTCGTCTCCGCCGACGCACTCGGCGACGTCATGGACGGCAACGTCGGCGAGTTCCTCAAATTCATGCCCGGTATCACCGCCGAGTATGACCGCGAATCCGGCGGCTCCGTCGCCTCAGTCTCCGTGCGCGGCTTCCCCACCGCACAGGCCGTCGTCTCGGGCGACGGTCTCCAGATGGCCAATACTGGCAATCCGCAGGGCTCGTCGCGCGTGTTTCAGTTCACGCAGGTTTCCATCAATAACATTTCGCGCCTCGAAGTGACCAAGGTCCCGACCCCCTCGACTCCCGCCGACTCCATGGCCGGCTCCATCGACATGGTGAGCAAGAGCGCCTTCGAGCGCAAAAACGCCCAGCTCCGCTACAGCGTCGGCCTTTCGGGCAATCACCGCACCGCGAGTTTCAGCAAAGTCCCCCACACGGCCGACGAGCGCGTCTACAAAATTCTCCCGAGCTTCACCTTCGACTACACCCTGCCGGTTTCAAAAACCTTCGGCCTCGTCGTCACCGGCCAGAGCCAGAATCGCTTCATCGAAATGGAGTGGGTCCCGCGCGGTTTCAGCGCCACCGCCACCGG
>CAMBVX010000594.1 GCA_945871085.1 Opitutus sp. GAS368 | reverse complement strand
ACCTACGCCTGCCACCAGGACGGCCGCGGCATCAATAAACGTTACGTGACCACCGAAGAAATCGCTGCGGCGGTCTTCCGCCACGGCGAGAGCCGTGCCCTCGACCCGCATCTCCATTCGCACGCGTTCGTGTTCAATGTCGTTCAAAGCGGTTCAAACTCACGGCTGCTCGCCCTCGAATCTTCGAACATCTTTGAACGCGCTCCCTATCTCACTGAAGTCTATCGCAACGCCCTCGCCCGCGAGATTCAAACCCTCGGCTACGCCATCGAACGCCGCAAGGACGGCTTCGAATTGGCTGAAGTGCCCTCGAATTTGCTCGAACGCTTCTCGAAGCGAGCGGCGGAACGCGACCGCGCCATCGCCATTTGTGAGGCCGAACTCGGTCGCGAACTTACCCATGACGAAATTGCCGTTCTAGTCCGGGAAACCCGGGCCAAGAAGCAATACGAGTTGACCCCCGACGACGTGCGCCAACGCCAATTGGCCCAGGTGAGCGACAGCGAACTCAGCCATCTCCGCGCGTTGCGAGCCTCCGACAAGCGCACCGCAATGGACCCCGTGCTACTCTCCACCGCGATCGAGCGGGCCATCGAACACGTGTTCGAGCGGAAGACGGTCGTCCCGGTCCATGAATTCACCGCGGAAATCCTCCGGCAATCCTACGGCCAGCACGCGCTCGGCGCTATCAAGGAGGCCGTCGTCGGAGGTGGTCATTTCGGCCTGCTCCACGCCGACGGAAAGGTGACGACCCGCGCCGCGCTCGATTTGGAACATGCGCTCGTTGCGCAGCTCAACCATGCCGCCGGCACGTTAACCGAACTGGGGTATCTCATGAGCGCCGCAGCTGAGAAATTAGGTTCTTCGCTGATTCCGGTGGGTAAGGGCAAAATCCGAGGTAAGGTGGCGGGATGACACCTGAGCAATTATTCCACGGACTTTTGGGGTTGGGCCAGCAGTGGCGCGTGACGCGGTGCGAGTATGCACCGAAGGACGGCACCGCGCGTGGCGAGCTGGATGGCGTGGTGCGGCTGTGGGTCGAAGAGACGGAGGGATTGTGGTCCGGCGAGAGTGTCGCGGCCGGCCAGGCGGTGAGCTGTTACGATCATGTCGCCGAGGAGCTCGTCTGGCGCCACTTGGATGTCTTCGAGCATCGCTGCGAAATCCGCTGCCACTTGCCCCGCGGGCAGCGCACCACCGACGGTAAAATTTACCGGGTCACCCCGCCGTGGGAGGGTCTGGCTAAGCACTTCACGCAGGGCTTTGAGGCGATGGTGCTGCTGCTCTTGCGCCAGATGCCGGTGGCGGCGGTGGCTCGGCATGTGGGCGAGACGGATACGCGGTTGTGGCGGTTGTTGCACGCGCACGTCGCCGCGGCGTGGCCGAAGGTGGATTGGAGCGGGGTCGTCTGCGTGGGGTGCGACGAGCTGAGCGTGCGCAAGGGGCATCACTATGTGAGCGTCTTTTGCGACCTGATCGGTAACCGCGTCCTCTTCGCCGCACCGGGCAAGGACGCGGCCACGTGGAGCGCCTTTGTCGAGGCGCTCGGAGCGCACAACGGCCATCCGCGAGCGATCACGGAGGTCTCGATCGACATGAGCCCGGCCTATATCGCCGGGGTGCGCGAAAACCTCGGCGAGCAAGCCGTCATCGTATTCGACAAGTTTCACGTGATCATGCACGCGAACTTCGGAGTGGACGAAACCCGCCGCGCCGAGTGCGCGCAAGCGGAGGGCCCCGCGCGCGAACAGCTCAAGCAGACGCGCTGGATCTTACTCAAGAATCCTGAGAACCACACGGCCAAGCAGGCGGCGCACTACGTCGGGCTGTTGAAAAGTAATCTGGCGAGTGTCAAAGCGCACCAAATGCGGTTGATCCTGCAGAAGATCTACGAGATCGCGGACGCCACTCTGGCCCGGCGTAAACTGCGCGCCTGGTGCCGCTGGGTGCGCTGGGTCGCGGGCAAATCCGCGCCCGCGTTGTTTGCGGCGATGGTGAAAACAGCGAAGATGATCGAACGGCACCTCGACGGCGTCATGGCGCACTGGCTACACGGCACGACCAACGCCTTCCTCGAAGGGCTCAACAGCGTCTTCTCCGCGGTCAAGCGGAAGGCCCGCGGCTTTCGCTCCACCAAGAATCTGATCACCATGCTTTACTTCACCGCAGGGCGCCTTGATTTACCTGCTACCCACTGAAATCAGCGAAGAACCAGAAATTATCCAAGGAGCAACGGACGGCCGTTTCTCAGATCCTCAATTCCGGAGACCGCGCGGTGGTGCTGCGCGGTCGGGCTGGGACGGGCAAGACCCACACGCTCGCGAGTGCCATCGAGGGTATGGGGTCCGTCACACGAGAGGTCGCGTGCTTCGCCCCCAGCACCCAAGCGGTGGAGATACTACGGCGCGACGGAGAAGAGCAGGCGCAGGCTGGCCGCATCGCGGCGGCGACCGCTTTGCGAGATACGCAGACCATTCAGCGGCTGTTGGTCGATCCGGTCATGCAGGCATCTATTCGGAACAAAGCCGTCGTCATCGACGAATATGGCCTGCTTTCACTCCGTCAGCTCAAGGCAGTGGTCGATCTGGCGGAGAAACACCACGCCCGGCTCGTGCTCGTGGGCGACTCGGGCCAGCACAAGAGCGTCGAGGCCGGCGATGCGGCGCGGATCGTCGAACGCGAATCGCGCGCCACCGTCGCCGAATTGCGCGAGGTCCGTCGGCAATCCGCCAATCCCGCCTACCGGGCCGCAGCAGAGGCCCTCGCCACCGGCAAGATCTCAGAGGGATTGGGCAAGTTGGACGCGATGGGAGCCATCGTTGAGGTTGAAAACCCAACCGCGCGCCGGGTGCAGATGGTCAACGAATGGTTCGACGCCACGCAGGAAACGAAATCTGTCCCGACGAAAAACGGCCCGGAAGAGCGGGCAAAAACGGCATTGATGGTAGCACCGACGTGGAGCGAAATTGATGCACTCAACCTGCACGCCCGGGAAAAGCTACGCGCCGCCGGTAAGCTCGCGCGCGAAGAGCAAACCATCGCGTCGCTCCGCGCGAAAGATTGGACGAAGGCGCAACAGAAAGACGCGCACAACTACCAACCCGCCGACGTGCTCGTTATCCACAAGGCCACGAAACATTTCGCGAAAGGCGACGAGTTGCGCGTCGTGCGAAGAGAAAGGCGTCGACTGATCGTTGCACGTGGCGCCGATGAAATTTCCGTCTCGCCGCGCCAGTCGGGTCTGACGTGGACCGTGTGCGAGGAACGCCCGCTGGCTGTCGCGCCTGGCGAACGTCTGCGTCTCCGCGCGGTAGGTCAGGTCGTCGACGCGGACGGAAAGTCGCGGCGAATCGCGAACGG
>CAMBVX010000593.1 GCA_945871085.1 Opitutus sp. GAS368 | reverse complement strand
CGGTCCGTGATCAAGGCGTAGGTCTCGCGCAGGCTGGTGCCGGTTTGGAGTTCGACGCGGACGGACGAGGAGCCGTTGCTGGAGTAGCTCGTGAGGCGCTTGATGTTGGGGACCGTGCCAAGGATGTCCTCGATCTTGCGGGTAACTTTCTCCTCTACGTCGCGCGGGGAAGCGTTGGGGTAACGTGCGGAGATGTAGAGCTGGTTGCTCTCGTAGCCCTCGGGGAAGAGGGCGAGCGGGATGCGGTCGAGGGCGATGAGGCCGACGACGAGAATCGTCGCGAGTATCATTAAGATCGTGACGGGGCGCGAGACGGCGAAGCGCGGGATGGCGTAGGCGAGGGGCTCGCGCGGGGGCGGCGGTGGGGCAACCACCGGTCCGTTGGGGGGCGGAACGGGGGCGGGGGTCATGGCGCGAGGGGCGCGGCGACCGTGCGTGCGGCGGCGTGAGCGGCGGCGGCGGTGGCGGCGGCTTCGATGGAGGTGATGCCGCGACTTCCGGGGAACATGTAATACAGAGTCGGGATCACGACCAGGGTCAAAAGAGTGGAGACGGTGAGGCCGACGATCACCGTGATGGCCATGGGGGCGCGGATTTCGGCGCCTTCACCGATGCCGAACGCCATCGGGATCAGGCCGACGACGGTCGTGCCGGCGGTCATCAAAATGGGGCGCAGGCGGGCGCGGCCGGCTTCGGCGATGGCGGTGGAGAGTTCGAGGCCGCGGTCGCGCAGGGTGTTGATGTAGTCGATGAGGACGATGGCGTTGTTGACCACGATGCCGGCGAGAATGATCAGGCCCAAGAAGACCATGATGCTGATCGGAATACCGCCGAGCCAGAGCGTGAGCGCGACGCCGATGAGGGCGAGGGGCACCGTCACCATAATGAGGAGCGGTTGAAGCAACGACTCGAACTGGCTCGCCATGACGATGTAGACGAGGAAGAGCGCGAGGCCGAAGGCGAGGAGCAAGCTGTTGAGGGAGGTCTGCATTTCCTTGTTCTGGCCGGCGACGACGTAGGTGAAGCCGGCGGGGAACGCCATGGTGTCGAGCGCAGTGACGATGTCGCGTGAGACCGTGGCGAGATCGGCTTCGTGGAGATTCGCGGTGATGAGGGCGGTGCGCTGTTGATCGACGCGGCGGATTTCGCTCGGGCCCTCGTTGATGGTGAGATCGGCGATGACGGAGAGCGGGATGGGCACGGCACCGTTGGGGTTAATGATGAGGCCGCGCAGCTCCTCGATGCCGAAACGGTCCTGTTCACGGAGGCGCACGACAATATCGATCATCTGGTCTTCTTTGCGGAACTCGGTGGCGATGCGGCCTTGGACTTTGTTGCGCACGAGTTCGGCGACGGTGCGGAGGTTGAGGCCGTATTCGGCCAGGCGGTCGCGTTTGTAGACGACTTGGATTTCGGGGTGGCCGCTCTGGAGCGTTGAGCGCACATCGGCGAGACCGGGGACGGTTTCGGTGAGGAGCGACTCGGCTTCGCGACTGAGGCGCTTCAGGGTGGTGAGATCGTGGCCGCGAATCTCGACTTCGACGGGACTCTTAAAACTGAAGAGCGTGGGGTAGGAAATTTCGAGCTTGGCGGCGGGCAGGCTGCGGAAGCGGTCGCGGATGCGCTCGATGAGTCGGGGCTCGGCGAACGCCGGGAGTCCCGGCTTGAGCTTCACGGTGAGGCGCGCGGTGTGTTCGCCGGCGGAGATGGAGGTACTGGCACCTTCCTCGGCGCCGACGGTGAGGGCGGTGCGCTCGACTTCGGGCTCGGCTTGCACGGCGGTGTCGATCTGCGCGACGACGTCCGCGGTGCGTTCGAGCGGCGTGCCGATCGGGAGAGTGACGTCGAGGTTGAACTCGCCCTGGCTGACCTGCGGGATGAGCTCGCGGCCGATCCGCGGCACGATGACGAACCAGCAGACGAGAAACGCGACGGTGGAGCCGCCGAGGACGGCGTGGCGTTGGCGGAGCGACGCGGAGATGAGGGCGGGGTAGGCGTGCTGCAATGTTTGGTAGCCGCGTTCGAACCATTCGAGACCGCGACCGACCACGCCGCCACCGACGGAGGCCACGCTGCGCCACAAGCTGAGCGCGGACAGCCCGAGCGCCAACAGGACCGTGAGGGTCACGGTGCCGGCGAGCCGCAGCACGATCTCTAAGGCGGCGCGAGCGACCCCGAAAACGAGCGGGACCGCGCCGGGCACAAAGAGCAAAACGAGCCACCACCACGGTTGCACCACGAACCAGTGCCACACGACGAGGTGCAGTGGTTTCAGCGGCGCGAGGATCGAGGACGAGCCCCCGAACGTCGGGGCGATCGCAGGCACGGTGACCCCGCGCGAGAACCAGAGCACGGCGGCGACGGCCAGCGCGGGGAGGACGAGCAGACCGAGCCAGCGCCACCGGCGGCCGCTGATCCAGGACCAGCCGCGGACGTGGCTGGAGCCAAGCGTCTCGGGCGCGACGAAGGAGAGCAGGCCGGGCCAGACGCGCGCGGCTTCGAGGCGGCCGAGGCGATCGGCGTTGGACCAGGCCACGAAGGGTGCCCACGCGTTGCCGATCTTTTTCCACGTGACGCGCGAGAGCAGCCAGAGGAGCGGCCACCCCACGATGAAGAGCGTGACGGCGACTGCCTTGATCGCGACGGCGACGAGCATGACGCCGGCCCAAGCCAAGCGCTGCACGGCGAGCGCGAAGAGGGACAGCGGGCCGGTCGCGCCCTCGGTCGGGAAGCGGAGAAAGTCGCTTGTGCGGGCCTCGGCGCCGAGGGGCGATTCGAAGCGGCGCGAGGCCAGCATCGGAATCAAGAACAGTGCGGCGATGAGCGAGGCGACTTGGGAGAAGACCACGGTGAGCGCCATGTCGCCGAACATCTGGCCGGCCACACCCTCGACGAAGACGATGGGGAAAAACACGGCGACGGTGGTGAAGGTGGAGGCGATGACGGGCATGCCGACTTCGCTTGTGCCGCGCACGACGGCGGTGATGTGGTCGTCGCCTTCCTCGCGGCAGCGAAACACGCTTTCGAGCACGACGATGGCGTTGTCGACGAGGTTGCCGATGCCGAGGGCGAGACCGCCGAGCGAGATGATGTTCAGCGAGACATTCGCCATATACATCGGCGCAAACGTCGCGAGGACGGAGATCGGAATGCAGAGGCTGACGATGAGGGTCTGGGTGACGTTGCGGAGAAAGAGATAGAGGACGGCGATGGCGATGAGGGCGCCGGAGATGCCGTTTTCCTTCACCTCGTTGATCGAGTTTTTGATGAAGACGGATTGGTCGGCGAGGAGCTCGACCGTGGCGCCGGGCGGGAGCTGTTGGCCGATAAAATTTGTCATCGCCCGGCGCGTGATGACTTC
>CAMBVX010000592.1 GCA_945871085.1 Opitutus sp. GAS368 | reverse complement strand
ATGGTGCCGGCCGTCCCGCCGCCGATGACGAGCACGTCGGTCGAAACGTTGCGGAGCGTGGGCGGCGGTTCGGCAGCGACGATGACACTGGAGGCGGATGCTGCGCCGAGACTGGTGATAAACGTGCGACGTTTCATGGAAGTAGGGTGAAGGTTGGGGAGGTGCGCGCCGGAGGGAAGACGCATCTGGATCACTCAGAACGTGGTCTTCACGCCGATCGTCGGCGTGATCCCGAATTTTTGGAAGAACTGAGCGGCGGCGGGAGTGTTGCCCACCTGTTCCATGCGGATGAAAGGCTCGTTGAGCACATTGCGCACCGAGAAAAATCCGCTCAGTCGCGGGGCGAGGCGATAGGAGCCGCCGACATCCAGGTTGAGGCGGTGCCGCTGGTATTGGGTGCCGCCGGCGTTGATGGGACGCGACCCGGCCCAGTTGGTGTTGGCATACAAATCCAAGCGCCCGTGGGCGTAGCTTAGTCCCGCCGAAACCAAGTGCGGCGACATGTTGGCGACGATCACTTGGGCGTAGTTGCGGGAATAGCTGGCGCGGACACCAAGCCCCTTGAACAGCCCCGGCAGGAAAGAGAGGCTCTGGCTATATTCGACCTCCATCCCGCGCAACTTCACGTTGCCGGTGCTCTGCGCGGTGGTCACAAACGTGTAACCCTCGTAGGTCGGATCGTCCGGGTTGAACTCCGCGCCGCTGATCCGCGTATTGGAGCGGTGGAGACCCTTGATGTCGTTTTGGAAAAAGTTGATCGCGACCAGACCGACCGGCTCGAAGTAGCGCGCGAGGCGCACGGAGTAGTTTCGCGAGGTCTCCGGCTTCAGATTCACGTTGGGCGCGGTGACGGTGAGGGTGTCGTCGTTGATCACCCACACTCCGGCGACGTCGCCGAACTGCGGACGCTTGACCGTCGTGCTGAAGCCGACCTGGAGATCGAGGGTGCGCGTGAAATTGTATTTTATTGAAGCGCTGGGAAAAAGATTGTCGTAGTTGCCCAACCGGTGGATGCGCGGGCGCGACAGATATTGATATTGCACGCCCGGAATCGTGGTCGCCCGGCCCGCGGTCAACGCGTAGCCCGCCGCCGCCACTTCGCGGGACGAGCGGGCGTCGAATTCCCGCGAATCCGTTGCGGTCTCTTCGCGCCGCACGCCGCCGCGCAGATTCAGCTTCCCGAGCTTGGTCGTCCCCATCAGGAAGAACGAAGTGATGTCTTCCTCGAAGTGTCGCGTGTTCGCGACGGTGGCGTTGTAGTAGTCGGTGCCGGTCAGCGACGGAGTGAAAGTTTCCGGGCGCGCGCGATACGCCGCCGCGACCTTCATGATGTCGGGCAGGAAAACGCCGCCGCCGCTGGTGGAAGCGATGAAGAGATCCTGCTGGCTGAAATCCAGATTCAGGCCCGAGCGATAGTCGCGAAACGCGCCGACCCCCGCGCCGGGCCCGGTGTAGTTGTAGGACGAGGCCGAGCGTTCGTTCCGAAAATCGCGGATGCCCCGCGTCCATTTGGCTCCGCCTTTCCAGACGACTGGAAGAATCTGGCGCGTGCGATACGTCACGAGCCCTTCGCCGGTGTAGCGTTGGTCCTTCGCGTAGCGACCGTCGTTCAACGTGAGGGCGGGCGACGAAAAGAGCGCGCCGTTGCTCCAGTCGCCGCCGGTGGTCTGGGTGATTTTCCAATCACCTTGGTTGAGCGCCGAGCGGGCGGCGCTGAAGCGGACGTTGCCGAGATTCAGAACGCCGGGCGAAAACACGGAGTCGCGATACTTCATCGGGTCGTAGTTGCTCACGGAATCGGAGACACTGCCCCGGCCCTCGATCGTGAGATCGCCGCGGTTGAACTCGAAGCGGGGCGCGTAGGATTTGCCGTTGCCGACTTTGGCGATGCCCTGCGGCTCGACGGTGACGCTGCCGTTGGCCGTCGTGGTGAAATTCGTGAGCGCGGCGGGGCCGGTCACCGGCGTGGTGCGCGCGCCGGTGTTGAACGTGACGGCACGTTGGCCGGACCAGACATCGGAGTGGTTATACATCACGCTCAGCGAAAGCACGAGGTGCGGGGTGGCCTTGAAATCGGCCGTGAAGGAGGCGGCGAAGCGCTCGATCGTCTGGTGAATCTGCTGCACGCGGATCGCGGTGAGCGCGACAGGGTCGGGCGAGGCGGCCGTGGGCGTGTAGTTATACGTCATCGTCGTCGGGGCGCGCTGCAGGTAGGAATTCGACTCGCTCAGGCCGAAAACGAGGCCGAGGCGTTTGTTGAGGAAAATGTCCGAGTATTCCAGTTGGACGCTGGGGAAAAGTTTCCGCGAGCGGTCGTCGCCCGGTCCATAACTGCGCCCGAGGGTGAGCTGGTCGGACTGCGCGGTGAGACTGGTGGACGCGGAGACGCGGCGGCCGGCGCGGTCGAAAGCGCGCTTCGTCTTCAGGTTGATCGTGCCCGCCGGCGAACTCGCATCGGCATCGGCGCTGATCGTCTTGGACACTTCGATCGACTCCATCGCGCTGAGCGAGACCTGTTCGAAACTGAAGGCGCGGCTGGTCGCACCAGCATCGGCGCTCGGGAAACTCATCCCGTCCACGGTCACGCCCGCATATTCCGAACTCAACCCGCGGAGTGACACATAGCGCACGGTGCCATCGAGTGAATCGTAGTCCACGCCCGGCAAGTGCTTGAGGAACTCGCCGACATTGCCCTCGGCCACCTCGCCAAACACGTCGGAAGAGACGCTGTTGGTGATGTTCATCGAGTTGCGCTGTTCCATGATCGCCTTCGCGTTGCCCTCGCGCCCGCTGGAGACGACGAAGGCGCCCAGTTTTACCGTGCCGTCGGCGGCGAGCGCTTGCAGCGAGCTGGTGAGCTCGAAGTTGCGCGTGACCGTCTCGCCCGCCGCCACGCGCACGGTCGCGGTCGCGGTGCGGTAGCCGGTGAAATCGACGAGGAGCGCGACCTCGCCGGCTGCGACACCGGAAAGCCGATACACGCCGCCGTCCGCCGAGACGGACGAGGGGCCGCCCACGACGCGCACCTCGGCGTTGCGGAGGTATTCACCGCTCGCGGGATTAAATATGCGGCCGGTGACCGTGCCGACGCCGGCCGGGGAATCCGCGGCGCCCGTGAGCGGGGCGAGGGTGAGCGTGAGCCAGCCGGCGAGGGCGGAAAGGAGGGAGCGGGATTTCATCGGAGTGGAATCGAGGGGACGGGAGGTGGCGGAGGTTTTTTTGGCGGACGGATTGGACGGAGATGGGGTCTTGGAATCAGGAGGCGGCGTCGCGTCGGTGACGGCGCGGTTGATCATCAGCGCACCGGTTTTTTCATCCCGCACGATCACGAGCGCGGTGTTGCGCACCATCCGGTCCAGGACTTCGCGGGCGGTGAA
>CAMBVX010000591.1 GCA_945871085.1 Opitutus sp. GAS368 | reverse complement strand
GAGGGCGGCGACGCCCTGTGCCCAGGCAGACTTCATGCGGGCAGGAGTCGCCTGCGCGTCTGGGTCGAGGTCTGAAAAGTCGGCGAGGTCTGGGCTGACGCCAGCCACTGCTGCGGCGACTTCGGCCAAGATGGACTTGGCGGCCGGTGGCGTGAGCCCACAGTGGCGCAGGCCGAATTTCACTAGGCGTTTGGCGTCGGGCCAGCGTTTGGTGCCGTCGAGCGTCAGCGCGAGACTGTCGTTGGGTAGATACGCTGTCGTCGTGATGACGTCGAAGGTGGGGGCAAAGGTGACGAGGCCGGTGGCGTCGTCGTAGGTCACGCCGAAGTTTTTCCGGTGGGCGTCGCCGTTGCGCACCGCGACCGAGAGCACGAACGAGCGGAAGAATTTCGCAAGTTCGGCCGCCGTGCCGTCAGGACCGTGCAACACGTTGGCGACGGGTGTCGACCTGCAGATTTTTCAAGACCTCGTCCGTTTCGCGAAACACGGCGCGGCGCTCGCGGCGATTTTGCCCATAGGCTTCGTGCACGGTCGGTGCTTGGCGTGGACGGACCCCAATCTCCAGCCCGAGACGATCACAAAGCCGGGCCAGCTTGCGCACGCCGAGTTCCTCGATGGTGCCATTTTCAAGTCGAGAAATCGTGGCGCGACTCATGCCCAGCCGACGGGCAAGCTCGGCCTGCGTGAGGTCAGATTTCTCGCGGGCGTCGCGGATAATTTGGCCTGTCGGGGGAAGTTCATGGATTATAGCCCGCTCTCCGCGGCCTGCTGGCTTCCTTTAGCCACGCGGATCGTGCGTTACGATTTGGGCTACCTGATGCGCGGACCTCGCGGGTTGTTCGACGATTCCGCGGGTAGCGGGTTGGCGACGGCCCGATCAAATCGACCCGGCCCGGGCCTAAAACGCGAAGAGCGTGTTTTCGTTTAGTCTGATCTGAATTTTTTTCCCGTGAGAAATCCGCCGGGAATTCACTCGACTGAGGCCGCTTCGTCGGCGATGCAACAGTGCTCCGGGCTTGGCCCGGATGAACCCCATGTCCCCCCCTGAACAGACCGTTTGGTTTTCCGAGAGCGTGCGGCGGCACGAACCGGCGCTGCGGGCGTTTCTTTCCCGGAGATTTTCGAGCCTGCCCGACCACGACGATTTGATCCAGGAGACCTACGTGCGCCTCCTGCGCGTGTCCGATCCGGCGCGGCTCGTCCACGCCAAGGCCTTCCTCTTCACGACGGCGCGCAATGTCGCGATCGACCACGTCCGCCGCGCGCGCCGCACCCCCGTCGATTCCCTCGATGATGCCGCCGAGACCGCCTTGCTCGACCCGACGCCCGGTGCGGCCGACGTGCTCGACCATGCGCAACGCTATGAGGCGATGCTCTCCGCGGTCGGCACGCTGCCGGAACGTTGCCGCGAGGTGATGCTGCTGCGCTACGTCGATGGATTCACCGCGCAGGAAATCGCAGCGCACCTCGGCCTCGCCGCCGCGACCGTGCGCGTCCACTTGATGAAGGGCGTGCGCGACTGCGGGCAGTTTTTTCGCGAACACGGTTTGCTCGAGGTCGCTGCGACCGGGGAGGGCGAACGATGAAGCCTTCGGGGGAGAGCAGCCGCGACGCCGAGGCCATCGAAGCGGAGGCGATGGCGTGGCTCGCCGAGCGCGACGAGGGCTTCGTGCCGGGCCGCGCCGCCGCCTTTGAGTCGTGGCGCCGCCGCGATGTGCGCCATGCCGCATCGGTCGCCGAACTGGAGCAGGTGCTCGCGCAGCTCGATGGCTTCGCGGAGCGGCGGGAAAACGTGAACGCGCATTTCGGCCGCGTTTCGCCGTCGCGCCCGGTGGCCGCTGCTGCGCCCGCTCCGGCGCCTGCTCTGCGCTGGTGGCGACCCGTGGCGTGGGGTGGAGTGGCGGTCGCGCTGGCGCTCGGGACCTTTTTTGGCTTTCGCGCTTGGCAGTCTCTGGCGGTGCCGGAAACGCGATATGCGACGACGAACGCCGGCTACGAGCGCGCACGCTTGGACGATGGCTCCACGCTCGAACTCAACACCGCGAGCGCCGCTCGCGTGCGCTTCACGGCCGCCGAACGTCGCGTCGAGCTCGATTCGGGCGAGGCGCACTTCGAAGTCGCGCACGACACCGCGCGACCCTTCGTGGTGCACGCGGGTGGGGTGACCGTGCGCGCTGTGGGCACGGCGTTCAACGTCCGCTTGGTCGCCGGGGCCGTCGAGGTCACGGTCACGGAGGGCAAGGTCACCGTCGCGCCCGTGCCGGCCGCCGGCCCAGAGCGCGCGGGCAGCGATGTTCGTGACGGCGCGCCGAGCGGCCGCGGGCCCACGCCGCTGGCCGTGAACCAGCGAATGACGATCCCGTTCGCGTCCCTCGCCAGCGCCGCGCCTGCGCCCGCGATCCAGCG
This sequence comes from Opitutus sp. GAS368, assembly GCA_945871085.1. Taxonomy (GTDB): domain Bacteria; phylum Verrucomicrobiota; class Verrucomicrobiia; order Opitutales; family Opitutaceae; genus GAS368. The sequence continues at coordinate 980 of CAMBVX010000591.1, read as the reverse complement.
CGTCGCCCCCGCCGACGTGCGCGCCGCGCTCGCTTGGCAACGACGCGTCACAGATTTTTCCGACACGCCGCTCGCCGAAGTCGCCGCGCGCTTTAATCGCCACCATACGCTCCAGCTCGTCGTCGCCGATCCGGCGCTGGGAGCTCGGCGCATCGGCGGGATGTTTGCGCTCGACGATGTGGAGGCCTTCGTGCGCCTGCTCGAGCGCGATGGCATCGTGCGGGCCGAGCGCGAGGGCGAGATGGTGCGGTTGCTGGCGCCGTAAGGGTGTGCGGTCCGCGATTTTTCCCACCGCGCCGGAACAGCGGCGAAATTTATTTCTGATGCGACTAAACAGAATCCTGCGCGCTGGCGTTGTAGGTTTAGTGACCCTGCTCCGTCTCGCGCCGTCGTTTTCCTTGGCCCCCCTCGTGCTCGCTTCGTGCAGCGTGATGGTGGCGAGTGCGCCCCTCGGCGCGGCGACGACCGAGACGAAGCGGAGTTTTGACCTCCCTAGCGGCGATGCCGCGACGACGCTGCGGCAATTCGCCGCTGCCTCCGGACGCTCGCTCGTCTTCGTCACCGACAAGGTGCGCGGCGAGACCACGAATGCGGTGCGCGGCGAGTTTGCTCCGCGCGAAGCACTCGACCGCATGCTCGCCGGCACCGGCCTGAGCGCCACGCGCGATCCAGCCACGGGCGCGTTCGTCGTCAGCCGCAAGCGCACGGCCGAAGCCACGCCGCGCAACGGGGAGGTCGGACCAGTTTCCGACCCGCAACCAAAACCCAAGACAAACCCAATGAAACTTCCTCTCACTCGCCGTGCCGCCGCTCTCTTTGCCGGCTGGCTCTCCGTTTCGAGCGCTGTCGAAGCGCAGACCACGGCAGCTCCTGCCAAAGAAGAAACCATCGTGCTCAGTCCGTTTACCGTCGTTACCGCCAAAGACTCCGGCTACCGCAAGCTCAGCTCGGTGACCACTTCGCGCATCGGCGTTTCCCTC
>CAMBVX010000590.1 GCA_945871085.1 Opitutus sp. GAS368 | reverse complement strand
GAGGCATTGCGGCTGTGGCTGAACCGCCAGTTGCCCCGCCGAAGGACGCGGCGCACCAAGCCGGCCCGTGCTTTTGCGTTCCAAGAACAGGCGCCGGTTCCTACGCCCGTCCCGGTCGGGCCGATCGCCGCGATGGTCGCGACGGCATCGGACGGGGCTGCAACGAACGCCGGAGCGAACGTGGGGGCGACGGTCGCGACCGAGCCGCCTTCGGCCGCAGCCACGGCCGGGACCGCCGCAGTTCCAAAAGCACCGGTGGCAGCCGCTACGCCGGCGCAGCCATACGTGCCGTGGCGAAATAATTTCGAGCCGCTGGTGATTGGCACCCCACGCCGAAATCCACGCATCGCGCGGGACGACTTGTAAGCGATAGTGGATTCCATGCCTCGGACATGGCAGATTAGGCGGCGGCTGCGGAGTCTCCGCAGAGCACATTCAATTGCGCCAATGTTCGCTCAGGCTGTCCCGTTCGGCGCCAAGGAGCCGTGTATGCGGATCAAGCTCGGTGAGGAACTGATGTAAGCGTGTGTCCAGCGCGCAGCGGATGGTCGGCGTCCCGAGATAGCCGGGTGCGCGGTGATCGAACCACGCGACCGTAGACCGTGCTTTTCTGTCCGCGTATTCGGCGAGGCGCCGGTAGTGGGTCCCAACACGCCAGCCCCAGTCGGCGGCGGCCGTTTCACTCCAGCGAGCGATCTGCGCCGCCAAGGTTGTTTTTCTCGCCTGAGCGCGGAGCGACGGCAGTGCGTCGAGCAAACGTCCGTCGGCGGCGTGGTGCCGTTTGCTCTTGGCTTGCAGGCGGGTGAAAAACGACCGCCACCACCACGCGGCTTCCACTCGGGCCATCATTGCCGGAATCGAATTGTTCGCGGCATCGTCGAAGAAATCGTCGGTGATGCCGTGGCGCGGATGCGCCTTCCAGTAAGCGCGCGTGGCGGCGCGCTCGACGCGTTCGACTTCGGCGGCGTGCCGTTGGCGGGTGGCGAAAAATGCCGTCTGGAGATCGCACACCTCGGCGGGCAGCTCTACGGGAAGCGAGGTCGCGCGGTTGTAGTGCTGCGAGAAATAGCGTGCCTGCGCGGCCTCCATCGAATTGCGCAATGCAATGTAGGACGGTCCGCCGGCGCGGTCGTAGGTCGGTTCGACCATGCGCTGCCGGAGTAGCATCAGTTCCGGTGATAAGTGTCGCAGTTGCCGGTCATTGATCGCACGGCTGATCGCGGCGACGAACGGCGCAGCAAGTTCGGGTTCAGCGTTGAAGCAACGCGGAAACGGCGAAGCTTCGAAAGCACGGCTCACGCGCCAGTCGGTCAAGACTTGCGCCCAGGAATCGAAGCCAGTGGGGAGAGCGAGTTGCAACGGCAGGTATTGTATCACGGCAGGCAACCGCGCCCGAAAAATGGGTGGTGCCGGCACCGGGAACAAGATCGCGCCGGTCTCCGCGTTGCTGCGTCCGGCGCGACCCTGTTCCTTCGACGGCCGGGCGGTGCCCGGAACGGCCACGGGAGATCGGGGCCGGAACGCTGCGCTCGCGACCGCTCCGCCTGCGGCTCCGTCGGTCGCGTCCGGCCCCGACCACCCGTGGCGGTCCGGGTGCGCGGTGAGATCCAAACTGGCTGGGATCACAACGCCGCAATTCGACTTCGAGCGCGTAGTCGGTCGCGTTTCGGTTTGCTCGCGGCTCTGTTCGAGTTTCCGAGCGCTTTTTCGCTGTGAGGGGCTGCGTTCGTGGAGTCGGCTCGGCTCGGTGGGAGTCGGCGGACCTCCGCGCGTCGACCCCTACGACGCTTAGCCACGCCCCGTCCAGCGTCGGACGCAGGCGGGGCTTTCTGGGGCTCATGGTGCCCCAGCCCCCGGGTTTCGGCTGCTCGCGAGATCACAACTGCCAGCGAACATTTGGCCGAGCCATTGTGCGGCGCCGGCTCTCGCCCTTAGCGCGCTTGTCAGCGATCCTGCGCGTGCATTGAACATGGTAATCCCACCCAAAACCTCCCTGCCCGATCGTCTGGCTGAGTGTGATTCAGCCGTCTCCACCATTGGGCTCGGTGGCATTTTTTCCGATAGCATTACGGTCAACGGCAAGCCGATCTCCAGCGCAGTCTTTGCCGCCTGCAATCGTGCGAGGGTCGCTTTCCCCAAGCCGCCCAATTCCGGCCGCAACGAGCTTCGGATCAAGCCGGGCCTCGGCTTGTATCGGCCAAGTCGGGGCGGGACTTGGTCTTCCTTGGCGACCTCGGCGTCCATCCCTCTCGCCGGGTCAGTCCCCGCGCGGCGCAAGACCGCTAAACCTATTCCGCGATTGCCGTGAACGAAGAACGATATCGTTTTCTCAGCTTGCTGGGCGGGATCCCTGCCCGTCTCACCGCCGCGGAAGTCGCCTGGGTGCTCAATTGCCAGACCCACGATGTGCCGATTTTAGTAACCGCCCGTCTGCTCCGGCCGTTGGGTAGTCCGGAGCCAAATTCGGTCAAATATTTCTGCGCTTCGGAAATCCTCGAACTCGCCAAAGATCGCGCCTGGTTGGGCAAAGTCACCAACACCGTCGGACAACACTGGCGCCGACGTAATCTCCAAAAAAAATCGACGATGCTGTTCGTGCCGCCCGATGGTCACCTACCGCTGATGGACGGTCGGAACTAGGTGGCGCTGCGCGGAGTTCCGTCCGTGCGGAGAGGGGGCCACGCCGACCGCGTCTGACGACGACGGCGTGGCCGCGCAACTGAAACTCAACCCGTCGGCGCCAATTCGATCGGGATAACCGGGGCTTTTACCGCACTCGCTTCGTAGTCCTCCAGCGGCGGCAAGGTGACCTGGGCCCGGCGCGAATAGGCCCGATGCACGGCCTTGCTGCCGTGCCCGAGCGCCAGCTGAGCAAAGCGCTCCGGGTAACCCACCACCTTGGCCCGTTCGGCCCAGGCGTAGCGATAGCTGTGCAGCGTCACACCGGTGATCCCGAGGCCGAGACACCGTTGCCGAAACTCCGTGGCGCGATGTCCCGGCTCAACGTTTTGAAGATACGGGAAAAGTGATCCTGTCTTGGGGCGCTCCGCCAAAATCGCGGCCACTTCTTTACCAAACCGAATCTGGGGCGGCTGCACCCCGCGCCAACGCGTCTTCATCCGAACGAAGCAAATGATGCCAGCAGTCCAGTCTACGTCCTCGGCCTGCAAATGGGCCAAGTCCGATTGCGAAGCGCCCAAGTGCCAGGAAAGTTGATAGAACGCCTTCCGCTCGGGATTCCGTTCGCGCTCTACAATTTGGCGATGCTCGTCCGCCGTGATGGCGCGCTTTTCCTTGAAGCGGACAACGGGCCACTGGCGCTTGGGCACCAGCGGCCACGGCAGCCAGTTCATATCGACGCAGAAATTGTGCAGACGCCGGAGATAGATGTT
>CAMBVX010000589.1 GCA_945871085.1 Opitutus sp. GAS368 | reverse complement strand
TGACGTAGTGCCAATTGCACCACCTCCCGATTGTTGGGCGTCACCGCCCCAAGGTAATGCTCCCGCTCCAAGGCCGCATTCACCGCATCCAGCTCCGCTGGCTCGGCCACCACCAGGGTGATCTCCCGCAACGCATGCGCGGGGAGGCTCTCCGTCATTGGGTTCCAGTTCATCCCACTCTCTCTTGGCGCTCCGCGCGACAATTAGCCAGAAAAATCGGTAAACCGTTATCACTTCCCTGCGCTAGTCGCTGAGCAGTGCGGAACCCTGGGATGTTGCTGCAACTCGAAACATTGGGGCTGACCCGGATCGGAGTGTTCGAGTATCGCCCCGAGCCGACGTTCCATGCCGACGAGTTCCTGTTGGCTGGGTTCGACAACACCCGACGCGGGGGTGATTACTTCGGTCTGAGCCGGTTTTCGCAGGAGGATGTGATCGGCCCGCTCGGCTACGCCCCGCCGTGCGGCGTCCACAACGCCACACCTCATTGGTTCCGCCTGCTGGCGAAGCAAGGGATGTTCGAGTTCTACCTCGATGACCTGTTGGTGCAAACCTACATCACCGGTCCGACGTCCGGGCGGCTGGGCCTGTTCGCCAAGAGCGGCCAGGTGGAGTTCAGCGGCTTGAAATTCCAAGCCATGACGCCCAATGCCAAAAGATAATAACCATGAAACACACCCTCACACTCCTCACCGCACTGCTGTTCGGGCCGCTGCGGTTCATGGCGGCAAGACCGTAATGCCACCGGACGTTGCCGCCCGCTTCCGTGAGCGGGTGCTACGAAAAGATCTATCGCCCCGCGAACTCGCTGTCCTGCGCCTCATCGTCGACGGCCGCAGCAACAAGGAGATCGCGCAGGAACTCCGCATCGGGGAGGAAAGTGTCAAAACCCATTCGAAGTCGCTCTTTCAGAAACTCGAAGTGGCTGATCGCACCCAGGCGGCCATCGAAGCGATTCGGCACGGCATCGTTCACCTGTAAAACGACGACTTTGAACGGACCCGCCATCGTCGGGAAATCCCGTGACATGTAGCAAGTCGTGTGCGGGATTCAGTGTCTGTGCGGAGTTTGATTTGAGCAACGCTGCGGTTCAAATCGAATGGCCGGGTGGCAGCTGTGTTTCAACGCTGATACGACTTACTACCACCTCATCATTTGGAGTGTCGTAGCGCGTGCAAATTGCCCTCAGCGTCCGTAAACGGGCGGAGGCGAGCGCGTCACTGATTGATTTGAGGTTTCGCCCTTGAATCGTCACTTCGTCCTCGCCGGCCTGAACTCGCAGGGTTTCCGAGGTGCCAGGCGTCAGCACCCAGCGGGAAAGAGTGTGATAGGGGTATGAATATGCGGCTTCGGTGCACTCGAAAACGACCGCAGTCACCGGTTGACCCGAATCGGCCACATCGCCCCACACCGGTGAAACGGGCAGCGGAATCGAGACTTTGGCGACTTGAGGTTTCAGGTTCATGGTTTGCTTCATTGCTCTCGAACGCGAATTTGCCCTGCGAGGCCGGCAAGCGTGTCCCAACACCCTCGCAGCGCGGCCAGCGCGGGATTGGCGACCCGGACTTGGTTGATTCGGTGGAGGAGCATCTGTCGAAACGACGCTGAGGCAGATGGTGGGCGGGCGAAGATCTCCGACGCGAGCAGACGATTGGCGGGCCGTTGCATCGCGGCCCGAGCGGCGCGTTTGTCCGTGGTATAGATCGTCTGGCTTTCCTGGAAGCGGCTGTTGCTGACGTAGGCTTGCTTGAGGTTTGCCGCGCGCAATCCGGCATCTGCCAACAAAAGCAATCCGCGCGCGACGGTCTTACCCTGTGAACTATGCGAGGTCGTCGCGTAGCCGTGAGAGAAATGGCGGAAATTTGTCGGCACGCGACGGCCGTCGCTCAACTTAATCGCACCATCCTCCGCGAAACTTTCCACTGCCACGACGTCCCCATTTTTCAGTTTCTCCGCCTTGCAGTTGGCGCGGATCAACAGGCGGTCGCCGATCGTTACGGGGAGTTCCTTGCAAAGGCCCACGTCGAATCTGCCGACTCGTCGTGGGTCCAGTGTCCGCTCTTTCCCGTCAGCGGCGCGCACGACCAGCAGATTCTCCTCCCGTTTCACGATCACGGCCTGCTCGTTTTTCGCGAAACTGGCGGTGCTGCGGTGAAACGTCAGCACGTCGCCCGCCTGATAGTGGGCGGCACGACGCATTTGCTCGCGTGTCCATTGCAGCGAATGGACCACCACGATCTGTCGGTCGTTCGCACCGAGTTGCCCGCCGGCCTTCAGCTTGGCGCGAACCTCTGCGGTGAATGCATGAATCTCAGACCACACCGGCGAAATCGCCAGGCACGTTTTCCCTGCCGTGATGGTTTGCACGTAGTCATCGGCCGCGGCGCGAAAAAGATTCTGCGGGTTTCTGATCTTCTGCACGGCACCCAACTTCATGAACCGGTTGAACGCGTCGAAGGCGTCGCCGCGCGCGAGTAGCGACACTGCTTCGCGATATCCGGGATCTTTCTGGCGACGGATCTGCGTCAACCGCACGGCCGAAACGCGCCCGTATTTTTGCAGGCAGCGCAGGGCGTCACCGGCTTCGATCGAGGAGTGCTGTTTGGTATCGCCGACCAGCAAAAGCCGGCAGTCTTGGGCGGCGGCGATGCGGCAGAGGTCGCGCATTTGGCGGACGGAGATCAGTCCCGCCTCATCGACAATCAGGAGGCGGCCGCTGACCTTTTCCTGGAGAGAGCTGTTCACGAGCAGTTGCTGCAACGTGTCGGCGTGCGGCGTGAGTTCGCGCCGCAGCACATCCGCGGCGCCCGACGACGGCGCACAACCGAACACGAATCCACCCGCCTGCTCGACGCCGGCGACCAAAGCCTTGAGGCACGTCGTCTTGCCCGTGCCGGCGTCGCCTTGCAGGATCATGACACGAGAACGTGAACCGAGCACGGAGGCGACAGCCCCGGCTTGATCGGCCGCCAAATTGCTTTCTGCCGGCACGATTCCGAGCGGCGCGGCATCCCAGCGATGCGCCCCCGCCCACTCGACGAATTCGCGTTCGGCCGCGAGCGTTTCGCGCGAGCCCACATCCTGTCCCACCCGGAGTAGCTCGCCGGCCTCCACCTGTGCCGCGAGTTCGGTGCGAAGATCGTCCGGCGAAGTCTCGCCACGACGCGCGATCAGCGCCTCGCGGAGCAACTCGCGCTCATCCACGACCGATTGCCGCTCAAACAGGTGTGCTCCACCGGAGCGGAGCGCAGCACCGGGGTCAGACGAACACTCCAGACGCTGCGGTTGGCTGGCTGCCGCGATGACTTTTCGAAGTGCAGCGAGGTCGGCCCCCGCCTGTGCCTGCCAACGCGTGCGCAGGTCCGCTGCGGTGACATTCACCTTCGCGTCGCGATT
>CAMBVX010000588.1 GCA_945871085.1 Opitutus sp. GAS368 | reverse complement strand
CCGCAAAACATCGCCATGAGCGGTGTCACCGACTGCTACCAACCCGCCGAACGCCACTTTCGCGTCACCCGCGGCTGCCTCGAAGTCTGCGCCGAATTTCGCCAACCCATCTCCATCGTCACTAAAAACGCCCTCGTCACCCGCGACCGCGATCTCCTCGCCGAACTCGCCCGCCACCAAGCCACCGCCGTCTACGTTTCCATCACGACCCTCGACACCGAGCTCGCCGGCAAACTCGAACCCCGCGCCTCCCGCCCCGCCGCACGCCTCCGCGCTATCCGCGAACTCACCGACGCCGGCATCCCCACCGGCGTCATGGTCGCGCCGATACTCCCCGGCCTCACCGACCACGAGCTGCCCGCGATTCTCGAAGCCGCCGCCGCCGCCGGTGCCACCCGCGCCGGCTACATCATCCTCCGCCTCCCGCACGCCGTGAAAGACGTCTTTCTGCAATGGCTCGACGACCATGCACCGACGAAAAAAGCCCGCATCCTCGACCGCATCCGGCAAATCCGCGGTGGCCAGCTCAACGTCAGCGAATGGGGCACGCGCTTGAAAGGTGAAGGCATCTTCGCCGACCAAATCCGCGACCTCTTCCGCGCCACCACCCGCCGCGCCGGCCTGAACCAAGAGCGCCACGCCCTCTCCACCGCCCACTTCCGCCGCCCCGGCGGCGAGCAGCTGAGTCTGTTCTGATTTCTCTTCCCGGCGCCAAACACGCGCCATACCTTTCCCAGATCATGGCCATGCGAATTCGCGACCTGTGGAGCTGGGCAGGCGAAATGAGCGGGCGTGACTACGCGAAATGGGGCGTGCTGTTGTTCGCTATAAAATACAATCTCGACCGCCTGCTCGCCAACCACGCTTTTCATCAGCCGTGGTATCCGTGGGACTACATTGCACCGGGCCGAGGCGTGATGTTTCGCTGGGCGGAAAACGAATCCTTCGCACTCTCCTTGATGGTCCTGAGCGTCCCCTTCGTGGTGATCGGTCTCGCGATGACCTTGCGCCGTCTGCGCACCGTGGGTTGGCCGCTCTGGCTTGCGGCAATGTTCTTCGCTCCATTCTTGAATTGGCTCTTTTTTCTAATCTTGTCCGCAGTCCCGTCAGCCCGCGAACGGGAACTGCCGCCGGTCCTGTCGCCGCCGGGGCCTTGGCCGCAGTGGTTTCGCGTTCGGAGCCGACTGGCGGCCGCATCGACCGCGGTGACGCTGGTCGTCGTCGTCGTCCTGCCATTGGTCGTTTTGTCGACCTCCGTGCTGAAAACCTACGGTCTGGGATTGTTTTTCGGCATTCCTTTTTGCACCGGCCTGTTCGCCACCCTGCTCTTCAGCGCGGCGGTGCCTCGCACCCTTGGTGAATGCCTGACGGTCTCCCTGCTCGCTGCTGCGATATGTGGAGGCATGATTCTCGCCGCCGCCATCGAAGGGCTCATTTGCCTGCTGATGTTTGCGCCACTCGGCGCAGGGATGGCGCTCTTGGGTGGCGTCTTCGGCCATGTGATTCAACGAGCCCGCTGGAATACCGCGAATTCCGGTCGAGTTTACGGTGTCGCCTGGATCGGTCTGCCGTTTCTACTGATCGCGGAAGCTCAGATGCCCACAACAACCCCTTTGATTGGTGTAACCACAAGTGTGCTGATCGAGGGCCCACCTGCCGTAGTCTGGCGCCACGTCGTGGAATTTTCCGAGCTGCCCGCGCCCACCGAGTTGGTCTTCCGTAGCGGTATCGCCTATCCGGTGCGGGCCCACATCTCCGGGAGCGGGGTCGGCGCCGTCCGCCAATGCGAATTTTCGACCGGCCCTTTTGTCGAACCAATCACCGTGTGGGATGAACCCCGTCGCCTCGCCTTCGACGTGACCGCCCAGCCACATCCCATGCGCGAGTTGTCACCCTACCGTTCCCTGCATCCGCCTCATCTCGACGGTTTTTTTCGCTCTCGCCGGGGTGAATTCCGTCTCACCGAATTGCCTGGCGGCCGAACCCGTCTCGACGGCACGACATGGTATGAACAACGCCTGTGGCCCGCAGCCTACTGGCAGACGTGGAGCGACTGGCTGGTGCATGCAATTCACACGCGCGTGCTCCAACACATAAAATTCGAGGCGGAGTCCGCGCCAATCAACTGAACCCTGCGATGTGCACCCGCTACGTTCTCCTCCGGCAACACTACCTCGACATCCTTGCCCGCCTCGGCATCGCCGCACCTCCAGAGTTTGAGTCGCGTTACAATATCGCGCCCAACACCACGATCCCCGTCATCCGCCGCACACCCCAATCTGCCGCCAACGAGACCGCACTCCTCCGCTGGGGCCTCGTCCCCTCCTGGGCGAAAACCGCCGACGGCCCGCCGCTCGTCAACGCCCGCGCCGACACCGTCGCCACCAAACCCTCCTTCCGCGATGCCCTCCGCACGCGGCGCTGCGTCATTCCCGCCTCTGGTTTTTACGAATGGGAAACCATCGGCCGCGCCAAAAAACCCTGGCTCTTCCGCCTCGGTGCCGACTACCCGTTCGGTTTTGCCGGCCTCTGGGACACTTGGCACGCCCCCGACGGCACGACCCGTGAGTCCTGCGCCTTCATCACCGGCGAGCCCAACGACCTCATGCGGCCCATTCACAACCGCATGCCCGTGATCCTCACCGCCGCCACCTTCGAGGCCTGGCTTGATCCGGCCCTCAGTGAACCCGCCCAACTCGCGCCCCTCCTCGGCATCCCGCCCGCCGACACCGTCACAAAATTCGCCGTCAGCACCTACGTCAGCAACGTCCGCCACGAGGGCCCCGCCTGCCTCGCTCCCGCCTCCGCCGACCAAGACGCCGCCGACTCCGGCCCCCAGCTTTCCCTCGGCATCTAGTTTTCCGCGAACCACCCGTGTTGCGGATTGTCAGCAGGGGGCACCTGCCCGAAGAATCACTGCCCTCCCTTGAACCTGCTCGACCGCCACATTTTCAAAAGCGTGCTGTTCACCTGCGCGGCCTCGGTCGGTCTCTTCGCGTTCGTCATGATCTTGGGCAACGCCGTTAAGGACCTGCTCGGCTATGTCCTCGCCGACCAACTCGCCCTCGGCACCTTTGCCCGGCTCGTCGGCCTGCTCGTGCCCTTCGTTGTCTCGTTCGCATTACCCATGGGTATGCTCACCGGCGTCCTGCTCACGCTCGGCCGCCTCTCCGCCGACAGCGAGATCACCGCCATGCGGGCCTCCGGTCTCAGTCTGTTCCGCATTGCCCGGCCCGTCCTCATCATCGGCACCCTCGGCACGGCACTCGGACTCTACATCAACTTCGACGCCATGCCGCGCGCCCGCGTGCAATACCATCAGGAGCTCGACGAGGCCATCCGCGCCAACCCGCTCGCCGCCATCGTCCCGCAAACCTTCATCCGCGATTTCCCCCGGATGGTCATCTACGTCGG
>CAMBVX010000587.1 GCA_945871085.1 Opitutus sp. GAS368 | reverse complement strand
AAACTCTTCGCTCCGTCTGCCCTCGACGCCGATGATTACGTCCTCGGCCAAATCCGCGCCATCGCCGACGTCGCGAAAGCCAACGGCATCCGCGTCGCGCTCTACCCGCACACCGGCTTCTGGCTCGCCCGCGTCGACGATGCGCTGCGCGTGGCGGAAAAACTCAATCGCCCCGATATCGGTGTGACCTTCAATCTCTGCCACTGGCTCAAAGTCGAAGGCACCGACCGCGATCCCGTGCCCGTGCTCCGCGCCGCACTGCCGCGTCTGATGTTCGTCTCGATCAGCGGTGCGGATACGGGTGATACGCGCGCGATGAGCTGGGACCGCCTCATCCAACCGCTCGACGCTGGCAGCTACGATCTCGCAGCCTTCCTGCGCACGCTCCGCACCGTCGGCTACACCGGCCCCGTCGGCTTCCAAGGCTACAACATCAAAGGCGAACCCCGCGACATCCTTGCCCGCAGCATCGCGGCGTGGCGGACGTTCAACGCCGACTGAGCTCGAAATTCTCGGGCGAAATTCTCGGCGAGTCACGTGATTCCATTCCGCAGTGGGTCGCCGAACTTCTTCTCCAGTTTTTCCTCGAAGCGCTCGTTGAGTTGAGTATCCGCGCCAAAGTGATGCGTCCCCAATGTCACGCGTTCGCGGATATCGGGTAAAACCGATGTCAGACAACCGCTGATACGGAATCGCGAGGTCGGCCTACCAGCAGCTACAATTCGCGCTAGACTGGCGCGAATTTCCTGTTTCAAAAATAACCCTTTCTGGCTCAGTTCCGCCATTAACACCTTGCGTGATGTTCATGCGCTTGAAGGACGATGATCAGATCCTCCGTGGGTCGCCTTGTGCCGCAATCGCACGGTGTCTGAAATAATCTCCTAGCCAGCACGGCCACACCGGCGGTTCCTTCCCGTTGGCGCCGTCCTCTGGAAAGCGGGCTGTCGACGCCTTCCTGCCCGCGGACTTCGGCGGGAGGGGGCTCCGACAGGACTTGGGTCAGCCAGGCAGTACGCACGGCCGGTCAAAATAGGTGAGTGCCATCGGAGAAAAGTTCTCCAAGCCACGCGGCACTTGAAAACCGAAGTCTGGGTGTGCCACGTTCTATAGGAGGTTGGTCCCCGCCATCGTCGCCCCCCCCCCCTTCCATGTTCCCCGCCACCTTCTCCCGTGCCGCCCCCTGATGACACTCGCATGTTTGCCGAACACGTGCAGCGCCACGAGGCGGCCTTGCGCGCGTACCTGCTGAGTCGCTACTCCACGCTGCCGGACCACGACGACTTGGTGCAGGAGACCTACCTGAGAGTATGGCGGGCCCAGTGGCGGTTGCGTCTGGCCACTGCAAAGGCCTTCCTCTTCACCACTGCCAGCAACCTCGCGATCGATCGGTTTCGCCGTTCTCGTGTCGCCCGCCAAGTGCTGCTCGAAACCCTCGACGAGCTGCCGGCCGGCGAGAGCTTCCCCGACGCCGCGGATCTGCTCGATCAACGGCAGCGACAGGAACTGTTGGCCGAGGCCGTGGCCAACTTGCCGCCTCGTTGCCGCGAAGTGATGCTGCTGCGCTACGGTGACGGGCTCGCGTGCAAGGAAATCGCCCGCCGCCTTGGTCTCTCCTCTGAAACCGTCAAATCGCATCTCACGAAAGGAGTCGGCGACTGCATCGATTTTTTCCATCGGCACGGGCTGCTGGAGGACGCGGTGGCTCCCCGGGAGAAAGTGTCATGAGCAAGGAAATTCATGATCGGTTGCCCTCCGACGAAGCCGCCGTTATCGAAGCGGCCGCTGTTGCGTGGCTGTGTGAACGCGACGAGGCGTTCACGCCGGAGCGTGCTGCGGCCTTTGCGGCCTGGAGGGCGGCCGATCCGCGCCACCGCACCGCCGTGGCGAAAGTGGAACGGGGCTTGGAGCTGTTGCACGAGTTGCCCGCGGCCAGCTTTGCCGTCGAAGCTCGGCTCACCGGGCGCCGCGAGCGGATCGCCCACACGCCAGGAAGTGCGCGCATCCCCGCCTGGGCTTGGGCCACCGGGCTCGCTGCGGGCCTGCTCGTGGGATTGCTTTTCTGGCGATTCCCGCTCCACCCGCCTGCGGAGGCGCAAATGTTCGCGGCCTCGGCGTTTGGGCCGACTCGCGCCGTCCTCGGCGATGGCTCGATCGTCAACGTGAACACGCAGGGCAAACTCGAAGTGCAGTTGGGCGCCCGGGAGCGGCGAGTGACTCTCGCGCAGGGTGAGGCCCATTTCGAGGTCAAGGCCGATCCGGCTCGGCCCTTCATCGTGGTGGCAGGTGGCGTGACGGTGCGGGCGGTGGGCACAATGTTCGACATCCGCATCAACGGTGACGCGGTTGAAGTGCTGGTGGAAGAGGGCAAGGTGACGGTGGCGCCCGTGCCCTCTCCCGCCCGCGAGGCGACGACCGCTGCGGCCGCGGCTCCGCTGATCCAAGCGGGCGAGTGGGCGGTGGTGCCACGCGCCGACCCCGGCGCCGCACCACGCATTGAGAAAATGGAGCCACCAAAGATGGCCGCGGCGCTGCAGTGGCATCGTCGCGTGGCGCTTTTCAACGATACGCCGTTGCGCGAGGTGGTGGCCCAGTTCAATCGTCGCAATGAAGCGCAGATTTCGCTGGCCGACGATGAACTCGGCGCGCGCCGCTTCGGTGGCGCGCTCGCCTTGGATCACGTGGATGCCTTGCTGCGCCTGCTCGAACGAGAGGGTGGCATCGCGGTGGAGCGCCGGGCTCCGAACGAGCTCGTGCTACGCCGGGTCCCGTAACGCGGAGTCCACCGTGGCCCCTGTAATGTTCTTTTTTCGGGGCAGACTCCCCCAACTGCGGGGCCTGTGCGTATTAGTAATGAAGCTCCTGATTCGCATGTCGCACTCCCTACTCGCCTCCCGACTCCTGCCCGCGCACGCCGTGTGCGGCATGCTGTCGATGGTCGCGGTCGCGGCGGCCGCGGAGCAGAAGCGAAACTACGACCTCCCACGCGGAGAAGCCGCCACCATGCTCGCCCGCTTTGCCGAACAAAGCGGACGGCCCGTCCTGTTTGCCATGGACAAGGTGCGCGGAGCCCGGACCAACGTCGTTGTCGGAAATTTCTCCCCGGCCGAAGCGCTGGACCGGCTCCTGGCCGGGACGGAACTGATCGCGACGTTCGACCGGGCCACCGGTGATATCGTCGTGACTCGGCGTCCGCCCCCGGCGCCAGCGGAAGGCCAGAGGGCCACCCCGCTCAAGAACATTCAACCCGAACAAACCGCATCCCCTCCCGTGAAGAACCGTAATTTATTCTCTTTTCTCGCCGGCTGGCTCGCCGTCGGCGCCGGGCTCGATGCCCAGACCGCGCCGTCGCTCACGAAAGACGAGGCCGTACAGTTGTCGCCGTTCACTGTGAGCACCGGCCGAGACTACGGATTTGTT
>CAMBVX010000586.1 GCA_945871085.1 Opitutus sp. GAS368 | reverse complement strand
CGGACTGAAGGCGGCGGTGCTGGCGGTGGTGGTCGCGGCGGTGCTGCGGATTGGGAAAAAGGCGCTGAAAAATCGCGTGATGTGGGGCATCGCCGCGGTGGCGTTTGGGGCGATTTTCTTTGGGCACGTGCCGTTTCCGGTGATTGTGGTGGGGGCGGCGGTGGTGGGCTGGGTGGGCGGGGCGAAGTGGGAGAATTTTTTCAATGTGGTGAAAGGGCATGGGGCGAGCGGAGGCGGGAAGAAAAATGCCGTGCGGGTCAGAGCGGTGATCGATGATGACGATGCGGGCGAGGGGCGCGTGGAGCCGTCGTGGGGCCGGGCGGGGCGGGTGTTGGCGGTGTGCGGCGTCTTGTGGGGGACGCCGGTGCTGGTGGTGGGGTTGTGGCTCGGGTGGGACAGCGTGTTCGCGCGCGAGGGGATTTTTTTCAGCAAGGCGGCGATGGTGACGTTTGGTGGGGCGTATGCGGTGCTCCCTTACGTCGCGCAGCAGGCGGTGGACCATTACGGTTGGCTCACGGCGCCGCAAATGCTCGACGGGCTGGGGCTCGCGGAGACGACGCCCGGGCCGTTAATCATGGTGTTGCAGTTCGTGGGCTTTCTCGGGGCGTGGAATCAGCCGGGTGGGCTGACGCCCCTGGGGGCGGCGACGCTAGGGGCGGCGATCACGACGTGGGTGACGTTTGTACCGTGTTTTCTATGGATTTTTCTCGGGGCGCCGCACATCGAGCAATTGCGGAAAAATGTGCGGCTGACGTGCGCGCTGTCAGCGGTGACCGCGGCGGTGGTGGGCGTGGTGCTCAATCTCGCGGTGTGGTTCGGCTGGCACGTGGTGCGGCCGACGGGGGACGCGGCGAATGGGGCGGGGGTGGTGGGTGGGACGGACTGGTTTGTGGTGGCGGTGGGGCTCGGGGCGTTGGCGGCGATGCAGCGGGGGAAGGTGGGGGTGATTCCGGTGGTGCTGGCGAGCGGAGGGCTGGGGCTGGTCTGGGGTTGGGTGGGGTGAATTTCGGAGGGTCCACCGAGAAATGCGTGGACCCCACGATAACGGAGAAGGTGGCCCACGGAACACACGGACTACACGGAAGAAGGCGGACAGAGGCGGACACGAGGAGGCGCAGGAGGCGCAAAAATGATCGGAGGAGTCGGGCGGAGTTTGTCACGTAATACGTGACAAGCGGGCCAAGGCTCAGAGGAATTGCGTGAGGGCGAAATGGTCGGCGGCGAAGCCGTGCGCGGTGGCCGGCGGGCGAAGCGGTAGCGCGGAGGTTGATGCGACGTCGGGCGGGGGTGTGCCGGTGGCGTAGCCGTGAGGGAGGCGGGCGAAGAGGGCGGGGCGTTCGACGTGGAGGCGGGCGGCGAGCCAGTGGCGGAGGAAAACGTAGAGGCGGTCGCGGGCGGCGTCGCCGGGGTGGGCGAGGGCGCGGCGAAACGAGCGGGAATTGGCGTAGATCAGGTGGGCGTGGCTCGCGAGACGGATGGCGTAGCGCAGCGGGAGGGTGACGCCGAGCCAGCGGGAGGCTTCGTCGACCACTTCACGGGCGGCGGCGAGGGGGACGAGTTGAGTGCGCGCGACGATTTGGGGATTCCGGGCGCGGCGGCGGAGAGCGGTGGCAGGCATGGTGGACTACGACGAGGGCGGCGGATCTTCCTTGGCCATGAAGTGGTGCGCGGCGTCGGCCTCGGCCTGATGGTAGGCCTCGGGTGGCAGCGGGGCAACGACGGGAGCGCTGGGTTCGTCGGTGGCGGCAGACTTGGCGGCGGGCGGGGCGGTGGCGGCTTCGACGAGGGCGATTTCTTCGGGGCTGAGGCCGTAGAGTTGGTAGACGAGCTGGTCGATGGCGCGGTCGGTGGCGGCGATGTCGCGGGCGAGGTGCGTCTGTGCGTCGGGGGATTTGGCGGCGGCGAAATCGGCGTGGAGTTTCAACATGCGCTCGACGTGGGCGACGAGGGCGTCGTGTTGGGCGCGGTCAGCGGATTTTGGAATCGGGATTCCAAGGATCGCCGTCTTCTTAATTTTGGGAAACGTCTTCTTTTGATCGAAGAATTTCTGACGCCAAAACCAGCGGATGAACTGTGACGAGACAATCCCGAGGATAAATTCGATTTTGTAGGGACAGGGGCGAACGAAGAATACGTTGTAGATCGTGTTCAGGGTGAAGAGGCCGGCCGGGAGTATTGTCGCGACGGGACTTGCTCCTATCTGGCGAATGCCAATTCGTCGCTTCTGGTAGACGCTCGGATTCCCTCCACTTTTGACTGCTCCTGGACGGAGGTCCACGAACTCGCTGCCGGGCTTTAGGCTATAGCGTCCGATGTGAGCTCCATCGATCACAGCGTAAAATCCGGTTTGTTTTTCAACCGATACGAAGGTCTGTCGATCATGAGTCTGAATTCCAAAGTATGCGGTCGCGTAGTCACCGAGAGAATCGCTGTTTTCGGATATCTTGGTGAGCAAATCGCGGCTCGGTGCCCCCTCGGATACTTCGAAATCCATTGTGGGATGACCTCGCCATTCGCTCACCATTTGATGACGAGTTTCTCCCGACTCTCCGGGCTCCTTGCTCAAGGTGACTTCCGCGACGGCATTGGGAGATGGTTTTAATGTGCGGCGTAAGACGATAGTCGCGGTATCAACCGATGCGCCGTCGAACACGGGATAGAAAAAAAGCCTCAGAATGGTCGGTTCTGAGTTCAGTAAAATCAGGCGCCGGAGATCTTCGGCGTGCTTGTTTCTAAGGAACGTGTTCGGAGTAATGAAGCCGAGTAGCCCGCCTGTCTTGGTTAGAGCTAGGCCGCGCTCAACGAATAGATGATAGGTGTCTATTTTGTATTTTGCGACGCGGTAGGTCGCAGATGTGTGCTCAAAAACTTCTCGTTGTTCTAGGACTTGTAACAAGACATACGGGGGATTGCCGATGACGGCGTCGAAGCCGCCGCGGTCCATGATGGGTTGGAATTCGTGTGGCCAGTCAAAGGCGTTGAGCTTGAGGCGGGCTTCGTCGTCGAATGTGGGGAGATTCGGTTGGGCGTAAAAATCGGAGCCGATGAGGCTATTGCCGCACTTGATGTTGTGGCCGAGGTCGGGGAGGACGCGGTGGAAGTCGAGTTGCTTGCCGCGGAGTTCGCGGGCTTCGCCTTCGAGGACCTTCAGGAGGAGGGAAAGCTTGGTGACCTCCACGGCCTGAGCATCGATGTCCACGCCGTAAAGGTGGGCGACGAGGATGCGTTTACGCTCGGCGGTGGTGAGTTGCCAGTTGCGGGCGAGCTTCGGCTTGCTGGCGCTCGCCGCTACAAAACTGGTGCCGGTGCTCGCCGCGACAAACCGGGCGTTGGGGTTGGTCTCGTAGATGGGCGGCTGTTTCTTTTTGGCCCAGGCGGCGGGGTCGTGGGCGAGGTAGTAGCTGAGGTGCCAGTCGAGGAGGTAGTCG
>CAMBVX010000585.1 GCA_945871085.1 Opitutus sp. GAS368 | reverse complement strand
CCTCGCCGCCCGCCAAGTCGCCGCCGACGGCACCACCAAGCTCCTCCTCCGTCTCCACGATAGCCGCACGGTCGAGTCCGTGCTGATGCCTGACTTCCGCGCCGACCGCGCCGCTGGCTGCATTTCCTCTCAAGTCGGCTGCGCGATGGGCTGCGATTTCTGCGCGACGACCAAAACCGGTTTCGAGCGCAACCTCACCGCCGGCGAAATCGTCGAGCAGTTTCTCGCCCTCCGCCGCGAAGCCCTCACCGTCGGCCGCAAGCTCCAGACGATCGTCTTCATGGGCATGGGCGAGCCGATGTTGAACCTCGACCACGTGCTCACCGCCATCGACCGCCTCGCCGACAACCGCCTCGGCGCCCTCGGCTGGCGCCAGATCACCGTCTCCACCGTCGGGATCGTCCCCGGCATCGACGCGCTCACCGCCACCGGCCTCAACGTCCACCTCGCCGTCTCGCTCCACGCCCCCGACGATGCCACGCGTGCGTCGCTCCTCCCGATGGGCAAACGTTTTCCCATCGCCGACATCCTCGCCGCCGCCGACCGCTTTCAAGCCAGTCGCGGCCGCCCCGTCACGATCCAATATTGCCTGCTCCACGGCGTAAACGACACCCCCGACCACGCCCGCACCCTCGCCGCCGTCCTCGGCGCACGCCGCATGCACGTGAACCTCCTCCGCTACAACCCCACCGGCCTCAGCCTCAAGGGCGTCGCCTACGAACCGTCCCCCGACGACACCGCCGAGGCCTTCGTCGCGATCCTCCGCGAACAAAAACTCGTCACCCACTTCCGCCGCTCCCGCGGCCCCGACATCGACGCCGCCTGCGGCCAACTCCGGCGGCGCTCCGCCTCGACGTAGCCCGGTCAGCCTGGCCGGGCCCTCCCTTCACGGCGCATTCACTTCGGAAACCGCCGGTCAAACTCCGCGTGGCTGCCGATCCACACCCACACCCAATCGTCCTCGTAGCGTCGCGCCACCGCCCGGTAGTTTCTCGTCACCCGGACGGACCACGCACGCGGATCAAACTTGAGTCGCTCCAATTGCAGCCCCGGGTGGGCGGAGTTGAGGGCAAATTTCCGATACGCTTCCCGCGCCGCCTCACGCACATCCGCCGGCAAAGCATAGTAGTCCCGCCAAAAACCCGGCGTGCCGCGCGAGGTCACGGCTTGTCCCCAAGCCTGTCTTCATTGAGCACCCGAAAACGCTCCGGAGCCTGCCGATACTCCGCATCCACCTGATCGAGCAGCTCGGAAAACCCCGCGCGCGGTGCGCCGTTGCCCAAGATCTCCTCCCAACCGTCACGACGGAAGGCGTCCGGACAAAGCGCGGGCATATCCTTGATCAACTGTGCCTGCGACTCCGCCGGCAGACGCGAAATAGCCTCCTCGATCTCGAGCAACGTGCGCATGCCGGCAGCGAACCTGGAAAAACACCTGAGTCAACGGTCGGCATTCCTGCAACCGCCCATCCGCCTCACGGCCGTCCGATCCACCGCTCCGAAATCTCCGGCAGCAGCGTGATCCACGTCAGGTTGTTCAGGAAGTGGAGCACGATCCCCGGCGCGACGCTCCCGGTCGCCTCCCGCACCCATCCAAACAAGAGCCCCGTGCCCGCCGTGCCCACCGCCAAAGACCACGCAAACGTAAATCGTCCTCCAAAATAATCCACCGTGTTGAAGGCGTGCAGCGCTCCGAAGAGCACGGCCATCACCACCAGCCCCCACCCGCACAACACCCCACGAACCGAGCAGCTCCGCGAAAAAACTCCGTTTAAGCGCGTCTGCACGTAACCACGGAAAAACACCTCCTCGCCAATCGCCGTCGCGAAGAACTGCCACGCCACCAACCACGCGAGTTGCCCGAGCGACCGCCCGTGCAATCCCACCCCAAGGCACACCAGCAACCAAGCGCCCAACAGCGCCCACCCTCCGATCTCCGACACCCGCAGACGACTCGTCGCGTTCCTCATGGCTCCACGGAGTTCCTGAGGCCACGCGAACAGCACCAATCCGTAGGCGCCCCACGCCCGCCGGTGGAGCAGCACCACAGCGCCCGCCGCCATAGCCATGGTCCAACCCGGCGAAAAATTCCCGTGCGCCGCGCTCTCCGCGCGCCCCAGTTCGGTGAATTGCTTGAACGCCCGGCAGACTACATGAGCAAGCGCCAGCACGAAACTCACCTCCACGACCGCTCCTATTTTCGCCCGCCACCCGCCTGACGACAAAATCTGCGCGCCTTGGTTCGGAGTGCTTATCATCGTTGAGTTCACCGCCACCGTGCAGTCGAACCCCGTCCCTGCTCAATCTCCTTTTCGCCGCGACAGCGCCGACCTCAAATCCCCAGCTCCGCCTTGGCCTGCTCCCACGAAACTCCCGGCTTACCTGCATTGCGTCTGACGGCAGAGTTGAGTTCGCATAGATCTTCCAAGTCATCCACGCGAGCACGGAGTTGGGTCACCTCGCGGCGCAGGGCGCGGACATCGGGCCATGAACTCCCGGGTGCGGAGCGTTTAGTCGAAGGCTTCTTTGCGATCTTTGACGGCATAGATGAAAATCATGTCGGCTTGCAGTTCGAACAACACGCGAAACGAGCCGTCGCGCAACCGATATTTGCCATCGCGAGCCGAGAGCTTCTTCACTCAAGAAAAGGCGGTAGCGCATGGCGTTGTCGCGACCGTGGTGCGGAAACCGTTGAAGTCGAGCAGCCGCCAGCGACCAGACCAACATCGTTTGGCCCCCTCAAAAGACCCGCACTACTCCCGACCACAAACTCGCCGTCGCTCAAGAAAGAAACCACGACTAGGACCAAGCCCAGAATTAGAAACGTCCACCGCCGTAATAGCTTCACCGGATTCCTCCGCGAAGAGGGCCTCTACGAGCAAGTCGAGGCCGCCGCCCTCAAGAAGGTCAGCGCCGCAGCGCTGAACAAGCAAATGGACCGTCGCGGCATGTCCGTGTCGGCCCACGCCGAGCGGCTAGACACGAGCCGCACCGCAGTCGGCCGTGTGCTCGATGCGCAAAACACCTCCATCACCCTAAACCCCCTGACGACAGTCATGGCTACCGGGAAGGAAGTGCTTTTGTCGTTGCGCGCTAAACACCCCTTCGCGCGCCGCGTCCGCCGTCGGCTGCGAAGTGCGCCTTGTCATTGTTCCCGCTGCGTAGTCGCGGCTCCTTTTCCGCTGCGCCTGCGGCCAACTCCGGCGGCGCGTTGCCCAACCCACGCAGGCCCCAACGGGAAGCCACGCGGACAATCCGTTTGCTCCGTCGCCGTCAGACCGCGTAAGGCACGCGGATGCCCGGCTCGCCTAACGGAAAATCCTTCGTATTTCGCGTGACCAGCAGGGCACCATGCACCCGGGCAGTCGCCCAGACAATGGCATCGGGCAAACGCAAACGGCGCTCCCGTCGCAAACGCACCGCTTCCTCC
>CAMBVX010000584.1 GCA_945871085.1 Opitutus sp. GAS368 | reverse complement strand
TGCTTTCCCTCCGGCGAGAGCGTGGCAGCCTCACACTGGGGGCGCGCGAAGGTGGCGGGGACGCGATGACTGCGCGCGGCGCGGAAGTTCCAACATGCAAGGACCAAGGACGAACATCCAAGGGCAGGGACAAAGGAAACCAATTGTTTTGAGTGCGAGTTTGGTGATGTATGTTTGGTGCTTCTCCTCGGTCGCAGCTAATATTTACGTCGCGCTTGCCCCATGCCTAATTTCCCCATCGTCGATACGCACCTCCACATCTGGGACCTCACGCGGCTGCGTTACCCGTGGCTCGCGAGCGTGCCGGCCATCAATCGCAGTCACCTCATCGAGGACTATCGCCGGGCGTGCGGACCGGTGGCGGTGGCGAAGATGGTGTTTCTCCAGTGTGATTGTGATCCGGTGCAGGCGCAGGCCGAGGCGGACTGGGTGACGGAGGTGGCCAAGGTCGATCCGCGAATTCGCGGAATCGTGGCGTGGGCCCCGCTGGAAAAAGGCGAGGCGGCGGGCGAGGCCATCGCGAAACTGGCCGCGAACCCGCTGGTGAAAGGCGTTCGTCGGCTCATTCAATCCGAGGCGGACGTGGGGTTTTGTCTGCAACCGGGATTTGTGTGTGGGGTGAAATTATTGGGGAGGCACGAGCTGAGTTTCGACCTTTGCCTCAACCACCGGCAACTCGCCAACACGATCAAGCTTGTGCGCCGGTGTCCGGGGGTGCGCTTCGTGCTCGATCACATTGCGAAGCCGGACATCCAGGCCGGGCTGCTCGATCCATGGCGCGCGGAATTGCGCGAGCTATCCCGGATGGAAAACGTCTGGTGCAAGTTGAGCGGGCTGGTGACGGAGGCGGATCACGCGAAGTGGACGTCGGCCGACCTGACGCCCTATATTGAACACGTGGTGGAGTGCTTCGGGTTTGATCGCGTGATGTTCGGCGGCGATTGGCCGGTGAGCACACTGGCGTCGGACTATCCTCGATGGGTGACGACGCTCGACGAGGCGCTGAGTGGGTCTTCGCCGGATGAGTTGCACCGGCTCTACGTGCGGAACGCGGAGGCCTTCTATCGGGTGTGAGGGGAGAAAACGGTCTGGCCTCGGCCCTGGGCGGCGGGCCATCGTCGCCCGCATGAAACGAAATTTGTGGTCACGCAATTTTTCGGCAGCGCTGATCTTGGTGGCGGTGAGTGGGCTCGGTGCGCCAGTGTCGGCGCAGACGCGGCCGATGGCGTTGGAGGATTTGTTCAAGGTGAAACGGGTGGCTGATCCGCAGATTTCGCCGGACGGAAAGCGTATCGCCTATGTCGTGACCGAGGTGCTCAAGGAGGAGAACCGCACCAATGCCGACATCTGGGTGACCGCGGCCGAGGGCAACAGCGAGCCGCGCAAGCTGACCAGCTCGCCCAAGCGCGACGCGCACCCGCGGTGGTCGCCGGATGGGAAGTGGATCGCGTTCGAGTCGGCGCGCGACGGTGAGGGCCAAATTTTTCTGCTGCCCGTCGGCGGTGGCGAAGCGCGGAAAGTCACGACGCTCGCGACGGGCGCGGGGCAGGCGGTGTGGTCACCGGACGGGAAGTCTCTTTTGTTTGTGTCGAGTGTGTTCCCGGAGTTTTCGGCGAAGCCTTTTGCCGAAGCGGACAAGCTGAACAAGGAAAAGCTGGACGTGCGCGAGAAGAGTAAGGTGAAGGCGCGCACCATCGACACACTGCTCTACCGGCACTGGGACTCGTGGGTGGACGACAAGCGCCAGCATCTCTTCGTGATCCCGATCGCGGTCGACGGCACGCCGGGCGAACCGCGCAATGTTACGCCAGGGGAAAACGATGCGGTGCCGACCTCGAGCACGTTTAGCGCGGGCGACGAATTTGCGTGGTCGCCGGAGGGGAAAGAGATTGTGTTTTCTGCGCCGCCGCTGCCGGTGCGCGAGCAGGCGTGGCGCACGAATCACGATGTGTGGTCGGTGAATCTCGCGACGGGCGAAAGGAAAAATCTCACCGCGCAGAGTTTGGGGGCGGACGGGTTGCCGCGTTTCTCGCCGGACGGAAAAACCCTCGCGTATCGGGCGCAGGCGCGGGCGGGCTTTGAGGCGGACAAGTGGGATCTGTGGCTCGTGGATCGAGCGAGCGGGCAGCGGCGCAACGTGACGGCGGCCTGGCCAGGCTCGGTCGACAGCTACGTGTGGTCGCCGGACGGGCAGACGATTTTCCTCGAAGGGCAGGAGAAGGGCCGGGCTCCCTTGTGGAGAGTGGCGGCGGCGGGTGGCGGGGTGAAGCGGCTCTTCGATGAGGGCGTGAACCATGAAATCTCCGTGTCGCCGGACGGGCGTTGGTTGGCGTTCACGGGGCAACGCTTGACGATGCCGGGCACGATCTCGCGTTTTCGTCTCGGAGAGATGGCGCCGCAGCCGGTGGCGTTGACCAATGCCGCGACGCTGGCGGGGGTGAAGTTTGGGGTGGTCGATTCCGTGACCGTGAGCGGCGCGGGCGGCACGCCGGTGCAGATGTGGATCGTGAAGCCGCCGCAATTCGAGGCCGGGAAAAAATATCCACTGGTCTTTTGGGTGCACGGCGGGCCGCAGAGCGCGTTTCTCGATTCATGGTCGGCGCGCTGGAATGCGCAGCTCTGGGCGGCGCAGGGCTACGTGATCGCGCTGCCGAATCCGCGCGGCTCGACGGGCTTTGGGCAGAAATTTACCGACGAGATTTCGCGCGACTGGGGCGGGAAAGTCTTTGAGGACTTGATGGCGTGTCTCGCGCATCTGGAAAAGCAGCCCTACATCGACACCACGCGCATGGCGGCGGCGGGGGCGAGCTACGGCGGCTACATGATGAACTGGTTTCAGGGGCACACGGACAAATTCAAGACGCTGGTCACGCACTGTGGCGTCTACGATTTCGTAAGCATGTATGGGACGACGGAGGAGACATGGTTCGACGAGTGGGATCACGGCATTCCGTGGGAGAGTCCGGATTTTGAAAAATGGTCGCCGCACAAACACGCGGCGAAGTTCAAGACGCCGAATTTAGTCATCCACAACGAACTCGATTTCCGCGTGCCGATTGGGCAGGGGCTGAGTTTGTTTACGACGCTGCAGCGGAAAGGCGTGCCCTCGAAGCTGCTCTATTTTCCCGACGAAGGGCACTGGGTGCTGAAGCCGCAGAACAGCGAGCGGTGGCACACGACGGTGTTCGAGTGGCTCGCGGGGTATTTGAAGAAGTAGGTGAAAAAGCGGAGAGCTGAGAGTTGAGTGCTGAGCGACCGGAAGCCGAATATTTCCTGAGTTTGACCCACCGCGAATCCTTATTTGAAGCTAAGTGATTGTTCCGGGTGGAGGCTGAGCGATTTGGCGGGACTTTTGCGGAAAACTTTTCTTGGCTCGCGGGATGAATCCCACGCCCGTGAAGTCCGCGTCGCCGACGAAGCCGCTGCCGGAAG
>CAMBVX010000583.1 GCA_945871085.1 Opitutus sp. GAS368 | reverse complement strand
GCGAAATTTTTTTCAACAATTGCGAGGGTGGCCCTGCGAATGTCCCACCCCCCACGCTATAATCATGCGCAAACCGACGCCCTACTGCGCATGATCTATTACGCTCACACCGCCGAAGACTCCGAGGGAAAACGCCTGCCCGAATCCTCCGGCAAATGGCAACCACTCCGCACGCATCTCGAAAACGTCGCGAACCTCGCGGCCACCTTCGCCGCCCCGTTCAACGCCAGCGCCGAAGCCCGCCTCGCCGGCTTGCTGCATGATCTGGGAAAATACTCCGCCCGCTTTCAGGCCCGCCTGCGCGATCCCTCCATTCACGGCATCAATCATTGGTCAATGGGCACGCTTGCCGCCGTCCAGCAAAAGCATCTCCCCGGAGCGTTCGCCATCGAAGGCCACCACACCGGGATGCCCGCCTTCGCCGACAACGACCCCGTCACCTCACTCGAAGCGCTCAAGCCCCGCCTCGCCAATCTCGCGAATCCTCTCTCCGCCGAAAAAATCAACGGCTTCCCCGAGTCCCTCGCTGAACTCACCGCCCGCCTCACTGCCGATGGCGTCGTGCTACCGGCCCCTTCATCGCCCGCCCCGGCCAGCCAAGACTTCGCCACTGCCCTCCGCACGCGAATGATTTTCTCGACCCTCGTCGATGCCGACTTTCTCGACACCGAGTCCCACTTCAATCCCGACCAAGCCTCCCTCCGTCGGCCCGCCGCCCTTCAACCTGATTTGGCCCTCGCGCATCTGCTCGCCGCCCTGGCGAAAAAATCGCCCGAAGGTTTCGTCAATCAGCTTCGCCGCCAACTCCTCCAAGATGCGCTCGCCGCCGCCGAGCGTCCGCCCGGTCTCTTCACACTCACCGCGCCCACCGGCAGCGGAAAAACTCTCGCCGCCCTCGCTTTCGCCCTCCGCCACGCCGCTCACCACAACGTCTCGTTCACGGACCCCGACGATCCCCGCCGCCTCCGCCGCATCATCGTCGTCATTCCCTACACCAGTATCATCGAGCAGACCGCCCGCACCTATCGCGAACTCCTCGCTCCTCATTTCGGCCCCGACTACGTGCTCGAACATCACAGCGCCGTAGCGCCCGTTGAGCGTCGCGCCGAAGTAAACCGCGACGCCGAGGACGCCCGCCTGCGGCGCGCCCGACTCGCTCAGGAAAACTGGGACGCCCCGCTCGTCGTTACCACCAACGTGCAGTTTTTCGAAAGCCTCTCCGGCCACCGTCCTTCGCAGTGCCGTAAGCTTCACAACATTGCCCGCTCCGTCGTGCTCTTCGACGAGGTGCAAACGCTGCCCGCCCGCCTTGTCCCCTCGCTGCTGTCCACCGTCACCACTCTGGTGCACGACTACGGCGTCACCGCCGTCTTCGGCACCGCGACCCAGCCCGCTTTCACCGCCGCTTCTTCCGCGATCCCCGGTGGCTGGGCACCCACGGAGATTTCCTCGCAACCCAAAATCATGGCCGACGCCCTGCGCCGCACCGCGATCGTCCGCCGCCCAATCGATCAAACACCGACCTGGCCGGAACTCGCCACCGAGCTTGCGCAACACCGCCAAGTCCTCTGCGTCGTGAATCTCAAACGCCACGCCCGCGAACTGTTCTCCGCCCTGCCCGAGGAAAACCGCTTCCATCTCTCCTCCGCGATGTGCCCCGCCCACCGCCAACAACAACTCGCCGAGATTCGCCGTCGCCTCGACCGCACCCACGCCGAGCCCTGCCGCCTGATTTCCACCCAGCTCATCGAGGCCGGAGTGGATGTCGATTTTCCCCGCGT
This sequence comes from Opitutus sp. GAS368, assembly GCA_945871085.1. Lineage (GTDB taxonomy): Bacteria > Verrucomicrobiota > Verrucomicrobiia > Opitutales > Opitutaceae > GAS368. The sequence goes on along the minus strand of CAMBVX010000583.1, from coordinate 1,658 downwards.
TTTTCGCGCCGCCGGTCCGCTCGACTCGATCATCCAAACCGCCGGCCGCTGCAACCGCGAGGGCCTCAACCCCGGTCGCGGCGAAGTCACGATCTTCCGCCCGCTCGACCACGCGCTCCCGCCCGGTGCCTACGCCCAAGCCGCCAAAATCACCGAAGCCTTCCTCCACGACAATCCCACCGCCGACCTCCACCACCCTGCCACTTACGCTGCCTATTTCGCGCGCCTCTACAGCACGCTCGGCCCCGCCTCCGCGCAGGACGATCCGGCCTACGTCGCTTCCGCCAAACTCGATTTTCCCCTGGCCGCCCGCGAGTGCTCGCTCGTCGGCGACGACACCCGCTCCGTCATCGTCCGCTGGGGCGAGGGCGAACGCCTCGTCACCCACATGCGCGAGAAAAAACACCTCTCCCGCGACGACTGGCGTCTGGTCCAACGCTACTCGGTAAATTTCTACCTCTCGGAATTCCACCCCGCCCTCGCTCGCGGCACCATCGTGCAACCCCTCCCCGACACCGAATTCTATTTCTGGAACGGCCACTACGACGAATACCTCGGCGTCTCCGAACCCGCCCTCAATCAATACTCCTTATGAACCCACTCATTTACCTCCGCGCCTGGGGCGACCTCGCCTGCTTCACCCGCCCCGAGATGAAGGTCGAACGCGTCAGCTACCCCGTCATCACCCCCAGCGCCACCCGCGGCCTGCTCGAAGCCATCCTCTACAAACCGCAGTTCCGCTGGTGCATCCACCGCATCGCCATCCGACGTCCCATCCAGTTCCTCGCCTTCCGTCGCAACGAGGTAAAATCCAAAGCCTCGCGCAATCCCGAGCCCCTCTTCGCCGACGAGGATCGCACCCAGCGCAACACCCTCGCACTCCGCCAAGTGGACTACGTCATCGAAGCCAGCCTCGTGCTCACCTCCCTCGCCGGACGCACCCGACTCCATCCCCACGGTGCCGACGAACCCACCGGCGACGACAACCTTGGCAAATACTATGGCATGGCCCGCCGCCGCATCGAGCAGGGCCAATGCTTCCACCAGCCCAGCTTCGGCTGCCGCGAATTTCCCGCGCACTTCGAGGCCGCGACCGCCGCCGCCATGCACGTTGCCCCCGAGCTCAACCGCGACTCCGACCTCGGCCTCATGCTCTACGATGTCTTCGACCTCGACATCGGGGACGCTTGGCAAGCGGGCAAAATCGAGGCCCGTCCCAAAATCACCTTCTTCCGCGCCGCCTTGAAAAACGGCATCGTCGAAGTCCCGCCCTGGTCCGAAGTCCGTAAACAGCTCGGAGGTGCCGCATGATGCTCCAAGCCCTCATCGCCTATGCCGAACGTGAAAACCTCGGCGACCCGGACTTCGAAGCCGCCTCCATCCACTGGTTGATTTCGATCAGCTCCGACGGAAAACTTTCCGGCGATCCCACCCCGCTCTACGACGATCCCAACGCCAAAAAGCCCCAGCCGAAAAAACTTCTTCGGGCCTTCACCTCGCCCAACGAACTTAACCAAGGCGATAAATCTCACTTCCTCGCCGACAGCCTTGAGCGAGCTGTCCTGATGCCGACTCCGAAGGCCCCTGAAAAAGCCGAAGGCCGTCGTGTTCAGCACACCTACTTCAAAAAGCTCCTCGGCGAAGCTGCTGCTGCCGCA
>CAMBVX010000582.1 GCA_945871085.1 Opitutus sp. GAS368 | reverse complement strand
CGGGCAGACGTTGGCCGGCGGCGTTGAGGATGAAGTCGCCATTGGCGTTGCGCTGGAAGACGACGGCTCCGGCCGAATCGCGTTGGAAGGCCAGCGTCGGATCGGTGAGCGGTCCTTCGGCTCTGATATTGGTCTGCTCGGCACGGACGCCGCCGGTGAGTTTCAGCCGGTTTTGGAAGAGGGCGACATCCGTGCGAAAATAGAGGGATGAGATGATTTCCTGCGCGCGCTTCGAGGCGTTGGTGGCGGAGGTGTAGTCGGTGTTGGCGTTGCGCGTCCAGTGGGTGGGATTTTTCCCGTAGCCTTCCCAGAGCTTGTTATTGTCCACCTGCTGTTGCTTGGGCAGGCCGAAATCGGGCATGCGCTCCGAATACGCCGTATCCAAAAAGGGCAACGGGCTGTCGTCGTTGACGAGGCCGGCTTGCGTCGCGGGGGTCGTGCTGGCGCGACCGTCGGCACCCACATAAGTGTAGGTCTCGGTGCCCACGCCGCGCAGATCGCGAATCTTGGTTTTGATATCCGCACCGAGTTTCGCGGTCACCGGGATCTCGCGAATCCGAAAATCGCGCCGGATGTTACCGTAGGCTTGGCGGGTGGTGTCGTAGGTGCGCTGACGGACGCTGTTGGCGTTTACCAGCGAGTAGTTGTCGAGCTGGCTGGGGTCGACCCGTTGGCCGTTCGGGTCGAGGACAGTGATTTTTCCCGGACGGAGATAGAAAATATCGTCGAAGAGGATTTGCACGTTGTTTCGCTGCACCGTCATCCCGTTGAAAAACCCCTTGTCGATGTCATTGTAGTCGATGCGCGAAGTGCCGTAGCTGGCGCCCATGTCCGACTTCCACACGGGCCCTTCGTGGAGCCAGCGGAGGGACGGCGTGAGGGTGCGACCCGGGCGGATGCGGCCATTGTTCGAGATGGAGAATTGGCCGGAGTTGGTATTCGTGGTGGTGTTATAAATACTGGTCTGGCCCCACGTGTGATCCGCCGCCCAGTTGAGCGGCAGCACCCGGTTGATGGTAAAGGTCTGCGAGCGCGTGGCGAAATGTTCCCGGAGCATACCGTAGGCGAAACCGAAGGAGAGGCGGTCGTAACGCGCCGGCTTCCAGTCGACGGTCGTGGCCAAGGAGTGGCGCGAGGTGTGTTTGCCGCTGTCGCGCCAGGAGAAAATACCCAAGTAAGGATTGTCCGGGGTGGTGGCGGGGCGACCGGTGGTGAGGTTGGCGGCGACATTGCTGGTGGTGGCGGCGCCGATCCACTGCATCGCGGTGTTGGACTGCGGCGTGTATTGCAGCGAGTAACCGCCCGAGATGGTGAAACCGAAGGTCTTCGAAACCGGCACGACTGCCGACACGTCGAAGCCGGGGTGGATTTTGTAGGTCTTTTCACCCCAGCCGGGGCCCGGCGATTTGCGCGCGAACGAACGCTCGGCGTCCTTCATGAGCCACGAGACACTGTAGTTATAAGACGGTTTGTTGCGTTCAAATGCGCTGCGGGGCACGAAATTGACCGAACCAGACAGGGCGGCCCCGGCCGTATCGGGCGTGGGCGAGCGGTTGATCTCGATGCGCGAGACGTTGTTGATCGACACTTGGTCGAGTTCGACTTGGCGACCGGTGCCGGCACCGGCGGCACTGGCCATATCGAAACCGCCCATGGAGATCGGTACATTGCCGGCGGGGGCGCCGTTGATGGAGAAGCGCCGCGCATCGCCGCCCGTGTAGTCGCTCGTGATGCCGGGGAGAAATTTCATGAACTCACCCACACTGCCGTCGGCGATCGTGCCGAATTCATCTGTGGCGACGACGTTGGTGATGTTTCGCGCGAAGCGCTGCTCATTGATGGCGAGGGCCGCGCCATCCATTTCCTTCGAGGAGGCGACGGTGAACGCGTCGAGTCTGACGACATCGCCGGCGGCGGCCGGACCTTTACCCGCGGTCGCCATGCCCGAAATCGTGACGTCATGCTGCACGGTCTGCCCGGGAGCAACCGTGACGATTTCGGCGTGCGAGCCGAGCCCAGTGTAGAAAATTTTCAGGGTCACCGTGCCGGCCGGGATGCCCGTCAGGCGATACTGCCCGGTGGCAGCGGTCAGGGTCTCCTGTTGTGAGCCGTCGACAGTGATGCGGGCCTTCTCGAGGTATTCGCCGCGACGGGAGTCGAACACTCTACCCTCGATCGTGCCCGTCGAGACGGCTTGCGCGCCGAGGATCGTGGCGAAAATAAGGAGAGCGGTGGCGGCGAAGCAGCGGCGGGCGAACCGGAGGGTCAGGGCGGAGGTGTTCATAGGGCGAGGTCGCGCGCACGGAGTTGGCGGGGTGCCGCGCGACGCTGATCACGAGATAAACATTCAGTTACCAATGCGAGGCAATTTCCCTGTTCGAGGGCGAGGGCGAGGGATTATGGGCGATGACAACCGCGCGGCTTGAAAAACATGGCGGCAGGCCCGACGTTTAGGTTTTTCTGCTCAAGACCACGCGCCCGCCATGCCCACTGCCACTCCCACGCCAGAAATCGAAGCCGAGGCCGATCGCCTCCTGCGCTCGCTCATGCATGTCGAGTGCGACCCGCGCGGTCGGACGTGGAATCTCGAAACGTGCCGCGAGATCGCGCCGCTTACCCTCGAAATCAACCGGCTGAAAAAGGAAAAAGATGCCGTCATCCTCACGCACTCCTACGTCGAGCCGGAGATCATTTACGGTGTGGGCGATTTCAAGGGCGACTCCTATTACCTGAGCCTCATGGCGAAACAGGCGAAGGCGAAGATCATCGTCTTTGCCGGGGTCGTATTTATGGCCGAGACCGCGAAAATTCTCTCGCCCGAAGCGACGGTCATCGTGCCCGACCGCGGCTCGGGTTGTTCGCTCGCCGACTCCATCGACGGCGATGGGGTGCGAAAACTGAAAGCGCTCTATCCCGACGCCACCGTCGTTTGCTACATCAACAGCACCGCCGACGTGAAGGCGGAGAGCGACGTGTGCGTCACGTCGGGGAATGTCTACCCCATCGTCGCAAATCTGCCCGCGCGCCGGATTCTTTTTGTGCCCGACCGACTCATGGCGGATAACGTGCGCACTGAGCTCAAGCGGCTCGGCGTCGACAAGGAGATCATCTCTTCCGACGGCACCTGTATGGTGCACGATCAGTTCACCCCCGCGCAGATCGCCGAGGCGCGCGCCCAGTTCCCCGGCCTCAAAGTTGTGGCCCACCCCGAATGCACCGAAGAAGTCGCCGCGCTCGCTGATTACGTCGGCAGCACGGGCGGCATGATGAAATACGTGAAGACGACGCCCGCGCCGTATTTCCTGATGCTCACGGAGTGCGGGCTGGTTGGGCGGCTCGAAGTGGAATCGCCCGAGAAGACCTTTATCGGCGGCTGCCGCCTCTGTCCCTACATGAAGCTCAACTCGCTCGAAAAAATCCGCGACGCCCTCCTCGCCCCGCGTCCCGACCAGATCGTGACGCTCGAC
>CAMBVX010000581.1 GCA_945871085.1 Opitutus sp. GAS368 | reverse complement strand
GCGGCGCGGCTCTCCGAGGAAAGCAGCGGCAGGGATAACGCGCCGAGAGCGGCGGTGCGGAGAACTTCGCGACGGGTCATGATAGTGGTGTTGGGCATAGGGGAATAAATGTTCTGGCGGGCAGAACGGCGCGCGGCAAGGCCGATGGTTCGATGCGTCACACTGAGAACAAGGCTAAGAGCGCGGCCGTGTGCGAATTGGGATAATCGTGCAGCCGGAGGGCTGAACAACTGCCGCACCGCGCAACCGCCGGTCGCAAATTTCCGCATTCAATTGAGCTCGGGCTCGCGACATCGGCGTTTGCTTTGCGGACTTTGTCGGGCACCAATCCGCCGCACCCGTGACTTACCGAGAGGTCCGACCTGACCGCTCCATGAAACATCTCCTTCGCACCCTCGTCTGCCTCGCCTTCGTCGGCACCGCCCGCACCCATGCAGCGACACCTTTGGCGGCAGAACGCGTGACGTCGCCCTCTGGCGAAGTCACCCTCACGTTCAAACTCGCAGCCGACGGCGCGCCGTCCTTCGCCATCGACTACCTCGGGCAGCCTTTGGTGCTGCCATCCACCCTCGTTTTCACGCCCGACCTTTCGAGCGGCTTCACTCAAACCGCGGCGACGCCCGCAGCGCGAGACACCCTCTGGGCGTCACCGACGGACGAGCGCCGCCGAGTGCCCGACCGTTACCGCGAACTCGTCGTCGATCTCCGCCACAGCTCGGGCGCCGCGCTCCAGCTAACGTTTCGAGCCTACGACGAGGGGGCCGCGTTTCGCTCTTCCTCCTCCGTAAATTTGGCGTCGAAAATTTCTCTGGACGACAACCAGACTAAATTTCGCTTCCCACGAGACACCCGGGCCTGGGTGAAATTTTCCACTTCGGGCAACTACACGCGCGTGCCGACATCCTTGCTCCCCGCCGATGCGAGCCGCCCGGTCACGCTGGAGTTCGCGGACGGCCGTTTCGCCGCGCTCACGAAAGTGGGAGAAAGCCCGTGGAGCCTCCTGCTGGTTGCGCGCAAGCCCGGCGAGCTGCTCACACGAAACTTTTTACGCCTCAACCTTTCCACGCCCTCCGAACTTTCCAACAACTCATGGATCAAGCCGGGGCGGGTGTTGCGCGGCTTTTCTCCGACGATGGCCGGCGCCCAAGCGGCCGCTGACTACGCCGTGGCCGCCGGAATTCGCTCTATCAGCCTCGATCCGAGATGGGAAACGCCCGGCTTCGATGTGCCCCGAATCGTCGCCTACGCGCGGGCGCGCGATCTAGGGATAATCCTAAGCATCGAGTCGAAAAAATTACCAAGCGACCTCGAACCGATGTTCCGGCAATATGCCCAGTGGGGGGTGCGCGGCGTCGAGGTCATCCGGTCAGATGTCGATGCGACCGACAGCAGCAGATGGCTGATGCCGATGGTCGCCTTGGCTGCGCAGCATCACCTGATCCTTGCCGTGCCAGCAGCTCCCCAACTCGCCGATATCGAACGCCGGTGGCCGCACGTTTTCACGGTGGGCCTAGCGCCAGCAGGCGGATTAACGAAGCCCGCAGATTGGAACTGCACGCTGCCCTTCACCCGCGGCCTGTTCGCCTCTATCGGCCCTACCGAGCTGCGCGGCGACGGCGTGACCAGAGCTCATCACCTCGCACTGAGCGTGATTTCATCCGACCCACTCGCCGGCGTGTGGTGGAACGACCGCCCAACACCCAACTCTCGGGACCAGGATATGGAATTCTTCCGCCGCGTGCCGAAAGCGCCCGACGAAACAAAAGTGCTCGTCGCCGAAATTGGCCGCTGTGTCGCAATCGCCCGACGCACCGCAGATGATTGGTTTGTCGGTGCCATCACCAACGCAGACCCCCGCCAAGTGGCGCTGGCACTCACTTTTCTCGACCCCGACCGTGAATATCTCGCAAATATTTATACCGATGACTCAGCCGCGCCCAGCGATTCAACCAAGGCTTACACTTACCGGCGAGTATTCTCCAAAGACACCATTGATCTCGCCTTGCTCGCGCGTGGAGGTTGAAGTGGACCCATCGGATTGGACAGTTGGGACGTGAAAGTTAGTTATGAGTTAAGGGAGGAGGACAAGCGTGAAAGCAAAGGAGGGGTGCTGGGGAGCGCAGCTCCCTGCCAGTCTTTGTATTTAAGATATGAATATATCGGCGGGGGTGCAGGGGGCGGCAGCCCCCGCCCTGACTTGGGAGGGAAGAGGTCAGGAGCGCGGGAGAGGCCGGAACACCTTGGATATTAATTTCGGGGCGTTGGGTCATGGCTTGACGGCAACGGAGCGCGTCGCGCGGTAGGTTTCTGCGGGCGTGGCGTCGTCGAGGGAGGAGTGCGGTCGGCGCTGGTTGTAGAAACGGAAAAATTGGTCCAATTGCGCGTGGGCGTCGACCATCGACCCGTAGCACTTTAGATAGACCTCCTCGTATTTCACCGTCCGCCAGAGTCGCTCGACGAAGACGTTGTCGAGGCACCGGCCTTTGCCGTCCATCGACAACTTCACACCGCGGGCCAGCAACGGAGCCGTGAACTCGGCCGACGTGAACTGACAGCCCTGGTCGGTGTTGAAGATTTCCGGCGCGCCGTGCCGCGCGAGCGCCCGCTGGACGGCGCGCACGCAGAAGCTGGCGTCGAGCGTGTTGGACAGTTCCCACGCGAGCACGTAGCGGCTGTGCCAGTCGAGGACCGCACAGAGATACACGTGCCCGCCCTGCACCGGCACGTAGGTGATGTCCGTCGCCCAGACCTGATCGGGCTGCGTCACCGCCAGGTTGCGCAGCAGATACGGATAGATCCGCTGGCCGGCCAGCGCGCGCGACAGATTCGGCTTCTGGTAAATCGCCTCCAAGCCCATCAGCCGCATCAGCCGCTGCACGCGCTTGCGATTCAAGTCGTGGCCCTGCCGTCGCAGCCAGCGCGTCATCTGGCGGGAACCGAAAAACGGATACTTCAGATACACCTCATCGATTTTGCGCATCAAACGCCGATTCTCCTCTGGCTCGGGCGCGGGCACGTGATAGTAACTTGAGCGCGGCAGGCCCAGCAGTTCGCACTGCTGGGTGACGGACAAACCAGGATGAGCGGGTTCGATCATGTGACGGCGCTCTTCAATACTCGAGTTCGCCAGCTTTTTTTTTAAGCCAGTCGAGCTGCATCTCCAACTGGCCGATCTTACGATACAACTCGTCTTCGCGCGCTTTGACCTCGGCGATCTCGGCGTCGGGCTTGCGCGCAAACACTTCGGGCAACCGCGCGAGCAGTTCTTTTTTCCACTGGCTCACTTGCACGGGGTGGATCGCGTGCCTTGCGGCAATCGCATGCACTGGCTCGATGCCTCTCAAGGCTTCCAGCGCGACTTTGGCTTTCAACTCGGGATTATGCTGACGGCGTTTCTTGGACATGTGGATCGTTTTCTTTTGGATTTGGACTTAACGATCCCTCCTGTCCAATTTTCGGGGTCCACCTCA
>CAMBVX010000580.1 GCA_945871085.1 Opitutus sp. GAS368 | reverse complement strand
GTGGACAGATCGCAAAACACCATCTGCGTCAGCCGGTCCGCCCGCGTTTCGTGCCAGATAGAAAATATTTCGCGGACGGCTTGGTTGACCTTGCTCTCGGGCGCATCCGCCGTGCCGCCCCGCACCAATCGCATGTCGAGCGCCGCCTTCCGGCCTTCACCGGTTATTTTGAGCATGTTGTCCACCGACGGATCGACTTTCTCGCGTTTGAGTTTCTCGGCGCGCACCGCCAGCGCGGCGACGAATGCCTTTAATTCCGGCGTCGTGGGCGCGCGGACGATGCGCGCCTTGCCGCCGTCGAGCGCGGGAATGGGGAGCTTGAGCATATCCGCCGTCTGCACGTCGGCCACCGACCGAAACATTTGCATCAGCTCGGGGACGTTCACGAACCGAGCGAACCTCGTGTGGAGCCGATAGCCCGCCCCGTCCGGTGAGAGTTCCATCGCCGTTACCGTTTCGCCGAACGTGCCCGCCCAGGCATCGAAGTGCTGGAGACTCTGACGCCGCAACACATCCATTTGCAGGTAGCGCTGCATCGTGAACATCTCCGCCATCGTGTTCGTGACCGGGGTGCCGGTGGCGAAGACGACGCCCGCGCCGTCGTTTTGCTTTTGGACGTGCTGCACTTTCAGGAACATGTCGAACGCCCGCTCCGAAGCGGTCTGCGGCAGACCGGCCACTCGCGTCATTTTGGAAATGTAGAACAGGTTCTTGAACGCCTGCGCCTCATCCACGAACAGCCGGTCAACGCCGAGTTCCTCGAACGTCAGGGTGTCGTCTTTGCGGTGCTCGGCTCCGAGCGCTTTGATCCGGCCTTCGAGTTTCTTTTTCGCGCGCTCCAATTCCTTCACGAGCCGCGTGCCGGACGCCGATGCACCAATCCGGCTTTTGTGCTCCAAAATGCACTCGACCAGTTCCGCGTGCTGCCCATCCAGAAATTCTTTACGAGCCTTGGCCGAGAGCGGCAGCCGCTCGAAACCCGAATGCGTGACGATGATCGCGTCCCAATTATTGGTCGCGATGCGGCTCATCAATTCGCGCCGACGCAAGCTCGCGAAGTCGTCGCGCCCGGCGGCGAGAACGTTCGCACCGGGATAGAGCGCGAGCAGTTCTGAGCTGAACTGGCCGAGCATATGATTCGGGACGACGAACATCGGCTTGCGGGCGAGCCCGAGCCGCTTCAACTCCATCGCTGCCGCCGCCATCGTGTAGGTTTTCCCGGCGCCGACCACGTGCGCGAGCAGCGCGTTGGGTGTTTGCAGGATGCGCCACACCGCCGCCTTTTGATGAGGGCGCAGCGTGATCGTCGGACTCGCGCCCGGCAGCGTCAGATGGTCTCCGTTGAACGTGCGGAGCCGGAGGTGATTGAACTCCCGGTTGTAGAAATCCACGAGCCGTTCGCGCCGGGCGTCGTCCTCCCAGATCCATTCGGAAAACCGGTCTTTGATTTTCTGCTGCTTGTCGCGGGCGGACTCCGTGGCCGTCACGTTGACGGTGGCTTTGCCCTCAGCGTCGTAGTCGAAAATCGTCGGGGTGCGCAGATTGAGCGCGTCCTCGATCAGGGAATGGCCCGCTGCGCGGGCGGTGCCCCATTCGCTGCGGTCGGCGACACCAGTCTTGATGGCGGAGCTGACCTCGACGGTCCATAGTCCGACTTGCGCGGCGTGATGCACGCGCACGTCATCGGGACGATGCCCGTGCAGGAGTTCGACGGCGAAGGCGGCGACATCCCGCGCGGGAATCCACGCCGATCCGAGTCGGACATCGATTTCCGTCGCCGTGAGGTCGACCGGCTGCACGCCGGCCAACGCCTCGACGTTGGGTCGATACCGGGCGTCGGTTTTTGCCGCGTGCTCAGCCATCGCGAGTTTCCGTCGGACGTTGCCCGAGAGGTAGTCGTCGTCCGTCTCCCACCGCTGGCTCTCTGGGTTGAGGAAAAGAGCGCCCTGCAACTCCGGCAGAAACTCGGCCTCGGATCTGCCGAGGAGTTTTCCGATGTGCGACAGATCGACTTTACCCTTTTCGCTGAGCGTGATGACGAGGGCCTCTTTCGCTCCGCCGGCGGCCAGCACGGGCTGGCGCCGCTGGATGGTGCGCTCTCGAAAGATGGCCGTCTTCGTCGCAGTGTTGGTGTCGTCGTCGTAGTTCTCCAAAGAAAGGAGCAACGGCAAATCGGGGTCGCCCGCGAATGCGCGGACATTCGCCGTGTGCGACACCGGCCCGAACTGCCCGTTAAAATAGTCGTAGTCCTGATTGAGCCGGAAGCGCGCGGCCTCGACCTCCGCGTCCGGCCGGTTCTCGACCTGCGTGCGCAAGCAATCGCGCGCCGCGTCGCGCACGTAGATTAGCCGCCGGATGCGACGCGCCAAAAGTGGCGGCAAATCGGTCAATAGCCGCAACTCGTCGCCGTCACGCACGGCGATTCCGCCGCCGCCTTCGTTCGTCAGGACGTAGGCGTTGGGCTTTACGCCCGTCGGCACGGGGATGGTCTGGCGCATCGCCGCCGCCTGCTGCTCCGAGAGCGGCTTGAAGACGCCCGCCGGAAGCTTCGCGACCGCACCGGCCAACGCTTCACCCAAGTCGCGTCCGTCGGCGGAAAGCCGGACTTCCTCGCGACCATACATGCCATGTTCCACCCGCTCCAACCGGCCGAGCATCATTTCGGGATGCGCGTGGTAATACTCGTTAAGAAAAATGGCGTTCGTCTCCGCGCCCAGCGTTCGACTCTCCCGCCACGGCTGACCGCCGGGTTTTTCGCCGGGCGCTCGTTTGCGAAGGAACACGATGTCGGTCGTGACTTCGGTGTTGGCGTTTTTCTTGAAGGCGGTGTTCGGCAGACGGATCGCGCCGATAAAATCGCACGACTTGGCCACGGCCTCGCGCAGGTGGGGATACTGTTTGTCGAGCGTGCCGCGCGACGTGACGAACGCGACCAGCCCGCCGGGTCGCACGCGCTCGGCCGCGGCGACGAAGTAGTAGTCGTGAATAGGGAATTTCCGCGGATTGAGCTTCGGATCGAAGGGCGCGTAGTCGCCGAACGGCACGTTGGAAACCGCGAGATCGAAGCGATTCGTCGGCAGCGTGACGTTCTCGAACGCCTGCGACCGGATGTCCGCGTCGGGGTAGAGCGCCTTTGCGAGCCGGGCGGTGAGCGGATCGATTTCGACACCGGTTAAGTGAGAGCGCGCAGTCATCGCGTTCGGCATCACGCCAAAAAAGTGTCCGAGGCCGCAGGCGGGCTCAAGGACGCGACCGTGCTTGAAACCGAGCCGGTCCAGCGCCGCATACATCGCCCGGATGACGGTGGGCGAAGTGTAGTGCGCGTTGAGGACAGTGGCGCGCGCGGAACTCAATTCATCGGGCTCAAGCAATCCGGCCAGCTCCTCCTGCTCGGCTCTCCACTGCGGGGCGTCCTCCGGCGTGGCGAACACCTGCGGCAGTCCGCCCCAGCCGACATATTTGGCGATGACGGCTTTTTCCTCGGT
>CAMBVX010000579.1 GCA_945871085.1 Opitutus sp. GAS368 | reverse complement strand
TCCTCGCGCAGTGCCACGCGGCCACCGGGTCGTATGCGGCGGTTTTCTACTCGTTGGCCGCCGTCGTCGCCCTCCTCGCTCTCGCGGCGTGGTGGGTGCGGCTGCCCGAGGCCAAGTAGATCGCGAACGTGCTCGCGCGGTTGCGTGGGCTACCGGATGGTAAGGATTAAGCCTAAGCGCGGCAGTTGAAATTGAACCACAGAGGCACAAAGCACACAGAGAAAACCATTTCAGGAAAATAGAGAATGGCCTGAAAACTCACCCCCTAGGTGAGCCTCAATCTTCGGCGATTTCCGGCGTTTCACCCCTCTGTGCCTCTGTGTCTTTGTGGTGGAACTGCCGTTTCTTGTTTAAGCCGCTCGCAGGGGTCCGGCGGCCACCAATTTCTTTTGCCCTGAATCCACCATCAGACTCAGCCCCTCCAGCGACCGAGCACCCAGCAAGAGCAAGTCACCCCTCTCGGCGAACACCACTTCATCAACCGTAAAGCTCTTGTTCACTCGCACGATGGCAAATCCGACGCTGCGCGTAATCTTCTGGCCGTCCGCCATCACAAACTCCAAGTCCTTTTTGGTTGTAGAGTAGAGAGAGCAGCGCGCCGGGCGACCGTCTCGCTGCTCTCTCTACTCTACAACCTCTTTTGTTTGAAATGGCGTCACTGGAGACGCGACGCCCGCGTCGCGTTCGGTGCACGGCTATTCCCGAGGGAGAAACGATTCTACCTCCGCCAAAAAAAAGACCCTGGCCGCCCACGCCCCCAGCCCTCAAAATCGATAGGCGACGCTGAACTTCAAATTGCGTCCGTAGCCCGGCTGCAGGGTGTTCGCGAAGCGCGATGCGTCCACGTAAGCTTGATCAAACACGTTATCGACGTTCAACGCGAAGCGCCACGTCTGCCACTCGTAAGCCACCATCGCATCGGCCACCGTGCGCGACGGCAGACCGAACGTGACGTTGGCAAAATTGTTCACCGGTGAGTTGAAGACGTTGCCCGTGCCGTCGCGGTTAGGTCCCGCCGTGCCGTCCCGCGAACTCTGGTAATTCGCGCCCACGCCCAGCACGAGCCCTTTGGCCGCACCGGCGCGCCAGGTCCGCCGCACCCACGCGCTCGCCGTCGTTTCAGAGACGTTGGGAAACGCCACCGTCGTGCTATCCTTCAGGTCAAACTGCGCCGCACTCGCGATCACCTCCCAATTGCGATCGATCGATAGCGCCACGTCGGCATCGACTCCGCGCGAGGTCTGGGTCGCGAAGTCCACCGCGCCGATCGGCCGCCCCGGCGGTGCCGCCCGCGACGTGCTCGCCTCGATGTCGAACCACGCCGCCGTCAGCCGCACGCGATCCTGCCAGAGCTTCGCCTTCACGCCGAGTTCGGTCTGCTTCCCCACGAGATTCGGCAACTGCCGCCCGGCCGTATCGAGATTGTTGTTCGGCTGAAAACTCTCGTTGTAGCCGCCGAAGAGCGAGACGTTGCGCGAGACTTTGCCGACGATACCGCCCTGCCACGTCGTCGCCTGCGCCCGGCGATAAGTTAGCGCGTTCGTCGCCGCGAGTGTATTCAACGCGCGGAACCGGTTGAAATTCCGCGTCACTCCGCCGCTGATCAGCACCCTCCGCTCCAGGAGGCCGACCTCCTGCAACGCGTAGTATTTCTGGTCCGCGCTCACCTCTTCGAAGCTTTGATTGACCCCGCCCCGCGCGGGGATCGTCGCCGGCAACACGCCAAACGGAGCAATCGAATCATAGACGAGCGCCGTGCCCAGTCGGCTCCAACCGCCCCGCCGCAACTCGAAACCGGCGAGCGTCGTGTGCTCCAACGGCCCGGTCCGAAAACGCGCCACATAGTCGTTCTGCAACGTGAGCCCCAGCGACTCGCGTTTGAAATACTGGCTGTTGCGCAGCAGCGTCGTCCGGTCGCCCGTCACCGGCAACGTGCCGAAAAACTCCGCCGCCTGCCCCGTCACGCCCGGCGCCGCCCGGCCGCCCACCCGCGATTCCTCGCGATCCACGCCCACCCACGCGCCCGTCAACGCGAGCCGCGCGCCGAGCCAGTTCGTGAGCTGCGTCGTGCCCACCAACGAGAGCCGGCTCAGCCGGTCGGTGCGGAAATTCGTCGGGTCCGCGTAGTTCGTTTTCGGATCCACCGCGACGATCTGCCGCGTGAGCCGGTCAAGCGGCAGGCCGTTGTAAGAGCCGAAGCTCGTCTGCGTGGTGTCGTATTTCAACGTCACCTCGCTGGTCGCGCTGAAACGATACGTCACCATCGGCGCCATCACCCACCGCTTCGTGTAGGTGCGATCATAAAAACCGTCGGAGTCCTGCCGCACCGCGACGAGGCGGTAGAGCAGCTTCTTGTCCGCCGTCAGCGGTCCCGTCAGATCGAACTCGGCCCGGTTCGCATCGAACGAACCGACCGTCACCTTCGCCGAGTTGCGCGCCTCGGCCAGCGGGCTCTTCGAAACCTTGTTGATGAGCCCGGCCGCCGGGCCATTGGCGAAAAGGATCGGCGCCGGGCCCTTGATCACCTCGATGCGCTCGATCAACACCGGGTCGGCGTTCGTCTCTCCGAACAACATCAAGACGCCGTCCACGTAATTGTCGGTCGCCACCAACCCGCGCAGCGTCGCCCGATCTTGCGCGTAGTTCACATTGCCCGCCGTCACGCCCGCCACGTATTTCACCGCCTCAAACGTCCGCCCCGCCGCGATGTCGTCGACCAACTCGCGGTTGAGCACGACGACGGATTGCGGCGTCTCCAACAGCGAGACACTGATCCGCGACACGCTCAGCGAGTCGTTGGCCGTGTAGCTCCGGTCGAGCGTCGTGCTCAGCGTGAAGCTCGGCAGCGTGATTTTTTCAGCGGCTTTGCCGGGTATTTGCGCCGTCGCGTTGAGTCCCACCAAGCCACCAAGGCCCAGCGCAAATTTGAGATAACGGGTAGTCATGAGAACTTCCTAGGGGAGCGACTCCTCACTCCATCACAACCCGCCCATGCGACGATCCGGTGACAGTCATGCGACGTTGCCGCGACGAGTTTTCCCTCACGCGAAATTCCTCAGGACCGAGGGGGACCAAGCCGAGGGGCTCATGTGCGAACTATCGACAGGTCGCGTTTGCCGCCGCGGGGTCAGCCAACGGGGTCGGTTTGCTAGTGTGGTTCACTTGCAGGCGCTAGCCGGGCGCGCCGCAACGCGCCACACCACCGGGCCACGCCAACGGGATCAGCAAACGGAGACATCCCGGAAAATTTCACCGCGCCGCGCTCTCGACCGCGAGCAGCGGCTCCCCGAACCCCAACTAGGCAGGTCGCCGCTCGGCGATTGCGCTCGTGCCGCCGTGCGTTTGGCAGCGTTGCAGCACGTAACCGAGCCCTGCGCCGAAACCGAGACCGTGCGCGGCTCCCCAGAGCAGGCGGCCGTTGGTGCCGCGGACGGCCGCGTAGAGTTGCTCGCCCGCGTAGTAGCCCGCGCTGTGGAGCACCAAGAGG
>CAMBVX010000578.1 GCA_945871085.1 Opitutus sp. GAS368 | reverse complement strand
GGGAGGCGGATGGCGACCTCGCCGGCGTTCATGTTGGGGAGATTGCCGAAGGAGTCGGTGGCGGCGACGTTCTTGAGATTCTCAGCGTTGCGTGCGGCGGTGAGGGCCGACGCGTCGCCCTCACGCTCGCCCTTCACTTTGAACTGTTCGAGTTTGTAGATACCCGTGGTGAGATCGAAATTCCGCGTCGCGGTTTGGTCGGCGGTGACGGCGACGGTGGCGCGCGTGGTGTCGAGGCCGGTGTAGGTGACGACGAGTTCGTGCGTGCCGGCGGGAACGGAGCCGAGGACGTAGCGGCCGGTTTCATCCACGAGGGCGGAGACGCCGAGCGCGGGAATTTCGACGCGGGCGCCCTGCAGGAGGTTACCGGTGGCGAGGTTGGAGACGTTGCCCGAGATGGTGGCGGCGTGGGCGGTGGAGGCGGAGACGAAGAGGGAGAGAAGGAGAGAAAGCGAGAGGGGGAGAGAAAGTGAAAGTGAAGGTGAAAGTGAACGGGGGAGACAGCGGAGGAATGCGAGGGGAGTTTTCATGGATAAAAGGGGGCGGTGGTTTTTGGGGACGGCGGGTGGGAAACCGCCGCTCCGTTTCTAGAAGCGTCCGTTGATGCCGGCGGTGAGAGTGGTGCCGCCGAAGAGTTTAAACTGCATCCGGTCGGAGTAACCGCGATAGGCGGATTGGGGGGCGTTGGTGAGGTTGTTGGCGTCGATCGAGAAGGAGACGGCGGGGCGCCACTGGTAGCCAAAGCTGAGGTTCACGACCGTGCGCGGGGCGAGGAAGCGGCTGCGGGCGGGAGAGCCGTCGGTGAACTCGGTGATGGACTCACCGGTGTAGTTCACGATCACGCGTGAAGTGATGCCGCGGTGTCTCCAGAAAACACTGACGTTGCCGATGCGGGGGACGAAGCCCTCGACGTCGCGGGTGTCGCGGCGGCCGCGGCCACCGTAGTCGCCGTGGGCTTCGAGGGCGGTGAGGTTGGCGGTCAGGCCGAGGCCCTTGAGCCAGCCCGGCAGAGAAGTGAATTGCTGCTGGTAGCTGAGCTCCCAGCCTTGGACGAAGGCCGTGCCAGCGTTGGCGCTCGAGAGGCGCGTGAAGCCGCCGTATTCACCCGCGTAGCCGTTGTCCGTGCCGGTGCCGATGGTGCCGCCGTTGATCCCCGAGACAATGAAGTCGCGGATGGTTTTGTGGAAGAAGCCGACGGAGAAGTTGCCCACGGGCTCGAAGTAATACTCGAGTGAGGCGTCCCAGTTTTTCGCCGACTGCGGGAGGAGCGAGGGATTGTTCACCGTCAGCGTCTGGGCGGTTTCGTTGATGGTTTCGTTCGGGAGAAGGCTGGTCATCGGCGGGCGGCCGAAGCTCGTGGACCAGCTGAGGCGGGCTTTCCAGTTGGGCGAAATATCCTGGGTGAGGTGGATACTGGGAAATGACTTCGTGTAACTGCCGCGGAGCACGCGGCGGGTGTTACTGTAGTCGCGCTGGGCGGAGCCGACGGGATCGGCGGTCTGTTGCGGGATAGTGCTCGGGACGCGGGCGCGGACCCAGCCCCAGCTGTTCGTATCGGTTTCCTCGACGCGAACGCCGGTGAGAAAGCCGGTGTTGGCGACGCGCCCCTGCGCCATGACGTAGCCGGCGGTGACGGCTTCGGTGACGCGGCGGGTGCCGGTGAAGAGACTTTGCTGGGCGAAGTAGCGGTCCTCGTTCCAGAGGGAGGGTGTGATCGGGTTGCGGTCGGCGAAAAACTGCGACGCGGCCCAGAACGGAACGATGAGGCCGGTCTTCGTGCCGGTGACGTTGCGGATCGAGGGATCGGACGGGAGCGTGGTGCCGAGGTAGCTCCAGCGGCGGTTGCGGTTGATGTCGTGGGCGAACTGTTCGCGCCAGTGGACGCCGGTCTTGAAGAACGTACGCAGCGTGGGCACGTCGTATTTCAAGTTGGCGCGGGCTTCGCGGACCTCGTGGTTGTTGTCGACGTTGTTGTTTTGGAAGAAGCCGCTCATCCGGTAACTTTCCGGTTGGGTGATAGCGGGGCCGGCGGTCTGGGTGAAACGCGGGTAGAGGTCGGACTGCGTGCGATCGAGAATCCAGCCGAGATTGTTCACGCGCATGGTGAACTGGCCGCCGTCGTTGCCGAAGCCATTGTTGATATGCGTGGAGCTGAACGCGCCGCCGTAATCGAGGCGCAGGCGGCCGAGCTCGTGCTCGACGCCGAGATCGAAGGTGCGTGTGCGGAGATAAAAATTGTTCGGGCCCTGCGTGAGGATGTCGAAATTGGACGCCGTCGACTGGCGGACCTGCGTGAGGCGGTCGGTGTAGCCGGGCATAATGCCGGCGGTGGCGTTGGAGCCGGTGACGGGCAGCGCGGGATTAAAGACGACCTGGTTGGTGAAGGCGCGGGTGGTGAAGCGCAGCTTGCCCATTTCATTCGCGTCGTTGGCGATGGTGTTGAGTGAGAGCTTTGTGGTGGGGGAGAGGCGGTATTCGGCCTTTACGTTCACGCTGGCCTGCTTGCGGTTGTTGTATTGGTCGAAGGTGTTGTAGTCCCAGAGGAACGCAGGTCCGTTCGTAGTGTTTTCGAAATCGCGCGTGGTGCTGTGGGCGGCGCCAACGTTTTCGCTGTAGAACGTGTTCACGACGACACCGAGATTGCGTTGGCCGCCGGCGACATCGAAGACCTCGGCGTAGCCGACGTTGAGCAGCGGGTGGCTGCGGTGAGCTTCACGGAGGGGAGTCTGCTCGGTGAAGGGAGGGGCCCAGCGCACGGCGAAATTGTAGGTGACGCGGCGTTTTTCGCGCATCGAGAGCGGCGAGCGGCTCTTGAGGTTGATGGTGCCGCCGAGGGAGTCGGCGCCCTTGTCGGGCGTGTGGCCCTTGATCAATTCGAGGCCCTCGAACATGGCGCCGGTGAGATTGTTGATGCGGCCCTGGCGCGCCATCGCGCCCTGGGTGGAGAGCATCGCGCCGTCGAGGGTGATGTTGTTGAGCGTGGGGCCCATGCCGCGGACGGTGAAGCCATCGATGCCGTTTTCGAGGTTGAGCGCGGACGACACGCCGGGGAGCAAGATCGCGAGTTCGCTCGCGCTCATGTTCGGTAAATTGCCGTAGGAATCCATCGCGACGACGTTCTTCACGTTGGCGGCGTTGCGTTGGGCGGTGATGGCGGCGGCACCGCCCTCGCGTTCGCCGGCGACGGTGAACGCATCGAGTTTGTAGATACCGGTGGTGAGGTCGAAATTGAGCGAGGCGGGCGCGCTATCGGAAACGGCGACCGTGGCGCGGCTCGGATCGAGGCCGAGATAAGTGACGACGACCTCGTGGATGCCGGCGGGAAGCGCGGGCAGGACGTAGCGGCCGGTGTTGTCGGAGAGGGTGCGGAGGCCGAGCGCGGGGACGGAGATCTGCGCGCCCTCGAGGAGATTGCCGGTGCCGAGGTTGGAGACGTTGCCGGTGAGAGTGGCGGCTTGGAGGGCGGAGATGGAGAGGAAGAGGGAGAGGGAGA
>CAMBVX010000577.1 GCA_945871085.1 Opitutus sp. GAS368 | reverse complement strand
GTCCGACGGGCAAGTCCGATACTGTAGAGCCCGTAGTGGGCGCCCAAATCCCAGCAGCACCATCCGGTGATGTCTCCGAGTCCGATCAGTTCGCGTTGCAGTTCATCTTCAAATCGACCGCGCCAGTAGGCGGACCACGGATAGAGCGTCCAGCGGGCACCGGCCGCGACG
Organism: Opitutus sp. GAS368; assembly: GCA_945871085.1. Classification (GTDB taxonomy): domain Bacteria; phylum Verrucomicrobiota; class Verrucomicrobiia; order Opitutales; family Opitutaceae; genus GAS368. The sequence goes on along the minus strand of CAMBVX010000577.1, from coordinate 3,326 downwards.
CCGGATTTTACGCGCACGGGCCAGTAACACAGGTAGGTGCGGCGGAGAAACGTGTCGGCCAGATGATGCAGGAAACCGTTCATGGCTCCGAAATGGCGTCTGCAATTTCCTCGAGCGGATACGTGATGATCTCGGCGAGGGTCGGATGATACCACGGCGCGCGGAGCAAATCGAAGACCGTGGCTTTCATCGCCAGCGGGCCGCTGAAAAGATGGATCAGTTCGCCGGCGTCCCGACCGACGATTTCGGCACCGAGGAGGCGACCGCGCTTCGGTTCGGCAATGACCTTCACGTAGCCGTAGTTCGCGTCCATGAGGATGGACTTGCCGTGATCGTTGAACGGATAGCTCGCGACCAGATAGGGCGTGCCGGCTTCGTCGAGGTCGCGTTCAAGGCGACCGATGGTCGCGAGTTGAGGGTCGGTGAAGACGACATTGAGGAGCAGGGACCAATCGACGGACTTGAGATTCTTCACCCCGGCGGCGTGCCGCGCGGCAAGTTCGCCCTGCTGAATGGCAATGTGGACAATTTCGGCGGGACCGGAGCAGTCGCCGCCGGCGTAGATGTGAGGGACGCTCGTCTGTTGCCAGCGGTTCGTGATGATTTGGCCGTTGGGACGGGCGCGGATGCCGGCGGCGGCCAGGTTAAGGCCGGCGGTGTTGGGTTCGCGACCGAGGGCGTTGAAGAGGTGCGCGGCGCGGCGGGTGAGCGTCTTGCCGTCGTGGAGAAACTCGACGGTGACTCCGCGGCGGTCGGTCGAGATTCGTTCGAGCTTTGTGCCGACAAAGAGTTCAATGCCTTCGTCGACGAAGGCCTGTTGAACCACGGTCGACGCGTCTGAGGAGTGATCGCGCAGGATATGGGGGCTGCGCTGGACCAGGGTGACGCGGCTGCCAATGCGCCGGAGGAACTGCGCGAGTTCGCAGGCGACGATTCCGCCGCCGAGGACCACGACGCTTTTTGGAATAAAATCGAGGTCGAGAACGTCGTCGCTGGTCCAAAACTTGGATTCCGCGAGGCCTAGCACGGGCGGGACACTGACCTTGGAGCCGGTGCCGATAAGGATGTGTTTGGCGCGGAGGATGCGGCCGTCGGAAAGTTCGACGGTGTGCGGATCGAGGAAGCGGGCGTGGGCGCGGATGAGGTCGAATTTAGCGGACGTGAGCGCCTCCTGGCGGTAGGAGGCGAACTCGCCGATGATTTTCTTTTTCCGCGCATGGATGGCTTTCATGTCGGCGCGGGCGGAGGGGATTTTGAGTCCGAACGTTTTTCCCTGCTGCGCGAGATGGAGAACGTCGGCCATGTAGAGCAGCGTCTTGGAAGGCATGCAGCCGCGCAGGATGCAGAGGCCGCCGAGGTCGCGGGCACCGTCGACGATGGCCGTGCGGAGACCGAGCGAATGGGCGACCCGCGCCGCATTGAAGCCTGCGCTGCCGCCGCCGAGGACGAGAAAGTCGTAGGGTTTCATGGCAGTTTTTCGAATATGGCCGTCGAGGTCACCCCATAGCGACATGGTCCGGGCGAGATGAAATCGGTGATTCGCCAGCCCGGTCGTGGTCCCAACAGTTCCCTAAACATCCAGGAATCGTCGAGGACGATGATGCCTCCAGGGCTCAATTGTTTGAATGCAAGATCGAGAGCGAATGGTCGGGTGAAACCGTAGCGTGAGGCGTCGTGACCACAGTAGCAGTCGACGAGGATAATATCCCAAGTGCCGGATTCAATTCGGCGGAAAAACGGATCCCGCTCAAAGGCAAGCGGCGTATCGCCGCTCAGAACGTGGAGTTCGCAGGTGGTGTTAGAGAAGCCCCTTTTTACCAGTTTGGCGGTGAGAGTGCGATGCCAGTCGGGGTGGTTTTCCATGGTGAGGACAGCGCGGGCGCGACGGGCGAACCAGAGCGTGGATCCGCCGCCACCGTATTCGAACACGCGGTGGGACGGACGGACGTATTTTCGAAGGAAATCGAGGGCTCCAAACGAGATCCACGGGATTTCGTGATCGATAGGCTGACGTGCCCAGAACGGGAGATGGCGCAGGTAGGAGGGAATATGCTGCGGAGCTCGCGCCAAGCCGACGAGCAGCCCGGTGGCTTTTGAAAAATAGGAATTGTCCATGGAATTCGTGGCGCTTAGCGGCCCTTGCCAAAGAGCATGATGTGGATCGTTTTCAGGACGATGGTGGCGTCGAGGGCGAAGGAGAAATGGCGAATGTAGTAGAGGTCGTATTCGAGCTTGCGGACGGTGTCCTCAAGGTTCGCGCCGTAGGGATATTTGACTTGGGCCCAGCCGGTGATGCCCGGTTTAACCAAATGACGGAAGTGGTAGCAGGGGATTTCCTGCTGGTAATTGGCGACGAGGCGGTCCCATTCCGCACGAGGGCCAATGAGGCTCATTTCACCATGAAGGACGTTCCACATTTGGGGCAACTCGTCGAGGCGACTGGAACGGAGAAAGCGCCCGACGCGGGTAATGCGGGGGTCCCCCGGCTGCGTGTAGAGATCGCCGTCCACCGGATCGACGCGCATGGTGCGTAATTTGACGAGGCGGAAGGGCTCGTGATTTTTGCCGATGCGAGTCTGAAAGAAGAACACGGGGCCGCGGTCGTTGAGCCAGACGGCCAGGGCTCCGCAGGCGATCAACGGGGAGGCGAAGGCGAGACCGAGCGAAGCGAGCACGATGTCGGAGATGCGCTTGAGGCGCTCGAAGACGGGCTCTCGGGCGATTTGAAAGCCTTCTTGGAAGAGCCAAGTTTGGTCGAGGCGGTAGAGAGGGGTTTTTTGCCAATAGACCTGATGAAACAGCTCCAAGGTGTAGGTGGGTACACCGGCAAAGTAGAGTTGCACCAGGCGCCGCGAGATAGCGGGAGTAAGTTCCCGCGCCGACTCGCGCAAGATGATGGATTCGACGGCGAGGCGGTTTTCTTGGATATCATCAAGAATTTCGTTGAAAAGTCGGAGTTCATCGCGGACCTGAGCGTTGTGCGTGGTGGGGGACTCTCTGGTGACCACGGAAAATATTACCGGTTGGGTTGTGCCCATTTTCTCGGTTTCGAGGCGAAAGGCTGCGCAGCTGGAGCGGTCACCGAGGAAGACAAGGCTGCGCTCGCCCCGGGCTTGCAATTGCACCTGATAGATGAGGCGGCGGTAGCCAATCGTGAGGGGAATGAGCGTGAGGAAACTGAAGAAAATGACCGAGCGGCTGGACTGTAATTCATAGCCGTCGCGGATCACGACGAACGTCAGCAGCAGCGTGGCGAGCATGGCGCCGACGAGGGCGATGACGTGCTGACTGGTGTAGTCCACGCTCAGCATGTCCGTGCGGTCCTT
>CAMBVX010000576.1 GCA_945871085.1 Opitutus sp. GAS368 | reverse complement strand
CCCACTGCGCGAAAATCCAGCAGCTTGATGACCGCCGACATATCCTCCTCGCCGAGCCCGCGCGCCTCCGCCGTCTTCAACGTTTCCCGCAGCATCTCCAACATCGGAAAATCCGTGCAACCCGCCATGCCCGCCGCCAGCCGCATGTCCTTGTGCAGATGCTTTACCGAAAACTGCGGCGCGAAATCCCCCGCGCGGAGCTTCGGTTCCTTGAGCTTTGTGAGGGGCGAATAGCTCGCGTGCTTCGCCAGCACCGAAAAGAAAACATCGTCGCTGATCCCCGCCCGCCGCGCGATCGTGATCGCCTCCACCAAGCCCTGCATCTGCGCCGCGACATTCAGGTTCGTCGCCAACTTAAACGCCGCTGCCTGCTCCGCCGTGCCGATCACAAAGCGGTGCGCCGACACCAGCGATAACAACGGCTCGACTTCCGCGATGAGCGTCGCGTCCCCACCCAGAAAGAAAACCGACATCCGCTGCTCCGCCGCCGGCTTGCTCCCGCTGAACGGAGCCTCGAGGTAACGCGCCCCGCACGCCGCCACCGTCGCCGCAAATTCCGCCGCACTCGCCGGATCGATCGTGCTCGATTGCACCACGACTTTCCCCGCGCCCAACTCCGGAGCGATCTGCGCCAACACCGACCGCACCGCCGCCGGATCCGCCACGACAATCTGGATCACGTCCGCCGCCCGCGCCACCTCCGCCGCCGAGGTTTTCCATGCGGGGAACTCCGGCTGCGCTGTCCGGTTCCACGCGCCCGCCAGATTCCCCGCCGCCGCATAGTGCCGCGCCCACACGCCGCCAATGATGCCAAGTCCGATTACGCCGATGGTTTTCATAATTTTAGGGAAAACAAAACACATCCCGCCCACGAAAACAAACCCAGCCCTCCACCAGTCTCTCCTTCATGGGTGTTCGGCTCGACGGTTCGCGCGCAGGTCATTGGTCCGACGGACCGGCGACATTCTTGTCACCGTGCTTGGGCGGCTGGCAAGCCGCCCGCCCGCGCGAGCCGTCAATCGGAAGAGGCGCCTCTCTCTTTCGTGTAATTCGTATTGGGTGGTGAAAACCCTACGCGAGGATTTCCAGCATCCGCACAAACAGCCGGTTCACGCGCTCTTGATTCGATTTCACGAGGTCCTTAAATTTAGTGAAATCAATCTCGGTGCCTTCGAGCCCATTCGCGTAGTTGTCGACCAGCGCAAGGCTGTTGTAACGCAACCCCGCCTCTGTGCAGAGGTCAGCCTCGTGCGCCGCCGTCATCCCTATCACGTCACCCCAGTGCTGCACGATCTTGATTTCCGCCTTCGTCTCGAAGCGCGGCCCACGCATCTGCACATACGTTTTTCCCGTGTGAATCCGAAACTCCGGCGCCAGCTCCGCGATCAGCATCGGGATGAGATTGTTCGCGATCAGCGGCGCGCCGCCTTTGAGCTCGTGGTCGAAAAACGTCGCCGGACCCTGCTGCAGGCCCACGTAATCGTTGCACGACACGAATGTCCCCGGCGGCAGATCTTTCTTGAGCGAGCCCACCGAGTTCAGCGAGACGACATCCTGAAACCCGAGATCGGCCAGCGCGCGGATGTTGGCCCGATAGTTAATCGAGTGGGGCGGCAGCGGAACCGAATAACCGTGGCGGTTGATCAGCGCTTGCTCGCCCCGCGATTTATACGTCACGGGCCCGTATTGGGTCTCGACCGTCTTCACGTCCCACGACGAAAATAGCGTCGAATTAACAATGCTCGTTCCACTGATGAAGGCGACTTTCATACCGCGAATCACGCCGTGCCCATTTCCTATGACAACGCGAAAAATTATCCTCGGTGCAGCCGTCGCCGCGCTGCTCCTCTTCGCCGGCTGCGCCACGCCCGGGCCGCTCCATTTCTATTCCACATCGTCGGACTCTCTCGCGACCATTCAAGATGCCGGCCACGACGGCACGAAGGCCTCCGTCCCCAGCTTCCTGACCGACGGTGAAACGATCGTCGGCTTCGCCTACGATCCGTTCACCGATCATTTTTTCCTGCGCCTCGCCCCCGGCGACCTCATCCGCGTGGTCGACCGCCCGGCCCGCGCCATCAAACGCGAGTTCACCGTCGCCTCCCTCGCCACTTCGCGGGGCGGCGATCTCGCCATCCGCCCGCGCGACGGCCACGTGTTCGCCCCGCATCCCACGCAACCCGCCGTCATCGAATTCAACCGCTTCGGCGAATCCATCCGCACGCTCGCTCTCGCCACCCTCAACGCGCCGCCCGCCGCTCTCGCCTTCGACACCACCCGCGACCGTCTGCTCGCGCTCAGCGGCGGCGACCTCGCGCGCGTCACTTCCCACGACCTCACCGGTCAACGTCTGGCCGCCGTCGCCCTCGACCGAGAGGTCGTGCTCACCGCGCTCGCCTACGACTCCGACCGCCACGAATTCTACGCCCTGCTCACCCGCGAATCGGCCGTCGGCATTTTCAACGAACAAGGCCACCTCCTCCGTACACTCCCGCTCTCCGCTCCCGCCAACCCCACGTCCTCGCCCCAATTCTTCGACGTCGGCCCCCGTTCCTTCCTCCGCCTCTTCTGATCGCAACTCTTCACTAGACATTAGTCATTGGTCATTCTCTTCCATGCCCCTCATCGATCTCCCCCTCCCCGAGCTCCTTACCTACGCCGGCCGCAATCCCCGCCCCGCCGACTTCGACGCCTACTGGGCCGCCGCCCTCCGCGAGCTCGACGCTACCGACCCGCAACCCGAACTCCGCCCCGCCACCGCCATCGCGCCCCACCAGACCGAAGCCTTCGACCTCTGGTTCACCGGCGTCGGCGGCGCGCGCATCTACGCCAAATATCTCCGCCCAAAATCCACCTCCACTCCGTCCACGTCCACGTCAACTTCCCCGCTTAAACCAGCACGGCGTCCCGCCGTGCTCCAGTTCCACGGCTACTCCGGCCACAGCGGCGACTGGCTCGATAAATTCGGCTGGCCCGCCGAGGGCTTCTGCTATGCCGCGATGGACTGCCGCGGCCAAGGCGGCCGCTCCGAAGATAGTGGCCGCGTGAAAGGCACCACCCTCCGTGGCCACATCGTGCGCGGCCTCGACGATCCTGATCCGCGCAACCTCGCCTTCCGTCAGATTTTTCTCGATACCGCGCAACTCGCCCGCGTCGTGATGAATTTCCCCGAAGTCGACGCCGACCGCGTCGGCTGCTTCGGCGCCTCGCAAGGCGGCGCACTCTCCCTCGCGTGTGCCGCGCTAGAACCCCGCATCCGCCGCACCGCGCCCGTCTTCCCCTTCCTCTGCGACTATCAGCGTGTCTGGGAAATGGACCTCGCGAAAGAGGCCTACGAGGAACTCCGGACGTTCTTCCGCGCCTTCGATCCGCGCCACGAACGTGAAGCCGAAATCTTCACCAAACTCGGCTACATCGATTGCCAGCACCTCGCCCCGCGCATCCAGGCCGAGGTCCTCATGTTCACCAGCCTCATGGACACCATCTGCCCGCCGAGTTC
>CAMBVX010000575.1 GCA_945871085.1 Opitutus sp. GAS368 | reverse complement strand
CCGAGCACCTCGCAGAAACCGCCCGCGTTGTTGGCGCTGAGATTGTGCTGAACGACGACGTTGCGGCAGTTGTAGTCGATGTGCACACCGGCGGAATCGCCGGGGCCGTGGGCATTCAGAAACTGACTCTTCTCAATCACCACGTCGCTCGAACCCCAGGTCCAGAGCCCGCTCCCGCGGCCCCAGTTGCGGGTATCGCGCGAGCTGCCGGAGCGATCAACATAGAGCGCGCTGAAACGCCCGCCGCGCACCCCGGACAATTGCACTCCCGGTCCGCCGGCGTGCACGACACGCACGCGCTCGACGCGCACGTCTTGGATGCCGTTGGTGGGCGCAGTAAATTTCAGGCCCGTGTGGTTGACGTTTTCGATCTCACAATCGGTGACGACGATGCGGCTCAGCTGCGCGTCGGCCGATTTGACGATAAACCTGATCCCAAAACCGTAGCGCCCGGTGCCGTTGGCGGTGTTCACGTCAGCTGGGGGACGGACGAAGCCCGGCTCCTCAAACGAGACCGCTTTCACGCGCACCCGGGTGAGTTGAAAATCCTCATACCGCCCGGCCGCATCGGCCTCGATCAGCACACCACAACGCAGATCGGCCGTGGGCGGTTGACCGCGCCGAAGCCCGCCGCCGTCGGCGGTGAGCACGAGATCGGAGATGCGCACGTGGCGGCTGTTTTTCAAATGAACCGCCGCGACATATCCGCGCGCATCGATGGTCGCGCGCGACTCGGGCGGTGCCTCGACCGGCTGATAGCTCGAAAAAACAATCGGCTCCGCCGCCGTGCCCGCGAGACCGGCAAAGGCCAGCTGACCGGAAAACGTTTGTCCGCCCGCGAGCAATACGCGGTCGCCGGGCTCCAGCCGCAGCGCATTGATTTTCCCGAGCGACTGCCACGGTGCCTCCGGCGCCGTGCCGGCCCGCGCATCATCGCCGGCCGCCGGATGCACGTAGTAAGTCGCCGCCTGGACGGAGGCACCGAGCCACGCGCAGCCCGGCCCGATCCAACGCCACCGCGCGCCGTTCATCGCCCGCCGCCGCCGGCCGTCGCACCGGTCAGGGCCTGCAAGCGAAGCCGGAGTTTCTCGGCCACCGCGGGATGCTGCGCGAGCACGTTGGTGCGCTCGCCGGGATCGGTCGCGAGATTGAAGAGGAGCGGTTCCGGGATGTGGTTTTCGGCAAAGCGGGCATCGGAGGGATTGGCCCCGCTGCCCATGCCGGAAGCCGCCGCGGTCGCGTTGGCCGGGATGTATTTCCAGTCGCCTTGCCGCAGCGCGAGCGTGTTGGACAAGCCGTGGAGCACGGTGTGGTCGCGGAGATTTTCCGCCGTCTCACCGAGGAGCACGCGCGAGAGATCGAGGCTGTCGGGCGCGGCGGTGGCGACCGACGTGCCGCCCGTCAGGTGCGCGAGCGTCGCGTGCAGATCGACCAGGCTGAACAGCTGGTGGGAGACGCGCGGCTTGATCCGCGCGGGCCAGCGCGCGATGAGCGGCACGCGACACGCGCCCTCGTAAACCAAATATTTTCCCCCACGCAGCGGGCCGGCGGGGCGGTGGTCGCGCACGTCCTCGGCGGCGCGATCGAAGTAGCCATCGAAGAGGACGGGGCCGTTGTCGCTCGTGAAAATCACGAGCGTATTGTCGGCGAGCTTAAGGCGGTCGAGCGCCTGCATGATTTCGCCGGTCGCCCAGTCGAGTTGCTGAATCACATCGCCGCGCACGCCGGTCTCGCTGGTGCGCACAAACGGTGACTCCGCCACGCGTGGCACGTGCGGCTCGAAGAGGCCGATACTGAGGAAAAACGGGCCGTTCTGCTGGCGCTCGAGGTAGGCGATGGATTTGCGCACGACGGTCGTGGTGAGCGCCTCGTCTTGGAAACGCGCCGATTTCCCGCCCTTCATGTATCCGATCCGGCTGATGCCGTTAATGATGACGCCCGAGTGCTGTCGATCCGCGCCTTGCTTCAGCAAGTCGGGTCGCTCCAGACCGGTAGGGCCATCACCGAGGTTTTTGAGATAACTGACCTCGATGGGATCGGCGGGATCGAGGCCGACCACGCGGTGGTTTTCAATCCACACGGAGGGCACTCGATCCACCGTAGCGGGGATGATGTGACTGTAAGCGAAACCGATTTCGAGCGGCCCCGGTTTGATCTCGCGGTTGAAGTCGACGGGCACGACTCCATCGCCGAGGCCGAGGTGCCACTTGCCCACCACACCGGTGTGGTAGCCGGTCTGGCGCAACATCGCGGGCAGCGTGAGCCGGCCGGGCTCGATGCAAAGCGGTGCGTCACCGTCGAGGATGCCGGTCTTCTTCGGCGGCTGTCGCCACGCGTATTCGCCGGTGAGAATCGCATAGCGCGTGGGCGTGCAGGTGGAGGACGGCGCGTAACCGGCCGTAAAACGCACGCCGCCCGCGGCGAGCCGGTCGACGTTCGGCGTCTTGATGCGCGTCGCGCCGTAGCAGCCGAGATCACCAAAGCCGAGGTCATCCGTGACGATGAGCACGATATTGGGCGGCCGGGCCGTGGCCGCGTGGACCGGTGGGGTCCCGCTGAGGAACAGGCAAACCAACGCGAACAGGCATGAGGCAGAGGCGGATTTCATCGGCGAGAGGGAACGTCGAATGTAACCGGGAGTGAAGTCAACGGGGGTCGGAGTTTTCGTGCGGAGTTTTCGTACCCCGGCGGCTCACACTCCTTCAGCAAACCAGCGGGCAAGATCCCCGGCGAGTGGCAGCGCGCTTCCGCGCAGGCAACGCGCCTCCCCTCGGGGCGCCACAAGTCCCGAGGCGGCGGCGCAGCGGACACGCTCGCTACCGATACGTAGAAAATCAGTCGAGGTGGAGCGTGTTGACCCCAACACGCTGGTTCGGAGCGGCTTTGCCGCAACGCGTTGGGGTCAACGCAGTCCACCTTCCGAGCATGGAGTTTCCGAGGAGTATTCTCTCCCCTTGCATTGTTTTGGCTTAGTGAATCTCCGCCGAACGGCCGAACGCCGTTTGATCGACGTGGTGGAATTGAAACGTCGGCCACGCGCGGCTGTAACTGATTCCAATTCGCTTTCAAAATGAGCTTAACGGACTGGGGGCAAGAGCCCGCTTGCGGGCGATTATTACGGACTGAATCGCTCGCCAGCGGGCTGTCTCCTCCCTTGGGTCGGCTGGTCGCGGTGAGGAGACGTTCGCTTAGAACGTGAACGTCGTCGTCAACGAGATCTTGCGCGGCTCGAGTTGATTGAAGCCGCTGCGCACCTGCAGGCGCGGATTGCCGCCGGGTGCGGTGAGGGCGTTGCCGTTATTCGTGAGTGCGTTCGGCAGATTTTGCAGCTGGCCGGCGTTGATCACGCTGTAGCTGCTCCACTGCGGTTTGTCGTCATCGAACAGGTTCGTGATGTTGATCTGGAAACGCGCCTGCACTTTGCCGAAGCGTTAGGTGTAGTTGGCGCCGGCGACCGGCGACCAAGTCGGAGGCGTCCCCATTCGCCGGATTTACCCACT
>CAMBVX010000574.1 GCA_945871085.1 Opitutus sp. GAS368 | reverse complement strand
CGCGGCCGCATCTACGCGAGCGATCAATACGGCGGCCTCTACCGCTTCACGCCGCCCGCCCCGGGCAAAACCCTGGAGCGCTCTGCCGTCGAGCAGATGCCCGCCCAGATCCGCGCCATCAACGGCATGGTGTTTGCCTTCGGCGCGCTCTACGCCGGCGTCAACGACTACGAGCAGAAGTTCCAGAGCGGCGTCTATCGCGTGACGGACAGCGACGGTGACGACCGCCTCGACAAGGTCGAGTTGCTCCGCGCGTTTCAGTCGCGCGGCGATCACGGGGTGCACGCCATCGTGCCCACGCCCGACGGGAAGGCGCTCTATCTCGTCGCCGGCAACAATGCCAAGCCCACCGAGTTCGCGCCGACCTCGCAGGTCCCTCGCCACTGGGGCGAAGATCACCTGCTGCCGCGCATGCCCGACGGTCGCGGCCACAACCGTGATGTGCTCGCGCCCGGCGGCATCATCTACCGTTTCACGCCCGACGGGAAAACTTTCGAAGCCTACGCCTCCGGTTTCCGCAACATCTTCGATGCTTCCGTGAATCGGGACGGCGAGCTCTTCACCTACGACGCCGACATGGAGTATGATTTTAACACTTCGTGGTATCGCCCCACGCGCATCAACCACGTGACGAGCGGCGCCGAATTCGGCTGGCGCAACGGGGCCGGGAAGTGGCCCGAGTTTTACGCCGACAACCTTGGCGCCGTCGTCAATATCGGCCCCGGCTCGCCCACCGGCACCGTCTTCGGCTACGGCGCAAAATTCCCCGCGAAGTACCAGCGCGCGCTCTTCGCCCTCGATTGGAGCTGGGGTAAACTCTACGCCGTCCACCTCACGCCCGACGGCGCGAGCTATACCGCGACCAAGGAAGAGTTCATCTCCGGCACGCCGCTGCCGCTCACCGACGCGATCATCCACCCGCAGGACGGTGCGATGTATTTCGCCATCGGTGGGCGCCGCGTGCAGTCCGGCGTCTATCGCGTCACCTACAAGGGCACCGAGTCCACCGCGCCCGACACCGCGCAACCCGCGCCCAGCCCGGCGCGCGACCTGCGCCGCTCGCTCGAGGTTTTCCACGGGAAAAAGGACGCCGCCGCCCTCGCGAAAGCCTGGCCGCATCTCGCCCATGCCGACCGGCACATCCGCTGGGCCGCGCGCCTCGCGGTCGAACACCAGCCGGTCGACACGTGGGCGGAAAAGGCTCTCGCCGAGCGCGATCCATCGATCCAAGTCGAGGCGCTGCTCGCTCTCACGCACGCCACCGGCGTCTGCCCGCCGCACCGCGGTGGCGCCACGCCGCCCGTCGACACCGCGCGCGGCGCCGCGCTGCTCGCCGCCCTCGCCAAGATCGACCCCGCCGCGCTCGATGCCACTCGCCAGCTGACGCACCTCCGCACGATCCAGGTCGTGCTCAACCGCTTTGGTCTGCCCGCCGCCGCCGCCGTGAAATCGCTCGTGGCGAAACTGGATCCGCTGTTCCCCGCCGCCACCCGCGAGGCCAATTGGCTGCTGTGCGAGACGCTCGTGTTTCTCCAGTCGCCGACCGTCGCGGCCAAGGCGATGGCGCTCATCACGGCCGCGCCCACGCAGGAGGAGCAGCTCGAGTATGCGCGCTCGCTGCGCATGCTGAAGGCCGGCTGGACCCTCGCCACGCGCACCGCCTACCTCGAATGGCTGCTCAAGGCCGTGAACTACCGCGGCGGCGCGAGCTTCGACAAGTTCATCGAATTCATCCGCAACGATGCGCTCACCACCTTCACCGACGCGGAGAAAACCGCGCTCGCCGCGCTCCTCGCGCGCAAGCCCGAGCGCAAATCCGTCCTCGAGAATCTCGGCGATATCTTCGTCGGGCGCACGCCCACGGCCTGGACGCTCGAGGAGCTGAGCGCCGCTTCGAAAAACGGGATGCACCACCGGAACTTCGAACGGGGGCGGAAAATGTTCGGCGCCGTCGCGTGCTTCGCCTGCCACCGCTTCGGCAACGAGGGCGGCATGACCGGCCCCGATCTCACCGGCGCGGGCGGGCGCTACAGCGCGCACGACCTGCTCGACCAAATCATCAACCCGAGCAAGGAGATCAACGAGCAGTTCGTCCCCAGCGTGCTCACCAAGCTCGACGGCAGCACCGTCGTCGGCGTCGTCACCAACCTCAACGGCGACACCGTGACCCTCAACACCGACCCCTCCGAGCCCAACAACCTCACGCGCGTGGACCGCAAGGAAGTGAAGAGCATCGAGCCCTCGCACGTCTCCCCGATGCCGCCGATGTTGCTCAACATGCTGACCAAGGACGAAGTCCTCGACCTGGTCGCGTATACGCTGAGTGGTGGCGACGCGAAGCACACGATGTTCGCCCGATGAGGTGGGAGCGCCACGGGGCGCGCGCGGTTTTTCCGGAGAAACCGCGCGATTTGGCGATGAGCAATCGCTGCCGCATCGAACGTGGCAGGGGGCGGTTCGCACGCGGGGCCTCGCTTTCATTCTGCGCATTGACCTTTACCCGCGTTTCTTCGCTTTTTCTCCCTCCATGACCTCCCCGCGAAACACCCCCGGTCTCCTGCGTGCCCTGATCGTCGGCGCGAGTCTCGGCGCCGGCTCCGCAGCCTTCGCCGTCGACTACAGCCGCGACATCAAGCCGATCCTGTCGGAAAATTGTTTTTCGTGTCACGGCTTTGATGAGAAGGGCCGCAAGGGAAAACTCCGCCTCGACCTCGCGGAGTCCGCCTACGCGGAGCGCAATGGTCTATTTCGGATCAAGCCGGGCGACCTCGCGAACAGCGAAGTGTGGGCGCGCATTATCAGCACGGACCCTGAGGAGGTCATGCCGCCGCCGAAGGAGCACGCACCGCTCACCGCCGCGCAAAAGCAGACAATCAAAACGTGGATCGAGGAGGGCGCGAAGTATTCGGAGCACTGGTCGTTTGTGGCGCCCAAGAAAGCGCCGTTGGCGCCGAAGGGGCCGCATCCCGTCGACGCCTTTGTCCGCACGCGTCTCGCCCGGGAAAAGCTCCGGCCCGCCCCCGCGGCCGACCGCCGCACGCTCATCCGCCGCCTCGCGCTGGATCTGACGGGCTTGCCGCCCGCGGGAGCCGAGGTGGAAGCCTTCGTGGCCGACCGGGATCCGCAGGCGTACGACAACCTGGTTACCCGTCTGCTCGCGAGTCCGCACTTTGGTGAGCGCATGGCGCTCGATTGGCTCGACGCCGCGCGCTATGCGGACACCAACGGTTTCTCCATCGACGGCGGGCGGCACATGTGGCTCTGGCGCGACTGGGTGATCCAGGCCTTCAACGACAACAAGCCCTACGACCGCTTTCTCGTTGAGCAGTTGGCGGGAGACCTTTTGCCCAATCGAACCGACGCCGATCTGATCGCGTCGGGATTCCAGCGCAATAACATGGTGACCCACGAGGGCGGCACGATCCCCGAGGAGAATCTCACGAACTACAACGCCGACCGTGTGAAGACGCTCGGCGAAGCCGTGCTCGGTCTCACGCTCGG
>CAMBVX010000573.1 GCA_945871085.1 Opitutus sp. GAS368 | reverse complement strand
CCGGCGCTCATGGCCGAGCTCCAACGCCGCCTCATCCGCGCCGGCCAGTTCATTCCCGGCGTCCCGCTCCGCGACACCGCCGACCTCGTCTCGCACGCCACACTCACTGCGTCGTCCACGTATCAGCTTTCCGAACTCCCCGCCGGTCTCGACCGTCTTCCGCTCGCCGACGCTTGGGCCATGCTCCTCCCCGTGGCCCCCGGCCCGATGCCCGCCGTCACGTTTACCCTCGACGTCGCCACTGCCACCGAACTCGTCGCCGAACTCCGGATCAGTTCCAAACGCACCAATCACACGCCCGACGTGACCCTGGCCACGCTCCAGGTCCCGCTCGCCGCCGGCCCGGCGCAGGCCGTCACCTTAAAATTTCCCGCTACCATCGACGCACCGCGCTTCGCCTTCGTCTGCCTCGCCGCCAACCCCGCGCTCACCGCACATCTCAGCGACCAGCGCCTCACCGGCGTCCTCGCAGTCACCCAAAAATTCAACCGCGCTGTCGCGAAATCTCCCCGCCAAGAGCCACCGCCCGGCACCGGCATCGAGAGCTTTGAATTCTGGATACCTCAGCGTCGCCCCGGCGGAAAAAATCTCGCGCTCCGCGTCGAGCCTCCGCTCGCGCTCTTCGCCCCAGAGAACCTCCGCAACGGTTTCAGCCGCCCCACGAACCAGCCCAACGTCTGGCTCGCCGCCCTCACCGACGCCGCACCCACGCTCACGGTCGAGTGGCCTGACCCCGTCGAAATCTCGCGCCTCGAATTCGACCTCGACGCCGACTTCGACCACCCGCTCGAAACCGTGCTGATGTTGAACCCCGAAACCGTCGCGCCTTTCTGCGTCCCCGCGCTCCGCGTCCTCGACGACACCGGCCGCCTCATCGGCGAGTTCCGCGACCAACACCTTAGCCAGGCCGCACTCACGCTCGCCGCACCCGTGCGCACGCGCCGCCTCACCGTCCAACTTACGCGCCCCCCCCGCGGCGCACCCGCCGCGCTTTTCCGCGTCTCTGCTTACTGAATTTTCCCTCCGCCCTCCGCCGTCCGTGGTAGCGCGGTGCTTCAGCCCGCGGCTCGTGCTTCACCTCCGTGCCAGACGCGGGCTAAAGCACCGCGCTACCTTTCAGACGATCGCGTGAAACATGCGGATTAAGACTGGCCCGGTAGCGTCGGGACCTGCGGTCCCAGCGCTACCACGATCCGCTGGCGCCCCAAAAGTCCTTCCCCTCGCGTTCAGTCTTCTCTCGTTCGCCCTCCGCACCACTCGGCACACCATTCAGGGCGGTGTTTAATTCACCTTCAGCGAACCGTTGACCACCGCCACGGACTTCGACCGCTACGTCGTGAAAGTCTGGGAGCTCAAACGCCGCGCCAACGACGACCGCCCCCGGCGCAACCAACCCGCACTCGCCATCACGCGCGCCGACGTCATCGCCGATCCGCGCAGACTCCGCCTCACGATCCCAACGCTCACCACCGGCGCCATCAGCCCCCACTTTCGCTCCCAGCGCGTGCGGCTTGTTTCAGCCAGCGATCATCGATTATCTTCTGCAACGTTTCCGCTGAAACTCATTCCGCCGAATGGCCTCTCCCGCTTCGGCGTGGCGTGACTATGGGCGGGAGCGTGGGCGGGTGTTCTTTTGAGGCGCGGTCGCCGCGGGCGCCGGCGCCATCCACTGTCCGGGAAAAAGCATCATGCCGGGGTGGCGGGGCGGCCCGCGCTCGTTGTGGTGGAGTTGCGCGATCAGCAGCTCGACCGCCTGCGCGCCGAGCAATTCGTCGCACTGGTCGATCCCCCCGATGTTGGCCGGCAGGTTGGCTGACCACCGGAGGGTGGCGACCTGCAATCTCTTTTGGCGGCAAAACGCGCGCACCCCTGGCGCAGACAACTGCGCGGCAGCGCTCGCGATCAGCGCGTCGGCCCCGCTCCCGCGCAGCCAGGCGGCCAGATCACGCGGTTGTTGCGCGTCGTGCACATGGAGCAGTTGTCGTGCACGCTCCGGCTCCGGGTGATTCGCAAAAAATGCCCCCGTCCAAGCGTGCTTCGCCCGCTCGTCGATCACCGCATCGACGACCGCCGCCGGCCGCGTGTAGCCGAGCTTCACCAGTTCCAACAACACCGTCCGCATGGCGAAAAAGTGGTGGTGGCCAACGTGGTGGAGCTCCGGCGTCCAGGTCACGTTACCGATTACCACGGCTGCAAACTGGCTCCAGTCCCACTCGAGCGCCAACGAGGTGACAGGCGTGAGCACCGGGGAAAGCAGCACGCCCGCGATGCCACGCGCGACAATGATCTCCTGCAGCCGCGGCTCTTTCATGCCGGCGTCGTCGGTCCAAAATTCCTCCAACGCGAACCCGAGGCGCTCCGCGCGGGCCACTGCGCCCTTGAACACCGCGCGCAGATAGGGATTTTCCGCCGCGACGCGCCGGCTGGTGTGCACCCACACAAAGGCGATGCGCTCCACCCGCGGCCACACGCCCGCGCCCCGGATGTGCGCCATGAGCCCCGCCACCCTCGAGTTGGGCCGGTAGCCCAGTTCGAGCGCCGCCGCCGCGACCAGCTCCCGCGTAGCCGGCGGAATCTTCGGATGCGCGCGGAGAGCATACGAGACAGTCGCGAGCGAGAGTCCCGCGCGACGGGCGACCGCTCTGAGGGTGACAACTGGCTGAGGCGTGTTGGTCACAGTGAACGAGTTCACCGCCACGACGATTGCCAAGCAATCCCTGACTTCATGGCGTGGCTTCGCTGGCCCTTCTCCGCGCGCTCCAAACCGCGCTCCATTCCCCCAAAAAACCCACCGCTCGAAGTCCAAGAAATGAAAGCTCCCCTGTATTTCCTGTTTTCCGCCACGCTCGTTGCACCACTCGCGCTCTGCGCGCAGTCCGTTCCCGCCAAGCCCACGCCGTCACCCGCCGCGACCGACGCTTTGGTCCTCTCGCCCTTCGAGGTCACCGGCAACCCCAGCGACTCCTACGAGGCCACCAACACCAATTCCCTCACCGGCATCAGCACGCCCTTGAACAAGGCGCCAATCGATGCCCGCGTGCTCACGCGCACGATGATGGATGAGCTCGGCGGCGGCGATGTCTTCCGTCTGCTCTCCGACTACGGTGGCCTCGGCGCCATGCTCTTCGGCGGTGGTAGCGAGGACCAACGCGGCATGCAGGAGGGCGACGCCGCCCAGCCCGGCGCCTACAACGCCCGCGGCTTCTCCATCGGCGAGCCGCGACGCGATGGTTTCCTCCGCTCGTCCACCGCGGGTTTCAACGGTTTCGATGTCGAGAGCGCGGAGGCCGTCAACGGCTCCAACAACCTTCTCTACGGCTCGGGCGATCCCGGCGGTATCGTCGTCATCAACGGCAAGCGCGCCCGCGTCAACCAGCGCTCCGCCACCCTGAGCACCAAGTTCGACTCGGAGGGTTCGCACACCTACACCGGCGACTTCAACGTCGGCACGCGCCAACTCGCCTTCCGCCTCAATGTGCTCGAAAACGCGGACCGCTACTATCGCCCGATTCT
>CAMBVX010000572.1 GCA_945871085.1 Opitutus sp. GAS368 | reverse complement strand
GGAGAGAAAGAGGCCGGCGCGAGTCTGCGTCGGCTTCGTATCGGCGGGATTACCGGTGAGCCAGGAGTCGTAGCTGGCGGCCGAGAGGGACGTCACCAGGCCGCAGACCCAAGCGACCGTGGCAGATAAATTGCGCATGGCAGAAACTTTGCACGGACGGGTCGGTGAAGCTAGGGCGAAGCGGGCGGAGGGATGAGATTACCACCTTGGTGGTATTGTTTTTGGGGTGCGCGCGGCGGGTTCGACGCGAAGGATCATGCCACATGAAACGTTTTTTCGGAATCGGGCTCGCGGTCCTGGCGGTGGCGGCGAGTTGTGCCAAACGGGAGACGCCCGTGTCTGTGGGGAACCGCGAGCAGATTTTGTATCGTGGGAACACGGCGGAGCCTGAGTCGCTCGACCCCTATCTCGAGCCCGTCCCAAGTTCGCTGATTTTCATATAGAGGAGTGAAATGACACCCGGTGAAGACGGTGAAGTGCGGAGCGTGGCACATCGCAAATTGTATAGCGTCGAAAATGCAATTGGCTGTCAGGAGAGGCGCTCTGACGGAAACCCACTCTGCGATGCGGATATGCTTACACCCCGCATCGTCATTTGTGTGTTTAAAACGGATACGCGTCAAGCGGCTTCTGCGATTTTTTGTTGATTGGTGAGCAGGCGCGCGACGATCCAAAGATTGTGACCCAGCACTCCCCACGCCACGCTCAGGTAACGGTGGTCGAAGCCCCGGCTGCGCAGTCTTCGACCCAAGCGCTGCCGGAGAATGGCGATGCGCGCCTCCGTCGAACC
The DNA here is from genome assembly GCA_945871085.1 of Opitutus sp. GAS368. Lineage (GTDB taxonomy): Bacteria > Verrucomicrobiota > Verrucomicrobiia > Opitutales > Opitutaceae > GAS368. The sequence goes on along the minus strand of CAMBVX010000572.1, from coordinate 2,724 downwards.
GCGGCGTCGTTGCAAACCGGCGAAGCGTTTTTCGTCCATCCGTTGCTGAAGGACCTGCGGGTCACGTGGACAGACCGCGTTGTAGATCTCGCGCTGCGCGAGTTCGGCGGCGCCCTGCCGGGAACAAAACCCGCGATCCGCGGCGGCGGCGGCGAGGGGCGCCGACAGATCGAAGTCGGTTTGCCGCTCGATGCTCTGCTCCAGTTGCCGCCACTCGGCCGGTGCCGGTTGGCGGTGCAATTCCCAATCGAGGATCAGTCCCTGGGGGCTCTCCGCGATGAACAAAGTGTTGCCGAACTCGACTTCGCGTCCGGCCTTGCCGCGGACGATCACGTTCACGTCCGGTTCATACGCACTGAGGATCTTCTGCGCGTTGGGCACGGTGCGTTCGCCGATAATCCGTTCGTGGGCCTGGGTGATCACCTGCGGCACCAAGGCGAGCATCCGGTCGATCCGCTCGACGATGCGCGCGGCCTGCGCCGGCGTGTAATCCGTGTTCGCGTGCTCGCTGGCCAGCCGGTCCCGATGGCGACGGGCGTGGTCGGCGATGGTCCGCAGCAGGGGTTTGAACTCGCGCAGGATCCGCTTGCGCGCCTTGCGCGAGTCCGTCTTGCGCCGACTGTGGGTCATCTTGATACAGAGTTGATTCATCGCGGTGGCGAAGCCGGCAGGCTCCTGGGGCATCCGCTCGCGCAGGCCAGCCCGGCGGATCAGCGTGGTGGCCTTGAGCAACGTCAGCGCCACGTCGCGCAGCAGCACCCAGTCGACGGGAAAGTGAATGTTCGCCTCCAGACACGTGGTGTCGACCAGACACACGTCGGTCTGCACCGGCGCCGCCAAGCCCACCTCGGCCGCCCGGTCCGTTTCACCACACATCTCGGTCAGCACTTGCTGCATCCAGCGCACCTGATCCGGCCGGAAAAATTTCGACGCTCGCTCCAGCGTGCTTTTCGAGATGCCCCTGATTCCATCGAGACGGCGCACGTCACAAAAATCGGCCAGCAGGTCGCTTGTCGCCACCGTGCGCGAAAATTGCCGAAAAGACGGATTGCCCAAAAGCATCCGCAGGGTCTCCACGCGCAACGCCTTCAGGGCAAACTGCCGACGACCGAGTTGTTGTCGCGCGCTCGCCTGTTCGAATCCCTCGATCGCAAAATCCAACGCCATCGACTCCAGATGCGACCGGCGCAACAAGCCGTCCACCGCGTCAAGTTGCTCCCGGAACAACGTGTAATCCTTGTTGGCTCCCACGTGAGTCAAAGCTGGACGCAGCCAGCTTTGGATTGCTACGGCTTCAACGACGGTGCGCTTGTTTGTCATCGTAGCCAAATTATAGCGGCCGTTTTTTGACCAAAGCCAGGTAATCCGCCTGTTTTCGACCCTTATCACTTTACTTTATCACTTGTTTTACAACGTATTACGAACTTGGGACGGGCTCTACATAAGATTTCAGCGAACGCCGCTGTCGCCGGCAGCGTGTGGTGGTCTCAATGAGGTACGGTGGCGCTCAGCCCGCCGTCAACGACGAGTTCCGTCCCCGTGATATATTTGGCCCGATCCGACGCGAGAAACACCGCGGCCTCGGCAATGTCCCATGCTGTTCCCATCCGGCCCAACGGCACCACTTTGTTCCTCCGTTCTTTCATCTCCTCCAGCGTGCACCCAGCGTAGGCTCCACGCAGGACGACCCCGATGCGTGGCGTATCGATCAATCCCGCGACGATGCTGTTGGCGCGGATTCCGTAAGCCGCGTACTCGATCGCGAGCATCCGGGTAAAAGCGATCGCCGCGGCCTTGGTTGCGGCGTAGGCCAGCGACGAATAACCGAGGTGACGGTGGGCGGCGATGGAGGACGTCGTGAGGATGACCCCGCGACGGCGCTCCATCATGCCAGGCAACACGGCCTGCGCGGCAACATGGAGGGAAGTCACATTCGCGTCCTGGATGCGTCGCCAGTCGGCCGCACTGGTATCGCGCGAGTGGCCGCTTTTCGAGATCGCCACGTTGTTGTGCAGCACGTCGATGGGGCCCAGTCGCCCAGTCACCCCGCTCACCAGCGCCGCGATCGATATGTCATCGAGGACGTCGACGGGAAAGGCCTCGGCGGTGCCGCCCTCACTGCGGATGATGTCCACCGTTTCCTGGGCGGAAGGCAGGTTGAGATCGGCGACGGCGACGCGGGCCCCGGCGCGGGCGTAGGCGACGGAGATGGCCCGGCCGATACCCCAGCCGGGCGCGATTGATCCACCGCCCACGACCAAGCATATCCTGTCCGCCAAGACTTTTTCCCGCGGTTCGAATTCGTTCATCGGCGCAAATTGTAGTGCGACGCAAGTCTTGGCTATAAAGAAAAAGGGGCGATTGGAATTGTCGCCGATGCACACCGCGGGCGGCCGACACGAGAGCATACCGGATTGCGGGGAGCGCAGACGTAGGCGTAGCCTCGTCTGCACAGGGCGAACGAACGCCTGCGGCATTACGCCCAAGCGCCGCCGGATCACCTCACGATACTGTCACCATGGACGCGTGGACTGAACCTCTGGACCTCAGTGTCTTTGTGGTGAAAACTTCCGGTATTTGAGCGGCGGCCGGCAAAGCCAGAATAAAAATCACATTTTCGGTCGTGCGAACGTGCGGTGCTGTTTTCAAATCGGACTCTCATCTCTGATCCCGCAACGCTGAGCTGCCTGCCCCGTCTTAGCCTGAGAGTAAACGCCCTTACTA
>CAMBVX010000571.1 GCA_945871085.1 Opitutus sp. GAS368 | reverse complement strand
ATCATTCCGTAGTAGTCCGCGAGGTGGTCCCGCACGACGGCGAGCGACAGCGGCCTCGGCGCCAGAAGCTCGTCGCGCACCCCGAGCTCGCCGTTGTCGAAGCCGTGGTCGGGCCGGAAATTCTTCGGCAGCGGAATCTTCGCCGCATCGTAGCGCGCCCGAAACTCCGCCGGCGGCGTCCGCGGATCGTGCGGTGAGGTGAGCGCCACCCACGCGAAAAACGGCCGCTCTCTCCCGCGCTCACGCACAAATTTTTCCGCCGCGCCGCAGAAAATGTCCGACGAAAACCCCTCGCCGATCTGCGCGGGCTCTCCCCGACGAATCTCCTCGATATCGCGCACCGGCACCGCCGTGTGATCGCACATGCCGCCGTGAAAAATCTCCCGCCCGCTCTCGAACGACCGCAGCAGCGCCGGCAGATCGTTGTGCCATTTGCCGGTGACAAACGTCTCGTAGCCCGCCGCACGCAATCGCTCGGGCAGCGTGCAGGCCTCCACCGGCAGCCTAACTTCAAAAACCGGTCCTTGGTCGAGCTTCGGGTCGGCATCGGCGCGAAACACGCCGTTGCCCGTCAGCAGACACGCCCGCGACGGCGCGCACACCGCCGGCATCAGACTGCCCTGGATCGTCGCGCGCGTAAACGCCGTGCCGCGCCGCACGAGGCCGTCGAGCACCGGTGTGTGCACGGTTGGATGCCCGAGCGCGCCGATGGCGTCCGCCCGGTGGTCGTCGACGACCACGAAGAGAATGTTGGGGCGGGGAAGGCCGTCGCTCAGGGACATGAGTCAAGGTGTGTCGGGCCTTGCGGAGCAAAACAAGTCCTCGTCTACTGAATCGCTTAAGTGAGCACGCCGCCCCCCACGACCCTCAAGCACATCGCCGCGCACCTCGACCTGAGTGTCGCGGCCGTGTCGATGGCGTTGCGCGACCACGCCTCACTCCCTGCCACCACGATCGCCCGTGTGAAGCGGGCCGCCCTGAAACTAAACTACACCCCCAACTCCGCCGGCAGCGCCCTGGCCGCCCACCGGCAACAGCTGCGCGTGCGGCGCGATTTTTCCGTCATCGCTCTCGTCTCCCATTGGCCGACGCGTGACGACTGGTTGCAGCGCCCGAGTGCCCAACGCCTGCTCGCCGGCGCGACGGCCCGCGCCCGCGCCTACGGCTACGAATTGCAGCATTTTTGGGCCCGTGAAGACGGCATGACGCCGGCGCGCTTCAGTCGCGTGCTCACGTCCCGGGGAATTCGCGGCCTCATCCTCGCGCCCTTGGAGCACCCCAACAACCGGCTCGATCTCGATTGGGAGAAGTTTTCCACTGTCACCATCGAGCGGCCCGCCCGTTACGCCCACTTCCACCATGTCGTACCCAACTATTCCGCCGACCTCCGCCTAGCATGGGCGCGCCTGCGTGAGCACGGCTACAGGCGCATCGGGCTCGTCATCGATGCCGGCCTGGCCGAGCGCGTCGCCCACCAATGGGAAGCCGCGTATGCGTTTGAGCAGAGCCGGGGACCGTCCGCCGCGGCCTCAATCCCCACTCTCGTCGTCTCCGCCGCAAACCCCTCGGCGACCATTGGCACATGGCTCCGCCAACACAAACCCGACGCCGTGATCAGCCGGTGCAACGACGTCCTCGCCGCGGCGGCCACCTTGAAACTCCGCGTGCCACGCGACCTCGGCTACGTCGGTCTTAATGTGCTGGACGATGCCCCCGGCGTGAGCGGCATCCTCCAGCACCGCGACGTCATGGGCGCCGCCGCCGTGGACGCCTTGCACGGCCTGCTCCACCGCAATCACCGCGGCCCACACGCCGTCGCGCGGGGCACCCAAATCGACGGCTCCTGGCACGAAGGTCGCACGGTCAGGAAACTCGGTCGCAAAGCCGGCGTGTAGCCGCAAGTAACGAGTGATCGCATCACCGCCGCGTTGATTCTGGCAAATGCCGGCCACTTCCTGCGGCTCGCCCCCCGGCTCATCCTTCGCTTCCTTCCAGTCCGTCGAGCAGCCAGCGCCAAATCGGTAATCGCTCGATGCCTGCCGGCAGCGATTGGCCGCGGGGAGGCGCCGTTTCCGAGAGGAGAATCTGTCGCGCTCCCGGAAAGAGAGCTCCGGCCGCGACCAGTGCTCGGACTTCGCGGGCAAACGTTTCGGTCGATGAAATGTCGGCGGCCACTTGCAGCAGACACCGCGTGCCGTCGAAGGCGGTCGCGAGGAAATCGACCTCGTGACCGTCCGGCGTCCGAACGTAGGCGAGATCGCGGCTCTGCCGGGCAAGTTCGCAGGCGACCATGTTTTCGAGGAGGTGTCCGCGATCAAGACCGGCCGAAGGACTGAAGGCTTGGGCCAGCCCGTGATCGGCCAAATAGAGTTTACGGGGGTTGACCTGTTTCTGCCGTTCGGAACGCGTGGCGAGGGAAACGGTGAAAACCAGAAAGGCATCTTCCAAATGGGCGAGAAACGCCAGCAGGTGTTCCTTCGACACCCCGATCCCGCGCGAACGGAAGTCCGCGTAGGTCTTGCTCACACTCAGCGCGGTGGCGGGTGAACGCAGCAGCTGGCGCACCAAAGCTCGCAGGGCGACTAGATTCGCGATGCCGTGCCGTTCCGCCACGTCGCGGAATAACACACTGTCGACATAGCCTTGGAGCAACCCAACGCGATCCCGCGCCGCAGTGATTTTACCCGCCTCGGGAAAGCCGCCGATGGCCATATATTCGTCAAACCGAGCCAGCCAGGCCGATTGCTCCGCCGCACTGGTCAACCGTCGCACGGTGGGCGGACTGTCGCCGCGGGCCCGGGCGAACTCCCGAAAGCTAAACGGCGTGATCACCGTTTCCAACGCGCGGCCCCGCATGGCGGTGGCCACTTCCCGACTCAGCATCCGGGCCGACGAACCGCTCAGCAGCACCTCGACATTCTCGGCATCGATCATCCGCCTGACAAAACGTTCCCAGCTGGGAATGACCTGAATCTCATCCAGGCACCAAGTAACCCGCGCCGCACCGCGATAGCGGGGGAAGCTGCGATAGTATTCTTCGAGGATGGCGCCCAACTGATCCGCCTCCAGCGCGCCCAGCCGCTCGTCCTCGAAATTGAAATACACCAGGCGATCCCGCCCGATGCCCTCCGCCAGACGATCAGCCAGACACTGGTGGAGAAACGAAGTCTTGCCCGCGCGGCGCATCCCAATCACGACCCGCGCCTTCCCCTCCAGGTGGGGCGCCACCGCGTCACGCCGCGTCAGGAGCGGGAACGGCATCGTCACCGCATCGCCCAGTTTCTGGCGAATCACCTCCCCAAGTTGGTCTTGCATAGAGACCGAAATGAACAAATACCGGTCTCAAGTAAAGACTGCTTTTGCCGAAGCGTGTCCGCTGGTTGCATCTCCCGGCGATTAGCAGAAGGCCGATCCCACGAATCGGCGGTTTCCGACCGCCGCTGCTCGCCAAGCGCGCAACTTCGGACGTATCGAAAGCGCCGGTCGGTCTGACTGACGAGGCACCCAAATCGACGGCTCCTGGCACGAAGG
>CAMBVX010000570.1 GCA_945871085.1 Opitutus sp. GAS368 | reverse complement strand
GGCTACTCGTTCAATCTCGACGGCACGTGCATCTACCTCACGTGCGCCGCGCTTTTCCTCGCGCAAGCGACCGATACGCCGATGAGCCTGATGGATCAGATCGGGCTGCTCGCCGTGATGTTGCTCACCTCGAAGGGCGCGGCAGGCATCACCGGCAGCGGCTTTATCGTGCTGGCGGCGACGATCTCGACGACGGGTAATATCCCGCCCGCGGCGCTCGCCGTGATCTTTGGTATTGATCGGTTCATGTCGGAAATCCGCGGGCTCACCAATCTCATCGGCAACGCCGTCGCGACCCTCGTGATCTCGAAGTGGGAGGGAGCGATCGATGAGTCCAAAGCCGGGGATATTTTGGTGGGGAAAAAACCAGCGGCGTGACGAACGGCGCCACGCACCGCGCCGGTCACGAGCGCGCGACGAGCACGCTGGCACGGCCAGGCTGTGCGCGCCCCAGCCGATGTGCGCCCGGTGGGCACCGGAGCCGGCCCGATAGCAAGGGCGACCTGTTGGTCGTTCATCCCATGCCAGGAGGAATCCTCCGTAGCAGCGCAGTCCGTTGATCGATCGCCGCCGGCAGAACGTTGCGTTTCCCAAGATGTTTGGTTGGACCTCGGACCTGTGGCCCCGCCGGATTCCCGACCTCGCGCCGGTGGTGACAGGGTGGATATTGCCCCGCGCCGAAATGGCATAGCCGGGGGGCGACCGGCTTAAGGGTTGCGGAGGCTGCCGGGGGCTGTTTTTGCTTTCACCCGTCCCAATCTCGCTGAGACCGCTCCGGATTCTTGCCCCCTAAAAATCCGGCGTCCCACCAGAATACCCTCAATCAATTCCAAGTGCTCGACGTGGCCAGAGTCGTCACGAAGGGTGAAATCAGCTGCAAAATTCCCACCTCAATTCTGAACCATGAAACTCCTCCCAACCTCTCTGGTAATGCTCGTGCTCGCGACGACTGCCCTCACCGCCGTTCGCGGCACCGACTCCTTTAGGCCCGATTCTGGGTTCGTCAGTCTCTTCAACGGCCAGGATCTCACCGGCTGGTGCTATCGCGACGGGGCGAAGACCGACGAAAAAATTGCGGTCGCCTTCGAGGGCCAGGCCGCCAGCACCGACGGGCGGTTCTCCGCGAAGGACGGCGTGCTCATCGTGCATCCGAAATCTCCGCGCCTCGCGCAGAAGATCTGGACGACCCGGGAGTTCCCCAAAAACTTTGTGCTCCGACTCACTTTTCGCGCGGCGATCGGCGCCGACAGCGGCATCTTCATCCGCAAGCCCCAGCTCCAGTGCCGCGACTACCTCGTCGCCGGCCCCGACAAATACAAGACCCTGAAAAAATACCGCGCCCAGGACTGGAACGAAATTGAGATCACGGTGAAGGACGGTGTTGCGCACTGCACCTGCAACGGCGAACTGCTGGAGGCGGCGCTGAAGGTTCCGACCACGGGTCCGATCGGCCTTGAAGGAGATGTCGGCCAGATGGAATATCGGCGGATCCAGATAAAAGAACTGCCCTGATCTGCCTGCGGCGCGAGGTCTGGCGCAGCGAACCGCCGGGACGGGCTCTTTAGCGCCGAGATATATGTAGCCAAGCATCACCCGTAGGTCGAACGGCGCGGACCGGCACCGGCAACCGCGCAGAGTCTCGCCCGTGCGCAGCGTGTGTCCGCAGGCGGCGGCGAGCCAAGATCAGCGACCGCAGATTCGTGGGCGAGCACGGCGGTGGTGCCTGCCAGATCGCAGGGCTCACCGCGATGGAGGTGCGGTCACGGGTAGGGTGCGAAGCAGCGCGCGCAGCAGGGCCGGAGCGGTCGGCGGATTTGCCGGCGAGCAGCTGCCCCGCAGGATCGACGGAATCGCGAGAGGCGACCAAGGGTGAAGATAGGTTTTCGGATGTACGTCGCGGCAAACGAATCCGGCGGCAACCCCGCCGGCGCCACAGCGCTCAGCGGAGGCGGGATCTACGCGGCGAACACGCGGCGGCTCCTATGAATGGGCTGCGAGCGCACGACCCACGAGGGCGACGAGGCGCGCGTGGGTGGCGGGGTCTTTCACCGCGAGGCGGATCGTGTGCGCGCCGAGGGACGCGCTCATCGTGGCGGCGCGGCGGAGGAAAACACCGTGCGGACGGCAGCGTCGCACGATGGTCGCGGCGGCGGGGCCATCGGGCGGAAGATGGCAGAGAAGGAAATTGGCGATGCCGGGGAGGACGTCCCAGCCGAGCGCGCGGAGGTCGATGGCGAGTTGTTCGCGGGCGGCGGCGGTCTCGGCATAGCCCGCGGCGTAGTATCCGGGGTCTTGTAACGCGCGGACGGCGGCAACCTGCGTGGGCAGGCCGACGACCCACAGTGGCTTGATCGCGCGGCACGATTCGAGTTGGTGCGGGCCGGCGCAGAGATACGCGGCGCGGGCGCCGCTGAGCGCGTAGACCTTGGACATGGATTTGCAGACGATGACGTTTTCGGACTGCGCGGCGAAACGCTCGTGGGACTGGGCGGCGCCGGCGTATTCGACGTAGGTCTCATCGATCCAGATCCGCGTGCGGAGGGGCGCGCGGCGGAGAGGGCGTCGAGGTCGACGGCGTAGTCGCGGTCGCGCGTGAGCAAAAGTCGATCAACGGAAGAGCCGATGACACGTTCGAGGACGTGGGTGGCGAGGCGCGGAGAAGCCACGGGAGCTGTTCGTGGAGCGCGGCGAGGACGCCGGGCGCAGGTGGGAACCAGGCGTCGAACTCGTCGGCGTTGATGATGTCGTGGGAGCGTGCGGGGTGGTCGAAGTTTTCCCCGACGGCCGAGAAAAATGCGCCGTCGTAAAAACACGCGGCGGGCGGGCGATATGCGAAGGGCATCGGCCAGTCGGTGCGCTCCTGCACGCGACCGATGAGTTCGTCCAAGGCGGCGACATGCGGACGCATCTCGTCGAGGTGGGCGTGGAGCAAATCGCAGGTCACGCGCCGGACTGAGTGGAGGGCCCGACGAGGCGGAGGCCACCCCGGAGATAGACCTCGACGACTTCGCGGCGGCCGATGGCGATGAGGTGGGTACCGCCATGGGACTCGACCCAGCGCCGGACGCCCTACAGCAGAAGGGTCGCCAGCTCGCGGCCGCGGTGGGCTTTGAGGACGGTGAGGAGACGAATTTCGTTGAGCGTCGTATCGAAGGAAAACGGCAGCGCGGTGCCCGCGAAATATTTATCGATCGAGTAGTTCCCGCGGCCCGGTGGCGTGACGCTGATGAAACCGGCGATGTCGTCGCCACGCGGACGACGAGCATGATGTTGTCATCGTCGAGGGCGTCGCGGAGGCGGCGATCTCGTCGCAATCGTGGTCATCGGCGAACGCGATGCCCGGGCGGACCGGGGCAATGGCGGGCAGGCGGGCGGTGCTGGCCGGGGCGTCGAGGGAATATCCACGGGGACGACTGGCAGGGCGGGTAACGGTGAGGCGGGAAACAGCGCGGGGCCGGAACCGCGTCTCACCGCGCGGTTGGAGCTGGAGCGGGACACCGGCTACGGTGAAGCGGCCGAGAACAATCCGGGCAGCCAGGTGGTCAGCGCGGGCACGTAGGTGAT
>CAMBVX010000569.1 GCA_945871085.1 Opitutus sp. GAS368 | reverse complement strand
GCATCTCCCGGCGATTAGCAGAAGGCCGATCCCACGAATCGGCGGTTTCCGACCGCCGCTGCTCGCCAAGCGCGCAACTTCGGACGTATCGAAAGCGCCGGTCGGTCTGACTGACGAGGCACCCAAATCGACGGCTCCTGGCACGAAGGTCGCACGGTCAGGAAGCGACTTCGCACACCACAGCCCTGAGTCAGCGCGCCACTGGTCTCCCAAGACTTAAGCGTTTAAGTAAACATGCGATTGCCAGACTCGGCGGTGCGCGGCTCGTCTACTGGGACACGGAGGTTGGTTACCCTCTGTGCCTCACTTCCCCACCCCATGAACACTCCGCGCTCAGCCCGACGATTCCGCCTGCTAGTGACACTTCTGGCCCCCGGCGGAGCCCTTTTCGCTCAATCAACCCTGCCTCTGACGGTCGCCAAGCCGATCGAGTCTGCAATCCAGCTCTCTGTCTTCGAAGTCACCGCCGAAAAAGACCTCGGTTACGCCGCGTCTTCGGCCATGACCGGCACGCGCACCGGCGAAAAACTCGCCGATCTGCCCAACTCCATCTCGGTGATGACGCAGGAGTTTCTTCAGGACATCGCGGTCAACAATTTCCTCGATGCCGTCGAGTTCGCGACCAACGCCGAGAACATCCACAACGACTCCGGCACGCGGGGCGCAGCCATCGGGTCCCGCTCGGGCAACCAGATCAGCTTTCGCGGCATGGCGTCGAGCCGCCAACTGCGCGACGGCTTCCCGTGGTATATGCCGCAGGACATCTACAACACCGAGCGCATCGAGTTCTCGCGCGGGCCCGGCGGTCTCGCGTTTGGCGACGTCGATGTCGGCGGTATCATCAACATCACCACCAAACGCGCGAACGCGAAGCGCCAGGCCTCCGTCCAGGTGCGCTACGACAACTGGGGCAGCCAGCGCTACTCGCTTGATGTCAACCAGCCGCTGGCCGGCACAGGCGTCTCCGTCCGCCTCAACGCCATCCGCGGCGAAAACGAATCGTGGCGTCAACGCTCCGGCACCGAGCTCCGCGGTCTCGCCGGCGCCGCGCGTTGGGAGCCCTTCCAGAATCGCAAGACCGTGATCGATTTCACCTATGAGCACGGCGACCAAGACGAGGGTTTCAGCCACGTCGTCCTCGACGACCAGACGGCCGCCTACGTGCGCGGCACCGGCACGACCGCCCTCGACGCGAACCCCTCTCTGGCCGGCGTGCAGGTCAACGGCGTGGGCATGCAGCAAATCCGCGCCGCCACCGGCGTGGACCACGTCTTCGGCCTGATCGATGGAAAAATCTACAGCCTCCAATCCACGCCGACCGCCACTTTCCGCAGTTCGATGGTGCAGATCGGCGCCACGGTTGCCACGGGCACCGACCCCGTGAACCCGCTGCGCTATCCGATCATCGGCGTCTCGGAGAGCATCGTGCCGCGCGGCCAGGACTGGGGCGGCCCAATCAACAAACTGAACTCCAAGTTTCACGCCTACACCCTCGAGTTTCGGCACGCCTTCAACCAGCGCTTCAGCGTCCTGCTCGCCCACAACGGCCAGCAGGACGACACCCGTCGCATCAATGTCTTCAACGGCAACGTCGCCGGCGTCGGCATCCGCGACGTCCTGATCGACGTGAATCCAAATCTCCCCGATCCCACCGACGCCACGCGCGCCCGCGTGATTCCGAATGCGCGCTTTGAGCAATCCTACTCCGTGCACAACCCCGTCACCCTGATCGACGGTCACGATATCAAAAACTTTCGCGGCGTGGCCGTCTACGACGCGCCGCTCCCGGGATCGATCAAGCAGCGCCTCGTGTTCAGCGGAGGTTACCGCCACGAGACCTATTACAAGGATGCGTTCACCCGGTCACTCTCGCGCGAGGAGATTCTGCGGCGCGGCTACACCGGCAACGCCGCGTTCTACACGAACAATCTCTTTTACTACTACCACTACCTGAAGGACGGAAATAGCGACGCCGCACTCGCGAACGACCATCTGCCCAACGTCACCACCGATTTTCGTTTTACGCACGGCGGCGGCAGCCAGCGCTTCGATCAGAGCCTCACCTCCGGCTCGCTCAACGCCCTCGGATCCTACTTTGGCGGCAAAGTTCGGTCGAGCATCGGCCTCAGCCGCGACCACTGGCTCCAGAGTTCCTTCCGTCCGCTCGTCGCCGATCCCGTCACCAATGAGCAGAGTTTCGTCGATCTTTCCGGCAACCGCATCGCCAACCAAGGCACCGGCTATGTCGCGGTCCCGCTCGCGCGGAATGCCGACCAGTGGGTGACGAACCAAACCTATGGCGCCGTCTGGCACGTCACTCCGTGGGTTTCGCTCACCGGCGGTTACTTCGAGTCCTCCCTGTTCAGCGATAATGTCGGCCTCGATCTCAACGGCCGCGCCCTCGCGCCCCGCACCGGCGAAGGCACCGACTACAGCGTCCGCTTCAATCTGCTCGACCAGCGGGTGAGCCTCAACCTGACGTATTTTCAAAACACGGCGGAGAACATCAGCAGCGGGGTCGCCGGGACCGTCAGCACGGAGCTCAATCCCTTGCTGGCGGCTCCGTTCGTCAACACGACCGACTACCGCGATCGCGGCACCACCGGCTACGAGATCGAGCTCGTGACGAACCTCACGCGCAACTGGACCCTGCGCGGTTCGTTTGCCGCCAACGAGGTTTCATTCACGCGCTTCTATCCTTTGCTGCGCGAAAAACTCGGCGAAGCGAGAGCGACCGCCGCGCGCCGCGGGCTCAACGCCGACAACACCACCGTAGTGACGCAACAATACCTCTCCGATCAGGAAGCCGCCGACACGACCGCCAACCGCAAGAACACCAACCTGACCAGCCGCTACACGTTCACCCAAGGCGCACTCCGCGGCGGGGCCATCGGCGGCTCCGTGCGCTACATTTTTGGCAAGCCCTGGGCGCCCATCGCAGTCGGTGGACAGACCGTGCTGCCGGCGAAAGATACCGACGATTACTACGTCGTCAGCCCGTTCGTGAGTTACCGCCGGAAATTCGGCAAAACGACCTGGACCGCCCAGGTCAACGTGAACAATCTCTTCGATCAAGTGACCGATCAAGGCACCGCTTACCGCTACACCCGCTGGAGCGATCCGCGCCAGATCATCACCACCGTCAGCCTGACCTACTGAACCGCACTCTGAGCAGTTTCCGCCCGCCATGCGTTTTCCGCGATCATTGAGACTGACGGCCTGCCTCGCGCTGGCCACCACCGCACTCTCCGCCGCGCCCAATCTCTTTGTCTCTCCGGAAGGCCGAGACACCGGAGACGGCTCAGCGGCCCGACCGTTTGCCACGCTCGGCCGAGCACAAACGGAAGTGAGACGATTGAAGAGTGGCGCCGCCGCCAGCCCCCTCACCGTCGAACTCGCCGCCGGCACCTATCGTCTCGCCGCTCCGCTCGACTTCTCCGCCGCGGACTCCGGCCAGCCCGACGCCCCGATCACCTACGCCGCCGCCCCCGGTGCCGTGGTGAAGCTCACCGGCAGCGTGGCGCTGCAACCGCAGTGGACATCTTTTCGCGATGGTATTTTGCAGACGCCCGTGCCGGC
>CAMBVX010000568.1 GCA_945871085.1 Opitutus sp. GAS368 | reverse complement strand
CCCTTCCTCTCGCCCGTCTATAAAAATCAATACCACTACTACGGCTTCACCAATTTTCCCCAGATTTCCCCGAAGATCGCGTGGGAGGAATTCCAGAAGAACCCCGCCTTGTTTTCGAAAACCGCCGCCCAGCTCCGCGCCGAGGAGTTATTCCGCATCACCAACTCCTTCGATTTCCGCGAGGTCGTTTCCGCCGGCTATGTGCAGACGGAGTTTCGGCTCTTCAAGGATCGGCTGCGTGTTCTCACCGGCGTGCGCTACGAGAAGACCGACGACACCGCCTCCGGCCCGCTCGTTGATCCCGCCGCCGTCTGGCAGCGCAATGCCGACGGCACGTTCCTCCGCAACGCCGCCGGCGCGCGTATCCGGAAACCCGAGGCCGGCGCCGCCGCTTCGCTGCAGGAGTTGAGCCTCACGCACAAGGAGCGGTCGACCGATGCCGCGCGTTCCTACGACGGTCGCTACCCGAGCGTGCACTTCACCTACAGCGTCTCCGACCAGCTCATCGTCCGCGCCGCCTACGCCAAAACCTACGGCCGCCCCGACTTCACCGACATTTTGCCCAACGCCCAGGTCGACGAGGCGGATCTCGACGGCGATCAGGTCGGCAATCCCGCCGTCGTCCAGGGCAACATTACTGTGACCAATCCCGGCCTCCTGCCTTGGTCCGCCGACAACTACGATCTCTCGCTCGAGTACTACACGAAGAAGGGCGGCCTCTTCAGCGTCGGTGCGTTTCAGAAGAACATTCAAAATTTCTTCGGCAACGTGGTGAAACTCGCGAACCTCGCCGACACCGAGGAGTTCGGCCTCGATCCGCGCTATGTCGGCTGGCGTGTGAGCACCAAGATCAACGCCGGCGATGCGCGCGTTTCGGGCGTCGAGTTCAACGTCCGCCATTCCCTCCAGGGGCTGGGCCCGTGGGGCCGCCACTTCACCGCCTTCGCCAACGGCACCAAACTCAAACTCGAAGGCTCGAGCAGCGCAGCCTTCAATAACTTCACGCCCGAGAGCCTGAATGCCGGACTCACGTTCAGCAAACGCTCCGTCATGCTGATGGCGAAATGGAACTACCGCGGCAAACGCCGGCTCGGCGCGCTGCCCGCCCTCGGACCCGACGCCTACGAATACCACGACCACTACAAGAGCGTCGATGTGAACGCCGAGTATCAGCTCCGCAAAGGGCTGTCGCTTTATCTCAGCGCCTCGGATGTCTTCAACGCTGCCAAGGTCACCCAACGCTACGGTTCCGACACGCCCGACTACGCCAAACGCTACCTCACCGACCACAAAGGCGTGAGCCTCAGCGCAGGCCTCAAGGGCACCTTCTGATTCTCCGTTAGTGGGTCAGTTTGGTTTGTCATTGCGAGCCCGGCTCGGCGGGCGCGGCAATCCATCTGAAATTCTAGCTGGATTGCTTCGTCGCTCCGCTCCTCGCAATGACAACGAAAAATCAAACTGACCACGACCGACTATCCCCATGAAATTTTCTCGCCTCGTCTCCGCCTCGCTCCTCCTGGCCCTCGTCGCGCTATCGCGCGCCGCGGAAGCCGATGTCGTCATCTACGGCGCCACGCCCGGCGGCATCGCCGCCGCCATCGCCGCCGCCAAAGGCGGCCACACCGTGCTCCTCGCCGAGCCCACGATCCGCCTCGGAGGCATGGCGACGAACGGTCTCCAGCACCCCGATTTTCGGGCGTTCGAAGCCTTGTCCGGCACCTTTTGGGAGCACAACCGGCGCACGCTCGCCTACTACGCGAAAACCTACGGCGAAAACTCGCAGCAGGTGAAAGACACCTTCCGCGGCACGCACGCTGAACCGAAGGTGGCCCTGCTCCTCTTCCAGCAAATGCTCGCCGAGTTTCCGAAAATTACGGTGAAAACCGAATGGACGCTCGTCGATGCCAACACCCGCGGCCCCGCCGGCAACCGCACCGTGCGCGCCGCCCGCTTCCGCGACGCGGCGGGCGCGCTCCACACCTTCGAAGCCAAAATCTTCATCGACGGTAGCTACGAGGGCGACCTTATCGCGGCCGCGCACATCGCCTATCGCGTCGGCGTCGAGAGCCGCGACGAGTTCGGCGAGTCCGCCGCGCCCGTGAACAGCAGCGGCGATCTCCAGGGCTACAATTTTCGTTTCGTCATGACCGACGATCCCGCTAACCGCGTCCCCCTCACCGCGCCCCCGGGTTACCGTCGCGAGGATTTTCTCCCGCTCCTAGGGCTCATCCGCGACGGCAAGATCAAACGCGCGTTCGGCGGCTACCGCGACACCGACAACCTCGTGAAGCTCCAGATTCCCGTCCTCCCGAACCGCAAGCGCGACATCAACGATGTCTCCGCCGGCCACGTGCGCCTCTCGCTCCCCGGCGACCAACTCCTCTGGCCCGAGGGCGACACCGCCACGCGCCAGCGCATCTACGACGAGCACGTGCGCTGGAACGTCGGCCTGATCTACTTCGCGCAAAACGACCCCGATGTGCCGGCGGCGTTTCGCGATGCAGCCCGCCCCTGGGGCTGGTGCAAAGACGAGTTCGTCGAGACCGGTGGCATTCCGCCGCAGCTCTACGTGCGCGAAGCCCGCCGCATGCAGGGCCTGCGCCTTTTCTCGCAATCCGACACCCGCCATGCCGACGGCGACGCGCGCGCTGTGCTGCACCGCGACGCCATCGCGATGGGCGACTACGGTCACAGCAGCCACGGCACGAGTCACGAAGGCTCGCGCTTCGGTGGCAAACGCCACGGCGAAGGCCTCGGCGTCGCCTACGCGCCGTATCAGATTCCCTACGGCACGCTCGTGCCGCGCGATGTGCGCAACCTCCTCGCGCCCGTGCCCGTGAGCGCGACGCACGTCGGCTTCTGCGCCCTGCGCCTCGAACCTATCTGGTCCTCGCTCGGCCAAGCCGCCGGCCACGCCGCGCACCTCGCGCTCGCCGACGCCCAGCCTGACGTGCGCAAGCTGGACACCGCGAAACTCCAGCGCCGCCTCCACGCCGACGGCGCCGCGACGATCTACGTCGGCGACGTGCTCACCGGCCACCCCGACTTCGCCGCCGTGCAATGGTGGGCCTCGCTTGGCGGCCTGCACGGTCTCGCGCCGAAACCAACGGGCCGTCTCCTTGGTAAACCAATCGAGGGCCAGCATTCCGAAGGCTGGCTCAACCACGACGCCAAGCTGGCCACGCCCCTCGACGCCGCCCTCGCCGTGCGCTGGCGCGCGCTCGCGGCCGCGCAGAAAATTCCTGCCGCCCGCCTCCCCGCCGTCGACGGCCGCACCACCCGCGGCGATTTCATCCGTACCACCTTTTCGGCGCTTCCGTAGCCCACATTTTTCACGCTCAAATGGCCATTGCCAGCCAAGCGGACTCGCCCAATCCAAAGTCTCCTCCTCCATCCCCCACCACTCTCATGAACCGCCGTCACTTCCTTGCCGCCACTGCCGCCGCGACCGCCGCCACCGGCCTCGCTCCCATCTTGCGCGCCGCTGCCGCGAAGCGTCCGCCGCGGATCCTCCTCCGCAGTTCGTGGCAGAGCGTGAACATCGGCGACATCGGCCACACGCCCGGTGCGCTCTCGCTGCTGTGGAAACATTTCCCCGAATG
>CAMBVX010000567.1 GCA_945871085.1 Opitutus sp. GAS368 | reverse complement strand
GATCCCCGCCAACACCTACAACTGGTTCGCCCCGCGCACGCTTGTCGGCGCGGACGTTGAATACCGGTTCTCGAAGAAATTTTCCTTCTACGCCTCGGCGATCAACCTGTTCGATGCGGAGTCGATCACGGAGCGGTATTCGACGACGGCAGCCGTGCCGGAATGGGCGAAAATCATCCGTCGGTTCAAGTTCGGGGCCGACTTCAACCTCGGGGTCAAGGGTTCCTTTTAGGCCCGGCCCGGTGCGCTCCTCCCGTCGCCGACGACCAGCTTAGCAACCATGAAAGCCTACGACTCTGTTTGGAGTGAACTGCGGCTGGCAGCTTTGGCCGTGGCCGCAATGCTCACCGCTGTCGCGGTGGTGCGCGCACAGTCTCCAGCGACCGGCGAAATCCGCGGCCGCGTGTTTGGCGCCATGAGCGGAATCTACCTCAACAACGCGCGCATCGTGGTGGCGGGCGCGGAGCGCGAGGTGTTCACCGACAGCAGCGGTGACTACGTCCTGGCGGGCCTGCCCGCCGGAGAGGTCACGTTGACCGCGTCGTACACCGGACTGACGTCGCAAGCGGCGCGCCTCCGCGTGCCGGCGGGCGGCGTGGTCCGGAAGGACTTCGACCTCGTCGCGATGCGGAGCGATGGGTCGGCCGCGGGCCGGGTGGTGGTGCTCGATGCGTTTTCAGTGGAGGAGACCCGCCTAAGCGCGCAGTCGCTGGCGCTGCATGAGCAGCGGAACGCCGCCAACATCCGCAACGTCGTCACGGCGGGGGAGTTTGGCGATTCGGGTGAAGGCAGCGCGGTGGAACTGATCAAGTACCTGCCGGGCATCAACGTGGATTCCTCCACCGCGGGGCAGGGCGTTTCGATCCGCGGCTTTCCCAGCAGTGGCACCCTGGTGACGATAGACGGCGGGGAAGTGGCCAACAGCGCGTCGTTTGGCGGCGGCCGCAACGTCGAGTTGGGCGCCCTGCGGCTCAACAACATCAGCCGCATCGAAATCACCAAGGTGCCGACGCCCGACCTCCCGGCCAACGCCCAGGGCGGCGCGATCAATGCCATCAGCAAGAGCGGTTTCGAGCGGCGCGATCCCCTCCTGTCCTATCGCGCCTACACCACCTTCAACGGCCGCGGTTTCGTCGGCCGCAGCCTGGAGTCGCGGGGCAGTCGATCTGACCTCGACCGGCGCCCCGTGCAACCCGGCTTCAATCTTTCGTACGAGCGTCCGCTCAACCAGCGGTTCGCCATGAATTTCTCGGGGGGAGTCACCTCGCGCACGAACCTCACCCGCGAAGTGCTCACGCCCTGGGATCTGGTCCGGAACGTCCAAACGCAAGCCGACACCAACCCGGCGGAACGGCGCGTCGATTCCGCGGACCTGGCCGTGGGGGCCGACTGGCGGATCGGCCCGAACAATCTCCTGCGGCTGAGCCTGCTGCATGTGGACCTAGTGATCTACGGCAACGAAGACCGGTCGAGTTTCGTGTATGGAGCAGGGGTGACGGGCGGGCCGGAGTTCGCGCAGGGCGCCACGCCCGGAGTGGGCACCGCGTTCATGTTCGGCACGGCGTTCAAGCGGAACGAGCGGACCGGGCAGATTACGCTCAACGATACCTACAAGCGGGAAAACTGGCGCATGGATCTGAATGGCTCGCTCAGCCGCAACCGCGCGACCTACCGGGACGTCGACCTCGGCTATTTCGGCTTCACCGATCTTCGCATCACCAATCTGGCGATGCGGGCCACCGGGCTTTTCGCCGGCACTGCCAAGTCGGCCCAGCCGCGCGACATCGTGGCGACCGACCGGGCCGGGCTGGCGGTGGATGTCTTCGACCCGGGGGCTTATTCGATCCAGAGCGTCCGCAAGAACACCCACTACGACACGACCGACGCCAAACAGCAGGCCAAGATGGACGTCAGCCGCACCTTTGCGGGCGGGTTCGTGCTGCAGGCCGGCGCGGCGATCAACCGGCAGTCCCGGGACACGCGCCGGGATTTCATGCTGTGGAATTTCCGTCCGACCGCGACGGTGGTCGAGCGGCAGGTGCGGAACTACGACCTGCTGAATCCAGAGTACGCGGCGGAGGCGAAGGCCTTCTTCCCGGGCCGGAAGGCGCCGCTGGTCGACCCGATCAAACTCTTCGCGCTGTACCGGCAGCGGCCCGAGTACTTTGTCGCCGACACGACCTGGCACGCGCAAAACGTCCTCGGATCGAAGTTCTTTCAGGAGACGATCTCGGCGGCGTACTTCCGGGCCGACTTGAAGCGCTTGGACAACCGGTTGTGGCTCGTGACCGGTGTGCGCTTCGAGAACACGGACGACGAAGGCAAGGGGCCGCTCTTCGATCGCAACGGCTTCTACTCCCGCGACGCCAACGGCAAGCTGCTGCGCACCCCCACCGGAGCACTCATTCCCCTGACGAACGACCTGCTCGAGCGGCAGAAACTCCAGTATCAGAATCGTGGAGCCGTGGCTGCGCGGAGCTACGACGGCCTTTATCCGAGCTTCAACGGCACCTACCGTTTCGCCGAGGATCTCATCCTCCGGGTGGGTTACGCCCGCACGGTGGGGCGACCCAACCTCACCGAGATCGTACCCAACACCACACTGCCTGATGCCACCGCCGCTGCCGCCGGTACCGACCGCATCATCCGGGTGGTCAACGCCGGACTGAAACCGTGGACGTCGGACGGGTATGACGTGTCGCTGGAATCCTACCATGCCAAGGCGGGTGTCGGCACGATCGGTGTATTCGCGAAAAATATCCGCGACTTCTTCGGCGTGTCGCAGGTGGCGGCGACGCCGGCCCTTCTGGAGGCCCTCAACATCCCGGAGGAGTTCGAGGGCGAGTTCACGGGCTACGACATCCTGACGAAGCAGAACGTGGGGACGGCGAAGATATCCGGCGTCGAGTGCAGCTATCGGCAGTCGCTGTTTTTCCTGCCGGCCTGGGGCAAGAACTTCCAGCTGTTCGGCAACGCCACCGTGCTGGACCTTCGCGGCCCCAACAGCGCGGACTTCAGCAACTATGTGCCCAAGATCATCAACTGGGGCGTGAGTTTTGCTCGGAACAAGTTTTCGGCGCGAGTGAACTGGAACCAGCGCGGCCGCACGCGCCTGGCCCTGCAGGCGGTGAGCGCCACCGTGCCGTCCGGCACTTACCTTTATTTGTCGCCGCGGGCCACGGTGTCGGCGGATTTTGAATACCGGATGAGCAAGCGACTCTCGTTCAGCGGCACCGCGACGAACCTGACGGACACGCCGGTGCTCTACGAGCGTTATGGTCCGAGCACGCCGGACCACGCGAAGAAGTACCGGCTCATGCTGTCCGGGCCGGAATTCACGCTGGGCATCAAAGGGACCTTCTAGATTGAATCGCCGCCCGATGGCAGGAAACCCACACCACGACGGGCCGCCCCGCGGGGGCACGGCAGCATCGACCTGGCGAACGAACCGGGTGTGCTCGGCTCGCGTGGCGGCGACGTGCCTTGCGCTCGCGCTGGGGCCGGGGCGCGCCGCGGACGTGACAGCGGCCTATCCGCCCATGCACCGCCTGACGCAGGCGGAGTACGAAGGGACCCTGCGGTTCTGGCGGCAGCAGCACCCGCAGTGGGTGAC
>CAMBVX010000566.1 GCA_945871085.1 Opitutus sp. GAS368 | reverse complement strand
ACGGATGTCGGTCAGTTCGACGGTCCGCAACTGTGAGTGCCGCTCAAGAATCGAAAGGAAGTCACCCGCCTCGACGCCGGAGTGCTGGCGCGAATCGCCGACCAAGATCAAACGCGCGCCGTGTCGGCGGACGAAGTCGCACAATTCCGAGCCCTGGCGCGCGCTGGCAATTCCGGCTTCGTCGACGATGACCGTAGCGGCGTGCAGTTTCTGGCCGTGTAGGGACTCCGCATTTTTCAAGAGATCGGCCAACGTCGTGGCGTTCGCGAATCCGTCGGCGCGCAAGACGCCGGCCGCAGACGTGGTCGGCGCACACGCGATGACGGTGCCCCCGGAGACGACGATTCCGCGCCGCACTTCTTGGAGGGTGAATGTTTTTCCGGTGCCGGCGATTCCACGGAGTGCGCACACGCGATCGGTGGAATCGAGTAGCGTCTGAACCGCGTTGCGCTGGTCGGCGGAAAGCCGTCGATCAGGCTGAAACGCGATCCGGCAAAGCGGCGTGTAGAGATTGCGCCCGGCGTTGACGAAGTGAATCGCATCCAACTCCTGCTGGAGTCCTGCCCGGGTCGCGTAGTCAGAACGGAGGCAATCGGGTCCGTCCTTTAGCGCGACGCAGTCGGCGGCGTGTCCGGCGGCTAGTTTTTTCTTCAGGGTATCAAGTGATACGGTCCCGAGGCTTTGGTTGAGCGCTTCCGCGATGATTTCATGACCGCGCTGCACGCTGGCCCGTTCGAAGAGATGGTCGCGAGCCTGACGAAGTGCGTTCCGTTCGCCGTCTGGCATAGCGGCGGCGGGGCCCGCACTCCGCGCCGAAGTGACGAGCGCCTCCAACGCCTGAAGTCGCTCCGGCGAGAAATCGTCCCGTTGCCGACGGCGAACCTCTGGCGTAGTGATCTCGGCGAGTTTGCTGCTACGGGTGCGGGTCGTGATGCCGTGGATCTCTTTCGTCGTGGGCGCGCGGCCGTGCTTTTTCTCGAAGGCGGCAATTTCCTGTTCGATTTGCGCCCGACGCTTCGACGCCACGGCCCGGTCCGTAGCCGTGACGCCGACGATCTCGAATCCTTCGATGGCGCCATGGTCGTTGCGCGCCGACTCGATTTGGTAGCCGGCCGCGAGCACGCGATGTGCGAGTTCGTTTTGGTAAACTTTGCCGGCGTAGCGCACCGCCGAGAGCATTTCGCGCTCGGTGAGAGCGAACCACTGGCCGGCCTTGGCATCAAACGTAGCGTTGGCTGTTACGAGGTGCGTGTGCAACTGGGCATCGAGGGCGCGCGAGGCGTCGTGCTCGAAGCGTGCGGCGCAGAGGTTGCCCGTGAAGGCGACTTGCTCCGACCACGCGGCATTCCCGCCCCGCACTCGTCGCGCCGCAAAACGCTCCAACTCGGCGAAGGCCACGCTGACCGCTTCGTGATGTGCCTGCCGCAACCGTTCGTCGCCGAACGTGACTGCGAGCAACGAGACACTTTTCGGCGCCGAGCATTGAAAATCGAGAAAGGCGATCCGGCCTCCGCCCGTGCGGGCGGTTAACCGCCGGCCGGTGAGAGGGTGGAGATTGCAGCGGAGTCGTTCAAAAGCCTCGTCCTCCGCGGAGATTGCGCGGCCGGCGAGACCAAGGCGCTCGGCGGCTTGTCCGACCCAGCGGCCGGTGACGGATTCTTTCTCCGCGTAGTAGTCGTTGGCGGTGAGATGCCCCTCCAGGTAAGTCGAGCCGTCGCGCAGTTTCGCCATCGTGAACATGGCGCCATCATGCCCGTGCAACCATCTGCGACCAAGGACAGCGGATTAACACCGCACGCCCCGTCGTGTTAATCCACGCGGCCCAAAGCTCTTGGGCCGGCGCAATCGATCAATTATTCCAATAAGCCTGCCGCTGTGCCGGCAGGACCCGTCCCAGTGCGGCGTAGAGCGCCGCAGTGGCAGCCCCGTGATCGTAGCCGGGCGCGTGAAGAGTGAACCAGTCCTGCACCTGGCGGTGTTTCACGAATGCCCGCTGCTCCACGACGGGAAAATGAATGTCTTTCAACAATCCGAACCGCGCGGCGTTCGCTTCCCGCCACTGCTGGACGAGCGCGGTGAGAACAAATTTCTGTCCCGGCCGCGCCGCGTCGACTCGTAGCTGCGGCAAGGCCTGCAGCAGTCGGGCATACGATGGATTGGTTTCACGGAGGACGGCCCGCAACGAATGGAGAAACAAGGCCCACCAGATGTCGAACCGGGCACGCATGGCTGCGATGGCACCGGCCTCTGGTGCATGCGCAAAAAATCCCTCGGGGAGTCGGCAGGATGAGACCTGGCGCCAATATGCCGTTGCCGCGTGGTGCGCAGCATTGCGGGCGACGGGCGCGAGCGGGCGCCGGCAAGCGTCGAGGTTCTGCGCTCGTAAATGCATCCGCTCTTGGAGTCGCTTGGGTTCGCCGACGATCTGGAGCACGCCGATGCTATTGCGAGTGCTGCGGCCGAGTGCCGACAAAAACTCCGACTGGGCGGCCTCCGTCTGTTCCTTGGCCGCCGCGTAGGCCACGCCGCCCAGTTCCGCGTAAACCGACTCGATGGCGCTGAGGATCAGATTCTCCGCCTCCAATTCCCGCAGGTAGAGGGCGCGAAACCTCAAATACCAGCTCACTTCGGCAACGAACGCCGCTTGCAGGTCACCGCGGCCGCCGAGCCGTTGTGGCCATCCCGCCTTGCCCAACGCCTGAATGACACACCAATCGGTGAGGACGGCGGGCCAATAGGGCTCGGCTGGGCGTGATTTCATTTGGTAGGTGATCGGTGCGTGGTTTCGGCGACAATTATACCAGCGGGGACAAGCCCGGTGTTTCCGGCCCAGCCAACGTGCCGGTTTCGAGGTCGATTTGACCAGATCAAGGCGCACCGACGAACACTGCATGGCTGGCGTGTTCACCGCGGTGCCTTCACCGGACCGCATCTGGTGTCGCATACTGGTCTGCAGAAAATCATGCCGAGCATCCATCGATTCCGTGAGCCCGTTGGTGCCGACTGTCGCGTCGGTCGCCGCGTTGCGGCCGGTCGAGCGCCCAGCGACACGGTAGCCGATGTGATCCAGGACTGCACCGACAACGGACTTATCGACGACTTGCGCGCGGCGCTGGCGGTCGAATCGCACGACGCCCAAGGATCCACGCTGCAAGCCGTCCGCGATCTCGTCTATGAACTCGCCGGGGCGCAAAACCGTGACCTCGCCGTCGATGTTCTGATCTATGCGACGGGTGTCGCGGAATTCGATCTGACCAGTCTGCGTGACTATGCACGCAAACACGGACTCACGCCCGAGGGGTTTCGGCAACACGTCCTAAAACTCCAGCGCCGGCTTGGACTACCACCGAGGGCCATGCAGCAATCCGATGCAAACTGAGGTCGAGCAACTGCTGGCGTCGCTGCCGGCCAAGGGAATTGACCGTGCCACGCGCTTGGGTCTGGCCCTGGCGCCACGATTGGAAAACGAACAATGGCGGCAACTCGTCGCCCATGTCGCCAGCTTGGCCCGCACCACCACCGGTGCCCGGCAGACGTTGACCGCGTGGTTGGGTGACGCGCTCGCCTACGGTGGCGGGCGGGGCCGTGGGCTCATCACCGAATGCGCGGAAGCGGCTGGTCT
>CAMBVX010000565.1 GCA_945871085.1 Opitutus sp. GAS368 | reverse complement strand
GAAATCCGCGGCCGGGCTCTTCGGCGATGCCGTCGAGGAACTCGATGCGCATTTCGGCCGACTGTGGGAGACACTGCGCGCCGAAGGATTGGACGAATCCACCTATATCATTTTCACGAGCGACAACGGCCCGTGGTATCTCGACCGGCACCTCGCCGCGCCCAACGATGCCCGCACGCGGGGGCCGCAGGGGCAGCTCAAGTATCCCTTCAATCAACGCGACGAGCGCGGCGCGCACTACGGCTCCGCCGCCCCTTTGCGCGGAGCTAAAGCCTCGAGCTGGGAGGGCGGATTCCGCGTGCCGTTTATCGTGCGCGCCCCGGGTCGCGTGGCGGCCGGTGCAACCAGCAGCGAGCTGGTCACGACCCTCGATCTCCTGCCCACCATCGCCAAGCTGGCAGGCACCGGCGCGCCGGCGGGTCGCATCATCGATGGACACGACATCAGGCCGTTGCTCCACGGGATGGCGGGTGCAACGAGTCCAACCGAGGCGTTTTACTATTACGCCCACACCCGACTCGAGGCGGTGCGCGCGGGCCGGTGGAAACTGCATCTGCCACGTCCGGAGGATGAGCGTTGGTCCGTCTTCGGCGCGCCGGCGGAAACGGCCGCGCTGGCCGAGCCGCTGCTCTTCGATCTCGAAGCCGACATCGGGGAGCGAAACAACATCGCCGCACAAAACCCGCAGGTCGTCGCCCGACTGCTCGCACTCGCCGAGAAAGCCCGCGCCGATATCGGTGACTTCGATCGCGTAGGCGCCGGCGCGCGCTTTTTCGATCCCGACCCCCGGCGGCCAGATATCCTGAAAGCGAAATCTCCCGCGCCAGCGAAATAAGCTATCCCACCTTCTCGCGATCACGCGCGTGCCACCTTTCCGACTTCCATGCCCCGCCTCAACCACCTCGCCCTGTTCCAATTCAAACCCGAATGCACGGCGGACGACATCGAACTCGTCCGCCGCACCATCGCCGATTTGCCGAAGGCCATCCCCGGCATCGTCGCGTTCAACTGGTCGCCCGATGTCAGCACCGAGGGCCTGACCGACGGCTTCACGCACAGCTTTATCTTCACCTTCGAGAGCATCGCCGCGCGCGATGCCTACCTCCCGCACCCCGTGCATCAAGCCGCCGTGCAAATCGTGATACCGCGCCTCGCCCGCGTCATCGTCCTCGACCAAATCGTCAATTAAACCGCTCTCCACTCATGCCTAATCCATGGACCGGGAAAGGGAATCCCTACACCCGCACTGAAGTCATCGAACGCCTACGCGCCACCGTCGCGCGCGGCGAAGCGATCATCGCGGCGGGGGCTGGCACCGGCATCTCCGCCAAGTTCATCGAGAAAGGCGGCGCGGACCTCCTGATCGTTTACAACTCCGGCCGTTTCCGGATGGCCGGTCACGGCTCGACCGCCGGCCTCATGGCCTACGGCGACGCCAACGCCATCGCGATGGAGATAGGACAATACGAAGTGCTGCCCGTCGTGGAGGAGATTCCCGTGATCTGCGGCGTGCACGCCACCGACCCGCGCCGCCGCATGTGGCACTGGCTCGGCGAAGTGAAGGCCATGGGGTTCTCCGGCGTGAATAATTTCCCCACGCACACCATCGTCGATGGCCACTTCCGCGGCGTCCTCGAGGAAACCGGCATGAGCGTGAAAAAGGAATTCGAGATGGTCGCGCTCGCCCGCCGCATGGAGCTGTTCTCCATCGTCTACGTGAGCTCGCCCGAGGAAGCCGTTGAAATGGCCAAGGCCGGCGCCGACGCCATCATCACTCACGTCGGCACCACCGTCGGTGGGAGCATCGGCGTGACCAATGCCGTCGTCAGCTGGGACCACACGATCAAGCGCACGCGGGAGATCATGGACGCGGCCTCGAACGTCCGAAAAGACATCTTCTTCCTCTGTCACGGCGGCCCCATCAACACTCCCGACGATGCCACCCGCGTCATCACCGCCACCGGCTGCGAGGGCTTCGTCGGCGCCAGCAGTCTCGAGCGGATGGCGGTTGAAAGTTCGCTCGCGGAACTCACACGCCGTTTCAAAGCAATCCCCGGCTCGCGTTCCCGCCCTGCGAACGGGCACGCTCCCTCCGGTCTCACTACCCAGCCCTAACCCCTCAATCCTTCCCCATGCTCCTCACCCGATTGTTTTCGATCCTTTGCACCGCAATTTTTGTTACCGCCGTTGCTGCTGCCGCTCCCGCCTCCCTCTTCGACGGCCGCACCCTCGACGGTTGGGAGGGTGACGCGAAATGGTGGCGCGTGCAAGACGGCGCGCTCACCGGCGGCTCCACTACGGAAAAAGTCCCGCGCAATTTCTTCCTCGCGACCACCCGCTCGTTTCAAAACTTCGATCTCCGCCTGAAGCTCAAACTCACCGGCGACCCCACGACCGGCCTGATCAACAGCGGCGTGCAGCTCCGCAGCCTCCGCGTGCCCAACAACACCGAGATGTCCGGCTATCAGGTCGACGCCGGCGATAAATGGTGGGGCAAACTCTACGACGAATCGCGTCGCAACAAAGTCATCGCCGATTCCCCGGACTCCGCCGCCGTCACCGCGTCAATCCGCGCCGGAGATTGGAACGACTACCGCATCCTCGCCGAAGGCCCTCGGCTCCGCTCGTGGATCAACGGCGTCGCCGCCCTCGACTACACCGAGACCGATCCCGCCATCGCCCTCGACGGCAAGATCGGGATCCAAATCCACAGCGGCGGCATCGCGCTCGTCCAAGTCAAAGACGTCACGATCAACGAACTCCCGCCCACGCCCGGCGCGCCCACCTGGGACAAAGTGGGCCACCCCAAACCGCGTGACCCGAACGCGAAAAAGAAAAAAACCGCTGCTGTTTCACCTGCGATCAACGCCCAGCCCACCTCCCCAACGATCGTTGCCACAGCCGCCACGGCGCCCAGCCGCGACATCAGCTACAACGCCGTCACCACTGGCCCGCGCTCACCCGAGGAGCAGCGCCTCTCGTTCACGCTTCCACCCGGCTTCGTCGCCGAACTCGTCGTCGCCGAGTCCGCCGGTTTCGGCAAATTCATCGGCCTTTCGTGGGACGCCCGTATGAGAATGTGGTCAATGACCGCGCTCGAATACCCGGTCGACGGCAACGAACAAAAAGCCGCGTCCGACGCGCTCTTCACCGCCGGCGGCCGCGACAAGGTCGTCGTATTCGATAATCCGTACGCCGCGCCCGCGCCCGGCCGCGCCGCCGTCACCACGCCGCCTCGCGTCTTTGCCGACGGTCTCGTCATGCCCCTTGGCGTCCAACCCTACAAGGACGGTGCCTTCGTCCAATACGGCGCCGATATCCGCTTCTACCGCGACACCAATGCCGACGGCCGCGCCGACCGTCACGACGTTATCCTCACCGGTTTCGGCACGCAGGACTCCCACCTCTTTCCCCACCAGTTTCTCCGCCAGCCCGGCGGGCAGGTCTTTGTGGCGCAGGGTCTGTTTAACTATTCGACGGTCCGTCGCCCCGGTGGCGCTCCGTTTGCGGACGGTTCCACGGAGGTTGTTTTCGATCAGTGCAAACTCGCCGCCTTTGCGCTCGACGGCTCCAGCTTTGAGAATCTCACCGCCGGGCCGAACAACATCTGGGGCCTGCTCACGAGCCG
>CAMBVX010000564.1 GCA_945871085.1 Opitutus sp. GAS368 | reverse complement strand
CGACGACCTTACCGGCTTTCTCGATCTCATCGTCCAAGTTCATCCCCAACTCCGCGTGAGCCCCGATCCGAGCGGCATTATACGGGTGAGCCTCCGCACCGAGCCCTGAGTCTTTCCCTTGCTTCCTTCCCCCGGGGACGCGGCGCCCTCGCCGCGTCTCTCGCACCTTTCCCTTCGTCTCCGTGTCCTTCCGCTTTCCTCCTTGGCTCCTTCTCAGCGGGGTCCTCACTCTGCGTCCGTTCACCGCCCACGCCGAACCCGTCGAATTTTACGTCCCGGCCCAAGCCGCCGACACCGCGCTGCTGGAGTTCGCCAAACAATCCAAAACCGAAGTCCTCTTCGCCTCCGACGAACTCCACCGCGCCCGCTCCAATCCACTGCGTGGCCGTTCCGAAGCCGTCGAGGCACTGAGTCAATTGCTCACCAACACCGGTTTCTCCGCTCGTCACAACGGCGGCGGAAAATTTGTCGTCACCGCCACCGTCAAACCCACCGGCTCGATCCGTGGTCGCCTGCTGCGCCCCGACGGTCACCCCGCTCCGGGCCTCCGCGTCAAAATCTTCGAAGCCCAGCAGAGCGTGCTCACCGATTTTCGCGGAGACTTCTTTTTTCGCGTTCTGCCCCCTGGACTCTACCGCCTCGTGGCCACCGGCGTTGACTATCAAACCCTCGAGCTCACCAACACCCGGGTGTTGGCGGATCGCATTGTCTCCCTCGTGCCCCAGACCATTCAGCCCACCGCCGATCCCTCGCTGCTCGCTCCCTTCGTCGTCGAAAGCCGCATCGACCGCGCCCGCTTCGCCGACCGCAGCGAACTGCAATCCCCCCCGCGCAACGCCACCGGCAACCTCGATCTCGTCCGCTCCCAAAACGACGCGATCTCCTACACCGTCTACGACCGCGATCAGATCACCCGCAGCGGCGTCGTCACCCTGAACGAATTTCTCCAACGCGAACTCCTCGACGCCAACTCCGCCGCCCGCGCCCCCGAACAGGATGCCAGCTCCGACGCGAAACTCTTCTCCGCCGGCAACAACAACCTCTCCCTCCGCGGCTACACCTCCGACGAAACCGTCGTCCTCGTCAACGGCCGCCGCCTACCCGAGGTTTACGTCGGTGGCAGCGGCGCCCAGCCCCCCGACGTAAACCTCATTCCGCTCAGTCTTGTACATCAAGTCGAGGTCCTCCCCGCGTCCGCCTCGTCCTTATACACTGGCAATCCCGTTGGCGGGGTCATCAACATCATTCTCCGTCCCGGCGTGGACGCTAACGCCACCGAGGTCACCGCCACCTACACCAACGCCCTCCGCTCCTACGACGCCCCCCAGTCGTCCCTTTCCCTCATTCACGGCGCCAGCCTCCTCGGCGGCGCGCTCCGCCTGCGCTTCAACGCCAGCACCAACCAGAGCACGCCTCCGACCGAATCGGAGCTGCGTTACCTCCAGCGTCGCCCCGCGCCGGCGCTCGCCCCGTGGAGCGCCGTCTTCCGCGCTACCCCGACCGTCCGCAGCCTCGAACTCGACCCGCTGCTCGGCCCCGGTTCAGCCCCCTTCACTTCGGTTGCACCCGGCGCCGACGGCACTGGCGGCCTCGGTGCCTTCGCCGGTCGCTCCGGTGTGCGCAATCTCACTTTCTTTAACTCGCCCGGCTCCCTCGCCGTCTCCCGCGACAGCGTCGATTTTCCGTATGGCCGCAAACAGCGCCGTTCCTCTTATTTCGGCTCCGTCGTCTACGATATTTTCCCGCGGCTCGAAGTCGGTCTCGATGTCACGTTCGCCCGCACCATCGCCAATCGCGGCTACGACGTTTTCGCGGCCGACCTCACCCTCGCCGAGACCTCGCCGTTAAATCCCTTCCGCCAAAACGTGCTCGTTTCCCTCAACGAAATTGCCCCGCTACTGGGCGAAAACTACGGCGAGTCCCGCGTCGACTACACCGCCGCCGTCCTCGGCTTTATCCTCAAACTCCCCCCCGACTGGCGGCTCTCCCTCGACGGCCAGTATGGTCACAGCGTCACGAACTATCGCGGTCTCTTCGCCGCCGATTCCCACCGGTGGCAGCAACTCGTCGACGAGGGTCGCTACCACCCGCTGCGCGACACCCAAGTTTTCGGTCCGCCCCAATCCTTCTACGACGAAGTGCTCGTCTACCGCGGCGAGCGGGGAAAGTTTTCCCGCCTCGGCGACTACCAGACGCTCGATCTGGCCGCCCGCGCCACCAACGAATCCCTGCCGCTGCCCACCGGCCGCGGCATTCTCAATATTGGCGGCGACTACCGCCGCAATCGTCTCGCTGCGTTCACCGAGAAAAAGACCTACTCCGACGGCACCCTCTACGAACCTCTCGCCGACTACCGCGCCCGCGCCATCGAACGTTACAGCATCTTCGGCGAATTCCAGGCCCCCGTCCTGCCCGCGCGCTGGCTTCCGCGTTGGCTGCGGAAAGCCGACTCCGACCTCGCCGTCCGCTACATCGCCTCCAGCTACGATCCGGAGGCCAACCTCGCCCCCACCGCCGCCCTCAAGCTCGACTTCGCGGGCGGATTTTCGGTGCGCGGCAGCTTCACCACGTCCAACCGTTTTCCGTCGCCCAGTCTCAGCCGCCTCTCGCTCGGTCCGCCCCCAGCCGGCGGCATCGGCGTCGACCCGGAACCCATCACCGACCCGCGCCGCGGCCACGAAACCTACCCCGCCTACGTCACCGAAATCACCAACTACTCCCTCGCCACCGAAGCCACCGTTACCCAGACCGTCGGCGCCATTTTTAAACGTGCCAGCAAGACCCAGCGCTTTCGCGGCTCGATCGACTTTGTTGATACCCGCAAGACCAGCGCCCTCGTCTTCCTCGATGCCCAGACCCTCATCAGTCTGGAGCACATTTTTCCCGACCGCGTATTCCGCGGCCCGCCCGCGCCAGGCGATCTCTTCGGCCTCGGCCGCATCACCGGCATTTACACCGGCACCGTCAACGGCATCGACCGTCGCTCCCTCAACTGGAGCGCCTCGGCCGACTATGCCTGGACCCAATGTTTCGGTGGCACGCTCGAGGTCTACGGACGCCTCCTCTATTTTCAGCGCTACCGCAGCCGCACCGCCCCCGGCCTCCCTTCCGTCGATCAACTTCGCCGCCCCGACGGCACCGCTCCCGGGCTCCTGAAATATCGCTCGAACTTCGGCGCCAGCTGGTCGCGCCGCTCCTTCGGATTCGGCGTCGACGGCCATTATTATCACTCACGCGTCCTCCCCGTCGACTTGTGGGCCGCGCAAGGTCACGACCGACTCCGCCCGCTGTGGACGTTCGATCCATTCGTGCAAGCCGACCTTGGACGCTGGATACCGTGGCGTGACACGCGCTATGGCCTCCGCGCACAATTTCGCGTTAACAACGTCCTCAGCGCCCCGTTCCCCAAATACGTCTGGGACAGCTCCGGTGCCGGCGTCCAGCCCTACGGCGACTGGCGCGGTCGCAGTTACTCCCTCTCGCTCACCGCGACGTTTTGATCCCACCACTCGTAGCCGCGAGCGCCAGCGAGTGGACGCCCCACCAATCGTAGCCGTTTCAACTGCCTTTTCCGGGCTGAAACTTTTCCATCGCGCCCACTGGCGGGTTTGCGCGCCCGACTTGTCTCACTCCCC
>CAMBVX010000563.1 GCA_945871085.1 Opitutus sp. GAS368 | reverse complement strand
GCTCCTCCGCTACCTCGATGGTTGCTCCGGCAAAGAAATTTCCGAGCGCCTCAATATTTCCCTCGGCACCGTGAAAGGCCACTTACTCAAGGGCGTCCGCGACTGCGCCCGCTTTTTCGAAGTGCGCGGTCTGGTCGAGGCCGCACCCGTAATGAAGGACACCTGTTGAAAACCAATACGTCCAATGCCGCCATCGAGGACGCCGCGATCAGCTGGCTCACCGAGCGCGACGACGGCTTTTCGCGTGCCCGCGAACGCGCGTTCGCCCACTGGCTCCGCACCGATCCGCGGCACGCCGCCGCCATCGCCCGCCTGGAGCAAACCCTCGGCCTCCTCGGCGAACTCCCAGAATTTCGCAGCGAGATCAACACCGCCTTTGACCGCGCCGCACCCGTCGTGGCGTTTCTACCTGCGTGCGCCGAGCAACCCACTCTGGCGCGTGCGCCCCGAAGCTGGTCACGCGCCTTCGTCTGGGCCGGCCTCGCCGCCGCGCTCGCCCTCGGCGCCGTCACTGGCTGGCGCGCACTGCAACCTCCTCGTGAAATCCATTTCACGACCACCGTCGCCGGTTACGAACGCGCGCGCCTCAACGACGGCTCGACGCTCGAACTCAACGCCGCGAGCGCCGTGCGCGTGCAGTTCACCGCTGCCGAACGCCACGTGAAACTCGAGTCCGGCGAGGCTCACTTCGCCGTCGCCCACGACACCGCCCGCCCCTTCATCGTTAGCGCGGGACCCATCGCCGTCCGCGCCGTCGGCACCGCCTTTAATGTTCGCTACACCGCCGGCGGCGACATCGAGGTCACCGTCACCGAGGGCAAAGTCCGCGTGGGGCAATCCGGACCCGCGTCCTCCGCCGCCGAATCCGCGCCCCTCGTCTCCGCCGGTCAGCGCATCATTCTCCCGCACCACTCCCCGCCGCCCACCGTCGAGCAAGTCGACCCCGCCGCCCTCCGCGCCGCCCTGGCCTGGCAAAGCCGCCTCGCCGATTTTGCCGAGGCTCCGCTCGCCGGCGTCATCGCGCGCTTCAACGCCCGCAGCCGTATCCAACTTTTGATTGCCGACGAAACACTCGCCGATCGCCGCATCGGCGGCACCTTCGCCCTCGACGAAGCCGAAGCCTTCGTGCGCCTCCTCGAACGCGACGGCGAAATCGTCGGCGAGCGCCGCGGCGAAACCGAAATCCACCTCCGCCGCGCGCGGTAGGAGCCTGCTTGCGGGCGATGCCGACCTTTCGTTGTGGAATCGGCATTCAATCGCCCGCGAGCGGGCTTCTACCCCGGTCCCGAATGACAAACGAAACGACTTCCCCCCGCGCGTTTCGCGCCCTCGGAAAAATCTTTCCGTCGCGACTAGGTCTTTTGGTCCGCCGCTGCGTTACTGGAGTAGTCCTGCTCCTCCGCATGTTGTCACCCCACGTCTCCGCACCCCTCGCCGTCGCCGCCCTGTGCGGCAGCGTCGTAGCCGGCGCGACGACCACGGTGGCCGCCCCGGCTGAGAAGCGGACGTTTACCCTCCCCCGCGGCGACGCCGCCGTCACGCTCAAGCAATTCGCCACCGTCGCCGGCACGCCGATCGTCTACCTCGTCGATCGCGTCCGCGGCGTGGCGACCAACCCCGTGCGCGGCGAGTTCACCGCTCGTGACGCCCTCGACCGGATGGTGGCCAACACCGGCCTCGTCGCCGTGCAGGATGAAAAAACCGGCGCGTTCATCGTTGGCCGCAAGCCCCGCGACCCTTCGCCTCCGCCACCCGATCTTGTCCGGCCGCCACCCACTCCTTCCAACCCGAAAGCCAAAACATCCGTTCCTCCAGAACCCAGCAAATCCATGAAAAAAACCAACCTCATCACAACCCTGACCGCCTGGTTCGCTTTGGCGTTCACTCCCGGCTTCGGCCAGACCGCAGCAACTCCCGGCGCCGCCCTGAAACCGGCGTCTGCTGATGAAGAAGCCATCCTGCTGAACGCCTTTGTCACCACGGGCAGCGTGACCCCACGTAAACAACTGGAGTCGCCGGTCGCGATCACGACGCTCGACCGCGGTCGCATCGACGACCTCGCGCCGCGAAACTTGGCGGAACTGTTTAAAGCTGCACCCGGTGTTTACGTCGAATCCACGGGCGGAGAGGCGTTCAACAACTACACCGTCCGCGGCATAGGCGGAGCCGCCGGCGGCGCGTATGTCCATCTCCACGAGGACGGCCTTCCGGTCTTGGTCGCGAACACCCTGCGCCACGGCGGAGCTGATGCCTGGACCCGCATGAGCACCTTTGTCGAAAGACTGGATGTGCTGCGCAGCGGCACGTCCAACATCATGGCCACGAATGCGTCGCTCGCCCTAATCAACCTGATTTCGCGGGAGGGTGGTTCCACCATGCAGGGCGAGACGGCCGTGACCGTCAGCGACTATGGCACCCTGCGCACCGACCTGTGGGTCTCGGGTCCGGCCGGCAAGAACACCACGTTCGCCCTGGGCGGGTGGTATCGGGTGGACGATGGCGATCGCTATCCTGGTTTCGTCGCCAACCGCGGCGGTGAACTCCTCGGCAATCTCAAGCATGCCTTCGAGAGTGGCCGCGGCTACGTGAAGGTTTCCTTCAAGCTCCACGACGAACACAACCTCTTCGATCTACCCATGGCGCTGACCGGCGGGTCGAATTTCCGCAGCATTCCCCTTGGCCCCAATCACAAGAAAGACGCGACTTCCGCCTCGGCCGACCAGCGGATTGTCTCGGTGCTGAACACCCCGGTGGGCAACGTCCAATATGATCTCGCCGACGGGATCTATACCCGAGTGAACTTTTTCGGCACGGAAGCCCAGTTTCAGTTGACCGACCATATCAAGTTGGAAAACCGCAACCGCTTCAGCGACGGCTTCCGCTCCATCGACTATCCTTTTAATGGCGTGCCGACCGTCTGGCAGACCATCGCGAATGCCGCGGCCGGACGAGACGCGGCGCAGTTTGCCGCCGGGCTCAGCGGGGGCAATTACTCGTTCCGCCTCACCGCTCCAGGCGCAAATAACGCCGTCATTGCGGCCAATCCCGCCGCCGCGGCCGCCCTCGGCAATGGCCTGGGCAACCGCAAGAGCTGGCAGCATTCTTCCGGTCCGGTGAGGAATTTACAGGACGACTTGCGCCTGATCGGCACGTTTAACGACGGCAAGACGTCCGCGAGCGCCGGCGTATATTATTCCTTCTTTCGACAGGAACAGCATTACCTCTACCTCACCCTACTGACCGATGTGACGCCCCAACCGCGCCGGGTGGACATCACGATCCTGAATACCGCCACCGGCGCGCCGATCGGCCCGGTCACCTCCAACGGAATCTTCCACTTCGCGGATCAATACCGGAACTCCACCGGCGAGGAACGCGAAGTTTCCCCCTATGCGCTGATTGAGCACAAGGTGGGCAATTTCACGCTGGATGCCGGAGCCCGGCGCCTCAACACCCGCCAGACCACGACGCGGGAATTTACCGCCAATAATTTCGTGACCAACAACAGCACCAACCCGGCCCTTCAGACCGGACAATTCGGCACGGGCAATTTCGAGACGCGCAACAACCGGGTCGCCGAGACCGCCTATACTTTCGGCGGAAACTTCGCGTTCTCCCGGAATCTTGCCGTGTATGCCCGGTATA
>CAMBVX010000562.1 GCA_945871085.1 Opitutus sp. GAS368 | reverse complement strand
ACGTTCTTGAGATTGTCCGCGTTGCGCTGTTGGGTGAGGGCGGAAGAAGCACCGGCTTTTTCGCTGACGACCTTGAAGGAATCGAGCATGAGCACGGAGCTGGTCATCACGAAATCGCGGACGGCGGGATTGCCGGCCGAAATCACCACGGTGCTCGTTTGGGTGTCGAGTGCGGTGTAGGTGACCACCAACTCATGGGTGCCAACCGGGACGTTGAGGAGGTAGCGGCCGGTGTTGTCGACGAACGCGCTGAGTTTGAGGGCGGGGATCTCGACCTTGGCGCCGATGAGGCCGTTGCCGGTGGCCTTGTTGGTCACATTGCCGGTGACGACGCCCGTCGCCGCAGCGGAGGAGTCAGCGGCAAACGTCCGCGGAACAATGACCGCGGCGGAGAGCGACAAAACCGCACAGAGCGCGGCTTGGAGGAGGCCCTTCGCGAGCGAAGGACGACGATTGAGGAGAGCAGGGTGGTGGGTCATAGTAGGAAAGGGGTTGAGAACGAGGGAGGCGCTAGAGGTTTCGGGATGAATACCAGAGTGAAATTTTCCGACCGCGAATCGTGGCTGCTCGCCCCAACGAGGCCAGAGCAAATTTGCCCGCGCCAGCTCGCTCGGCGTTCGCTGGCCCCCGCAGGGTGCCTTTGCGGGGTTTTTGGTGACACAGAGAACGTGGCAGGGACTTCAGTCCCTGCAAAACAGCAGAGGGACTAACGTCCCTCCCGCCCGCGGTAACGCAGCTCGAATCCTGCGAATCCCGCTGACCGCCAGTCGTCAGGCTGAGACCGGGCTCGCGGTCGGAGCGGTCGGAGCGGACGCGGCCGGAGCCGACTTCGTCACCGGGATGTGTGCCGCTTGGCGGAGCAACTCGGGTTTCGAGATGCCCAGCTGGTGGGCGAGCTTGGCGAAGCGCACGACCTCGATCTGATCGAGCACCGTGATGCGCTCGGTGCCGTCGCGGTCCGTCCATTTGACGTGGTGGTGTTTGCGGCGTGCGGTCTTGACGAGGTCTTTGAGGAAAGTTTGGTCGTCGGCAGGGAGGTCGGTCATGAGCAGGAGTTGGCGCGGGACCACTCACGAGGTCAAGGCGGGCCGTGGTCCGCGGGAGGGGCGCTCTCCCCCGCGCCTGCTCATTGGCATTGGGAAACCGCTGCTCCGTCTGGAATCGCCTACTTTTTCTTTGGCGCCGGCGGCGTGAGCTCCACGTTCACCGGCAGTTCGCCCAGTTCGTAGTAGCGGTGCTCGATCCCCGCGTCGCGCACGATGGCGACGCGCAGACCGGACTTGGCGCCGCCGAGCGGTTTGCCGACCGGTCCGCTCGTAATGTTCTGGATGTCGCCGTCGCGGCCCTCGGCGTTGCGGTGATAGTGTCCGCAAAACAGATACTTCACGCCGAACTCACGAAACAACGCCATGTAGGCGGCACGCCGCGCGAGTGGGATATTGAAATACTGGTCGGGCTCGGAAGCGTTCGCGATGAACCACGGGTGATGCTGAAACACGACGATGTGGGGTGTGGCCGCGGCTTTTGCTTTGGTGAGTTCGGCCCGCAGCCACTTTTCCTGCTCGGCGAGCTGCTGCGGGGCCTCTTGCGGCGAGTGAATTACGGATGAGTTGAGCACAATGCCGGTGACGCTGCGGTGGCTGAAGGTATAGCGGTCGGGTCCGAAAATCCTCGTGTAATCGGCCAGGCTCTCCGGCGTCGGGACGTTCTTCACATCGTGGTTGCCGGCAATGTGGTAAACGGGAATGGCGGCATCGATCTTCGCCGCGATGCGGCGGTATTCGGCGATTTGCGCGGCATCGCCGGGCTTGTGCACGAGATCGCCCGTGATCACGACGAACGCGGGGCGCAGGCGGTTCACCGCGGTGACGGCGAACTCGAAGTTCGCCGCGTCCTGCACGAAATCCTTGTTTTCAGTGAACATCCCGAGCTGCGGATCGCTGAGCTGGATGAAAAAGAAAGGCTCTTCCGCGGCGATGCGGGCGGGCGTCAAGACGAGCAGGGAAAAGACCGCCCATGCGGCGGCCGAGAGAAATTGTTTCATGGCGAAGGTCAGGGTGAGGCGGGCACGAGCTCAACGAGCAGCGGGCGATGGTCGGAGGCCACGGCTTCGGGCAAAACCTTCGAGGAGACCACGCGCCACGCCGGGGCGGGGCGCAAGAGGACGTAGTCGATGCGAGCGGTTGGTTGCTTGGCCGGACTGGTCGGCGCTGGGCTTGCGGCCGAGGCGTCCGCGAAGTGCTCAAACAAAGCCTTCATTACCCGAGTGTCGGGCCGGGCATTGAAATCTCCGACAAAAATTGTCGGCGCGGTGTCGTGGGCAAAGAGTTCATTCAGCCGCAGCGCTTGTTGCCAGCGCGCGGTGTCGTCGCGCGTCGCGTCGAGATGCGTGCCGATGAAGCGCAACGCCGGCAAACCCGGCGGGCGCACCGTGGCTGAGATCGCGATCCGCGGTTCAACGTTTGCGGGATTGGGGAGCGCGTGGACGACGAAATCCTCCAGCGGCCAGCGGCTCAACAACGCCTGGCCGTAGGCACCGCCTTGGTAATCCATCGCTTTGCCATAGGCGACGTGATGGCCGGTGAGTCGGGCGAGTTCCGCCGCTTGGTCGATGCCGCCGGTGCGTTTGGTTCTCTGATCGACCTCTTGGAGTGCCACGAGGTCGGCCCGCGACGCGGTGATGACGGCGGCGAGGCGCGGCAGGTCGAGTTTCCCGTCGTCGCCCTCGCCGTGGTGGACGTTGTAAGAGAGCACGCGGAGCGTGCGGGGAGCCGCTGGCGTAGCGGCGTGGGCGGGCGCGGCAGTCGCACCCAACAGAGCAAGTAAGGCCGGTAGAAGCAGGGAGCGCGGATGCATCGGATGGCGCGATTCCATTCGGGAGTTCACGCCAGTCAACGACGGCGCGTCACGCCTTCGGGTATTCGTAGCCCTTCCGATAATCGCGGCGGAGGAGTTTATTGGCAGCGGCGTCCCCGACGATGACTTCTTTCACGCCGTCCCACTCGATGCTCTTGCCGAGTTTCAGCGACGCCATGCCGAGGAGCGCCATGTTGGTCGAGAGATGGACGTCGCCGATGTCGCTCACGGGTTTCGTGCCGGTGCGGATCGCGTTCAGGAAATCGGCAAAGAGCTCTTTGATGTTCTGCGAATCGGGCGAGTTGAGCTTCGGTTCCTCTGTGATCGTGGGCTGCTTCGCATCGCTCGGGTAGAAGGTCCAGCCCTTCTGCCAACCCATGTGGAAGATGCCCTTGGTGCCGTAGAAATAGCAGCCGACGTTTTCGCCCTTGTCGGTGTTGTTGTTGGCGAAGCGACGGTGCTCCCATTGCACGCTGAACTTGTCGAACTGGTAGGTTGCGAGCTGGTGATCAGGTGCGTCGGTGGTTTGTTCGGTGGCGCTCAAAACGGCCGGACCGGCGATGGGGCGGCCGCCCGTGGAGAAGATGCGCTTCGGATATTTTTCTCCGGTGACCCACAGGACTTGGTCGAGCCAATGGATTCCCCAGTCGCCGAGGGTGCCGTTGGCGTAATCGAGGTAGTTGCGGAAACCGCGCGGGTGAATGCCGCGATTGCCGGCACCGGCGGTCGGCGTGCGGGGATCGCCGCCGTTGAACGGCCGCAGCGGGGCGGGGCCGCACCACATGTCCCAGTCGAGCTCTTTCGGCACTTCCACGGT
>CAMBVX010000561.1 GCA_945871085.1 Opitutus sp. GAS368 | reverse complement strand
AACATCTTGCCCCAGGCGAAGACCTGCACGGCGTCCAGCAGCGCGCCGTTGGCGCAGAGCCAGGCGAAGAGCAAAGAGGTGATGGCGAGATTTTTTCGCACGTGAGTAAGGGCGGAGAGGCGCAGAGTGGGTGGGGCCGTGGGCGAGGGCAAGCGCAGTTTTGACCGGAGCCGGGAAAACGGCTAAATTTTTTGGCAGGAAGAGTTTTGAGCTAGGAAATTTGAGGAGGAGGGCGGGGAGGGATGATTTTGGTGGCGCGTGGAAGCAGGGTCCGCGATGGGCCACAGGGGGAGTGGGCGCGACAAAAGGCGTGGGAAAAGCACCTGCGGCATCCGCAGCCAGCTCTGAGTCGGGGCGAAATGAGGAATTAGATTTCAGCGCGGACCCGGGGGCTGCCGCTTTTTCCTGCGATCCCGGCGCGGCATGACCCAGCGCGGGCTTGCGACCGGCAGCGATTTATTTCCGATTGGGCTGAATCCCGCGCTGAATCCCGCGCTGTAACCGTCAGCCTCCCCTCGAACCGAATTCATCCTGACCATGAACCTGCTCCTCCCTTCATTGCTCCGTCGCATCATCGCCTTTGGCGCGATCGTGTGGACCTCAATTTTGGCGGTCACGCTGTCTGCCCAGCCCGCCCCTACCGGCTCGATCCAGGGCCGGATCTACAATCCCGTCTCCAAGGAATATGTCCGCAACGCCGAGGTCCGTCTCGATGGCACCAACCAGGTGACCTACTCCGAGAATGATGGCTCGTTTCAGTTCGCGGGTGTCGCCGCCGGAGCCGCGGCGATCACGGTCACCTACACGGGTTATATCACCATGAACGAGTCCTTCACGGTCACGGCCGGGCAGCCTGCTGTCCGCGAAGTCAATCTGATCAGCGCCTCCGCCGCGCCGGTCACGGGAGGGGCGAAAAACGGTGAAGTTTTGCAGTTGGCCGCATTCTCGGTGTCGTCCGAACGCGAAGGTAATTCCAAGGCGATCATGGACCAGCGGCGAAACATGAACATCTCGACCTCAGTTTCGTCCGATATTTTTGGCGACGTGACCGATGGCAACGTCGGTGAATTTCTCAAATACCTGCCCGGCGTCGATATTGACTACGTCGAGTCCGAAGCCCGCGGTCCGCGTCTCGGCGGGATGGATTCTCAATATGTCGGCGTCTCCTT
Organism: Opitutus sp. GAS368; assembly: GCA_945871085.1. Classification (GTDB taxonomy): domain Bacteria; phylum Verrucomicrobiota; class Verrucomicrobiia; order Opitutales; family Opitutaceae; genus GAS368. The sequence goes on along the minus strand of CAMBVX010000561.1, from coordinate 2,508 downwards.
CGACGGTATCCGCACGGCCAGTGCCGATGCGAACCGGGGTGGCGGCGATGCCTCGCGCGCGACGAGCTTCGAAGGGTTTTCGATCACGGCCATCGATTCCATCGAGGTCAGCCGGACCACGAGTCCCGAGTCGGACGCCGACTCGCCGGCTGGCACGATCAACATGAAGACCAAACGTGCTTTTGACCGCAAAGGGCGCTCCTACGGTTTCAACACCAGCGTCAATTTTAACGACGAAGAGTTTACCCTTCGGAAGACGATGGGTCCGACCGACAAGCTGGAAAATAAGTTCAAGCACAACTATGAGGCCAACTACGCCGAATCGTTCTTCAACCAGCGCCTCGGCATTTTGCTCAGCACCAGCCACGCCTCGTCTTACACCGAGCAATACCTCGTGAACGTCGGCTATAACCGCGCGCCCAATGCCAACGACAGCCGGCCGCTGGTGGCCCGCCAGATCGATTTTAAGGATGGGCCGAAGTTCATTCTAAAAGATTCCATGCTGCTGACCGCCGATTTCAAGGCGACGCGCAATCTCGTGCTCTCGCTCAACGCCATCTACACCTACACCGAGGGCGAATTTTGGAACCGCAATTTCACCTTCGTCGCCGCCAACGACAACGCCAACGTCAACAACGGCCGCAATTCGGTCGGCGGGGACGGCCTGACTACGATCGTCGCCCGCCGCGAAGGCACGGCCAATGCCGCCGCGCTCAACAACGGCGGCGGCTCCGCCTCCAAGCTCACCTACACCCGCACGTTTTCCCCGCGCTTTGAATACAAGCTCGCCACCTGGGTCGTCGATGGCGCGGCCGGCTACTCGCGTTCGCTGAATAATTATGAGGCCTTGGAGCGCGGATTCTCGAGCTCCGAGGGTGGCGGGGTGGCGAGCAGTTTCACGGCCACGCGGCCCCATGCCGAGTCGTGGGAATGGACGATCCGGCAGACCGCTGGACCCGACTGGTATGACCTGCGCAATTTCACCAATACGGCGGCCCGCGACGGCGGCACCCGCGCCAACAGCAGCAGTAATATTTGGGCGACCGAAATCTGGACGGGCCAGTTGAACGCCAAGTGGGTCGTGCCGTTTCGGAAATTTCCCGTCGCGCTCAAATTCGGCGGCAAGTGGAACGAGGAAAACCGCGATCACCGCGGTTACGGCAATACCGAGGTCTGGTCCTACACCGGACCCTTCGGCAACACGATCCGGACCAATGCGACAACCGGTGCTTTCGAAAACGCCACCACGGGCAATTGGGCCAATGTCGGCCCCCAGTTCATCTCGCCGCATGGCTTTGACCTCGGCACGACCAACGCGTTGACGGTCTACAATGTGAATGGCGTGCAAGGGATGCCGCCCCGCGTGAATCGCTACGCCGTGGCCGACCTTTTCCGGGCTCATCCCGAGCAATTCAGCAACACGGCCACGCCGGAAAACTACTACACCGACCACTACGCTGCGCCGCGGCTCTTCCGCCAGACGATCAAGTCGGGCTACGCCCAAATCGATGCCCGCCCCACCTCCCAACTGCAGCTCCGCTTCGGTGCCCGTTTGGAGGATACCGAAAATGCGGTCCGCGAGTGGGACCCGCTGCTCCGCGCCCAGGTGCTGGCGGCCGGCTACCCGGTCTATGCCGCCGGCACCAACGGTGGTCGGGGGACGACTTTGGCCGGCCTCCGCTACCAGTTTGAGAGCCAGCCGCGCGTCACCCGCCAATCGCAATACCGCAATATGTTCCCGTCCTTCTCGGCCAAATACAATATCCTCCGGAATTTTGAATTCCACGCTGGCTTCAACAAAGGTATCTCCCGGCCGCCGATCGACAACCTCACCGGCCTGTGGGTCGTCGACGAAGTGAACTCGCGGGTGGCCGCCCCGAATCCGGAGCTGCAACCCGAGAAGACCACCAAGTATCAGGCGCGGCTCGCGTATTACTTCAGCGGCCGCTCGCCCGGCCAGCTCAGTTTGGACCTCTCGCAAAATGAGATCACGAATCTGCGCGAGAGTTTTGACTACTCGGCGGACGAGTTCGGCGTGGATGATCCGGATTTCGCGGCCTACACGTTCCGCGCCACGCGCAACAACTCCCGGCTGAGGAAATTTCGGAACATGGAACTGTCCTACAATCAGACGCTCGGCTTTTTGCCGCACGAAATGCTGCGCGGGATCAGCTACAATGTTGCCTACACCCGCACGTATGCCAACGCGCGCCGCGGCGGTCTGGCGCCCCACCGGGTCTCCTCACGCCTCGGCTATTCCTATAAGAAGTTCAGCAGCTCCCTCGGCATGGTCTGGCGCCCGGAACATCCGGATGGCGGCACCTATGGCCGCACGGTCGGCGAGATCACGCAGTTCGACGTTTCGCTCAATTGGAAATTGAACCGAAGGCTGACCGCCTACGTGCAAATTCGTAATCTCACCGGCATGCCCGTCCTCTGGTATGAGTCGCCGACTGGCTATGCAGAGGGCGAAAGTCGCTCTCTGCGGCAAATGCAGGAATACGGCGG
>CAMBVX010000560.1 GCA_945871085.1 Opitutus sp. GAS368 | reverse complement strand
GCGCAGCCCGGTTTCCCGGAACCGCGGTGCCGCGGCGCACTGTGGGGCGGGGTTTATCCCCGCCATATCTTGGCAGGCATAAAGCCTGCCCCACACGGGCGGAAAACCGCGCTGCGCCGGGCGCGGAGCGCCGCGGGCTGGACTTCGGTCGGTTTCGGCGAAGTGTGGACAGGATGCCTGAAATCACTCCGCCCAATCTCGCCGACGAAGGGACTGCGATCGACACGCACTTTGTGCGTTCGCGCGACGCGATGGTGGCACGGGCGGACTTCGGCGCGCTGTTCGTCGACTACTACCTGCATCTCGGGGCGAATGCGATCAAGCCGGCGCCGGAACACGATGCGTTGTTCAAGCGGGCGTTGGTGGCGTTCGCGTTGCACTGTGCGTCGCGGCCACGGAACGAACTCACGGCGTGGACGATCAATTTTCAGGCGCCGCGCGTGAACCTGTTTCTCACGGGCGACAACGAACTGGGCACGGTGACGGGACGAATATTTGACGAGAACGTGAAGGAGCTGCCGGAGAATATTTTTTATTCGGACGTCGTGCGCGGCCGCGGCGAGAAACGGCGGAGCGCGGTGACCTTTACCGGCGCGGATCCAATGGTGGCGGCGGAGAAATTCTACGCGCAGAGCGAGCAGCGGGCGGCGCGGTATTTCCAAGTGGCCGAGGAAGAATGGGCCATGGTGACGGAGCATCCGGACTGCGACATGGCGTGGTTTAAGGCGCTGACGACGGACGGCGCGCGGGATTTGCCGAGCAAGGAGCCGTTGGGATTCTTGGAGAAACGCGTGTGCCGTTGGCACTGCGGTTGCAATCAAGCGAAGCTCATGGAGGTGCTCGCACCGGCCATGCGCCATGACCCGGTGGCGTTGTTTCAGGAAGACCAGAAAATCGAAATCCGGTGTCCCCGTTGTGCGGGGCGGCATACGATCACGCGCGAGGCCATGGAAGCGTTTGTGGCCGGGAACAAGTAGGCTGAAACAGGGAGAAGCTTTTTGACCACGGATGGACACGGATGGACACGGATGAACACGGATGAACACGGATGAACACGGATCGAAACTGCCGGTGACGGCGGGCGTGGCACGATGAACGAACTGGTCGAAAATATCTGGGACGGGTTGACGGGGGCGTCGGCGCTCGATCAGGCGAATCTTGTGTTGGGAGTGGCGGGAGTGGGGCTGATGATTCGGCGGTCGCTGTGGGCGTTTCCGGTGGGGCTCGTCGCCGTAACGGTGCAGGGAATTTTGTTTTATCGGACGAAATTTTATGCGGATGCGACGCAGCAGGTGTTCTTTTTCGGAGCGCTCGCGTGGGGTTGGTGGCACTGGGTCCGGGCGGCACGGCGCGACGAAGGCGCCGCGGCCCCAGCGCAAGAACTGCCAGTAGGCGTGATGACGTGGCGGGGACGCACGGTGACGCTGCTGGTCGGGGGCGCGGCGGTGGCGGGGTGGGCGCTGGCGCTACGAAACTGGACGGATGCCGTGATGCCGTGGCGCGATGCGTTCATTGCAGTTTTTGGAATCGTGGCGCAGAGCTTGCAGGCGAAAAAATTGCTCGAAAATTGGCCAGTCTGGGTCGTGGTGAACCTCGTCGCCGTCGCGGCGTATTGGACAGCGGATCTCGCCTACACGGCGTTTCTTTATGTGATTTATCTCGGGCTCGCCGTGGTGGGGTGGCGCACGTGGGCCGGGGCGAGGAAACGCGACGGGGGCGGCGCGGCTCCCACCCGATCATGAGTGGCGGCGTAAAACGCGTGGTGGTGTTTGGCACCGAATCGACCGGCAAATCGACGCTCGCGGAGCGATTGGCGGAGCGGTTTGGCGAGCCGTGGTCAGAGGAATTTGTGCGGGAATTCTGGGAGATCAAAGAGGGCAAGATCACGGGTGGAGACCTCGGGACGATCGCGCTGGGGCAAATGGCCAACGAGGACCACGCGGTGGCGGCGGCGCGGCGAGTGGTCTTTTTCGATACCGATCTGCTGACGTGCACGTTGTGGGACGATGTGCTGTTCCCCGGGGCGTGTCCGCCGTGGGTGCGCGCCGAGGCGGAGGAACGCACGCGGCGCGTGGCATTGTGGTTGCTCTGCGATACCGATGTGCCGTTCGAGCCGGACCCACAGCGGAGTTTTCCGGATGCAAACGGACGGGCGCGCGGGCGAAAAATTTGGCGCGAGGCGTTGGAGCGGCGCGGGCTGCCGTTGGTGGAAATTAGCGGGACATGGGCCGAGCGGGAGCAGTTTGCCGTCGCGGCGGTGCAGAAACTCCTCGATTCGCCGGGGGCGTAACGTTTGCTGGATCGAGGCGTCTCTGCTGTTTCTCGCTTTCAGTTTTTTCCCGCTTTTACCCATGAAAAATCCGCTCCGCTTGTTCTCGGTCGCCTTGCTGGCGATCACATTCGCCCTGTCGTCGGCCCGTGTGGTCGCGGCCGGCCCGCAACTCGGCATCCAGTCTTGGACGTGCCGCAACATGACCTTCGATGAAGTCGTGGACTTCGCGACCAAACACCAGATCAAGAATCTGCAGTTGATCTCCAAGCACATCGATCCGAAAGGTCCGAAGGCGGAGACACTGCGCAAGAAGGCGATTTTGGATGCACGCGGCCTCACCTGCTACACGTTTGGCGTCAATGGCACCTCGATGGATAAGGAGGAGAACCGGAAGTCGTTCGAATTTGCGAAGCTGATGGGGATCAAAATCATCATCGTTGAGCCGAAAAATTTGGCCGAGTGGGACAACCTCGAGCAACTCGTGAAGGAATACGACATCAAGCTCGCGATCCACAATCACGGTACGGGTTCGGTCTACGGTGATCCGGCGACCGTGCAAAAAATCCTCGCGGCGCGCGATGCGCGCATTGGCGTATGTCTCGACGTAGGTTGGGTGACGGCGGCGGGCTTTGATGCCGCCAAGGTATTCCGTGAGTATAAGGGCCGGGTGTTCGACATGCATTTGAAGGACAAACGCCTTGAGCCGGCCGCGCCAGGTGCGATGGTGACCGACAAAAAAGGTGAGAAGAAACCGGCGGGACCGACGATTCTCGATGTGGAGATCGGCACCGGTCAGGCGAATTACCAAGGATTGTTCGCCGAAATCAAAAAGGCGAAATGGTCGGGGGTGATGGCGATCGAGACGGACAATGCCGGCTTCGCGCAGGACCCGAACAAGCTGGTCGCGGGTGGCGTGGCGTTCTTTAAAGCGAACACGAAGTGATCTTTTTGGCGCTGCCTGGAACGGCAATGCGCGACAACGACGGCGGTCTTGCGACCGCCGCCGTTTTTTTTGTGAGCTGGTGAGTGGGGGTGAGACAGATCTATTTTATGGGTATCCCGCCGGTGGGGGGCGAAAAGGACGGAGCGCTCGGCCTCCGAAAAATGTCTCCGGAAGGGTTGAACCGCTAATCTGCGCTAATTTTTGGGCATCGAGGGACGTTTGAGTCCGTGCGTGCCTCGCCTAATCGGCGAAGCGCGAACCTTCAGCCGGCGGAGTTCCGGGATCGAGGTTTGGGAAATATTCCTGCCCATAAAATTTTCCTACCCAAATTCAGGGGATTGGGGAGGAGATGGGGCGAAGGTGATGAGATTCGGAGTTTGGGTTAGAAAGATTGGTGAGGTAGGAAAATTTTCGGAGGACAGATTTTTGTAGGTGAGGCGCGGGTGCGGGCGGGAGCGGGGGCTTGCGCG
>CAMBVX010000559.1 GCA_945871085.1 Opitutus sp. GAS368 | reverse complement strand
GCCTCGCCCTGTTGCTGCACCGCCGCGGGATATTTCGCGAGGAGCGGTTTCAGCGCACCGGCCCGCACCCCGGGCAAACCCGGCGAGGCTTTCAGCGCCGCCACCAACTTCAGGCCGAGCGTTTCGTTCGGAGAGTTCTCAAACGCGGGCAGCAATTTCGGCGCCTCCAATGCCCCCACCGTCGTCATCGTCTCGGCCAACGCCAGCTGCTGGGCCGGTGACAGCGGAGCCTTCGCCAACACGCCCGCTGCCGCCGCGCGCACGAGCATCGGTTCTTTTGCGTCCAGATGGGCGCGCAGAAAATCAAACAACACGGCGTCAACCGGTGCCAACGCCGCTGGCGCCGCCGCGCCCAGCGCATCGAGTCGCACGTCCGCGGGCACACCCGCGGTGCGTCCCACGCGCACCAGCGCCGCAGTCAGTCCCGCGTGCCCCGCCTTGGGCAACGCCAGCGCACGCGCCGTCGCGACCGTCTGGCGCATCAGCGCCGCGTCAGTGCCGGTGAGTAATGCCGCGAGCGTCGCGAGCCACCCGACCGGCGCTTCCTTCAAGCCCGCCGCCGCCATCGCTCGGAGCGCAAGGAGCCGCGCCTCGGCGTGCGCCTGCGCATCACTCGCCGTCGCCGCCAAAAGTTCCTGAATCGCCATCGCTGGAGCCAAGCGTGCGAGTTGGCCCTGCAAGTCCGCTTGCTCGGCCACGCCACGCGATTTGACCGCCAATTGCCGCCGAAAAAAGTCCGCCCACACCCCACCCCACTCCGGATGATGCCCCGCAACCCACGCCGCCGTCTGCCGAACCATGCCCTCGGTCGCGTCGAGCCAACCGATCACATCTCCGGCCTTCAGCCCACCGCCCGCCATCTGATCCAGCGCGACAAGGGCCGCCCGCACGACCCGCGGCGCCGCACCGGGCTTGAGTTGAGCCAACACGTCCTGCGGTCGCCCGATTTCAATCAACGCGTAAATGAACGAGTGCTCCCACGCGCGCTCCGCCGCACCTTCCGGTGCACCCGTCGCCGTAAATGCGACCTCACCGCTCCGCCCCACCGCTGCGAGCAAGGGACCGATCGCCCGCGCGTCGCCCAGTCGCCCCAACACTTCCGCCGCCATGCGCGCGTGGGCTACGTTCTCCGCCTTGATAAAATCCAGCAACCGCGCGAACGCGCCCGCATCGCGCCACACGCTCAAGACCTGCAGCGCCGTCGTGACCACCGACGCATCGGTGTCGTCCAGCGCCGCCCGCACTGCCGCCCGTGATTCTGCCGTGTCGATCCGCGCGAGCGTCCACACCGCGTTGCGCCGCGCTTCGGCCGCAGGTGCTCGCCGCAAAAACTCCGCGACGGCCGGCACCACCGCCGAGCCTCGCTGCCCGAGCGTGTGCAGCGCACGTTGCTGCACGTCAGGCCGCCCATCGGCGAGCAGCGCGGCGAGGTCCACCGCTCCCATCGTCGCCCACGGTAATGTTAGTCCGCGCGCATCGGCGATTTTCGGCGCGCCGGTTTTCCGCACCCGATAGATCCCACCCAACACATCGGGCTTCGAGAGCTGCGACGTCGGGCAACAAATTTTATACCAACCACCGGTATCCACGATCAACAGACTGCCATCGGCATCTTCCAACACATCCGTGGGATGAAAGTCCTGGCTGTCCGACGTCACAAAATCCGTGTCCTTCGTCGTGAACGTCGCTCCCGCAGGCACCATCACGTGACGTGATATTTTCCGCAGATTAAAGTAGCACACGAAGAGGTTGTCCGCGTAGTCCGCCCCAAATACTCGCGAGCGATACGCCATCGACCCGCACGGCGCCGCTGCGCCCATGTGCGTCATGATCGGCATCAGGTCGCCCGTGCGCGCGTGCCCGGCCGTGCTCGCGTTTTCTTTGCCGTAGACGCCACCGTAAACCGAGTGAATCAGCCCGTCGCGTTTCCCCGCCGTGCCGATCTGAAAAAACGTCCCGCTCAACACCCGCTCGCCCGTCGCGGTAAACGCCACCCCCACGGGGTTGTCCATGCCACCCGAGAGCACCGGCTCGAGCCCCGTCCCGTCAGGTCGCGCCCGAAAAATATGCGACGCCCGCGTCACGAAAGGTTGCCCGTTTCCCAACGTGTGCCGCTGCTCGGCGAAGGCACCTTTCGTCCAATAAAACCAACCCTCCGGCCCGAGATACGGCCCGTGCAGATCGTTCGCACACCCCGTCAGCGTCTTGCCGTCATACCACTGCTCCCGTCGGTCCGACACGCCGTCGCCATTCGTATCAGTGAGTTTCCAAATGTGCGGCGGCGCTCCCACGTAGAGTGAACCTTCGTAAAACATCGCCCCTTGCGGAAACATCATGTTCTCCGCAAACACCGTCGACTCCTCGAAGCGCCCGTCCCCATCGCGATCCACGAGTCGCACGATCCGATGCGGCTTCTGTTCAAACTGCTTGTCGGACTTGTCGCTCAGCCCTGAAGAATCCGTTGCGTAGAGTCGGCCTTCATCATCAAACGCGATTGAGATCGGCCGATTCACCCTCGGCGGCGCCGCGACCAGCTCCACCGTGAATCCGGCCGGCACCGTCAGCGTCTGCGTGGCGAAGGTGAACGACGCAGTCTCCTGCGCTCCCCGAGCGCATTCTGCGGCAACCAGCGCCAGCACAGCGCACGGCAGTCGCAGGGTACGAAACCGTTGCTGAGCTGCGAGGGGCGGGGGGATTCTCACGACGAAGCCAAGAAAGTGAGGCCCCCAGGAACTGGCAAGATCACATCTCATCACAATCTTTTCATACCCGTCGCCCCTCGAATCTGAACCGTCGGGCCGGCGCAGGGTGGGGTAAAACACTCACCCCTCGCCCTCACGCCAAAAACAATGAGCGTAGTGAGCGGTTAATCGTCTCCCTCCTTCGCCCTTGCTCCTTGGTCCTTGCTCCTTGGTCCTTGCTCCTTGGCCCTTCTTCCCGCTTCGCCCCTTCTCCAATCCCCCCATGCCCCGCCCCATCACCCGCCGCGCCGCCCTCCGCCTCTCCGTCACTGCGGCCGGCGCCGTCGCCACCACCCTCACGTTCCCCCGCGTGCTCCGCGCCGCGGCCGCGCCCGCCCATCCGCACGGCGTCGTCCGCGGTGAACCGACCGCCGACAAAATTGGCGCCGAGGTCCTCGCGTCCGGGGGCAACGCCGTCGACGCCGTGGTCGCATCCGCCCTCGCCGCCGCCGTCTGCTCCCCTGCGATGACCGGTATTGGCGGTTATGGTACCGCCATCATGATCGCATCTGCCGACGGCAAAAATGTCGTCGCCATCGACGCCAACTCCGCCGCGCCCGCCGCCGCCCGCGCCGACCTGTTTCCCCTCGACGAAAAGGGCGCCGTCCGCGGCCGCGTCAACGACGTCGGCTGGCTCGCCGCCGGCGTCCCCGGCATTTTGGCCGGTCTTCAACTTGCCCTCGACCGCCACGGCACGCGCTCTTTCCGCGACTCCGTCCAGCCCGCCATCGCCCTCGCGCGCGACGGCTTCCCGCTCAGCGCCGCCATCGCCACCACGATCCGCAACCTCACTCCGACGTTCAGCACGCACGCCGGTGGGCGCGCGCTCTTTCTGAAGAACGGTGCCCCGCCCGCCGCCGGCGAAACCTTCCGCAACCCCGAGCTCGCCGCCCTCCTCACGACGCTCGCGCAACGCAACTCCGTCGATTCATTCTACCGCGGCGACAT
>CAMBVX010000558.1 GCA_945871085.1 Opitutus sp. GAS368 | reverse complement strand
GCAAAACCACCAGCCCGACCACCCTCACACCCGCGCAGACCCCGCTCCAAAACCATCGTGGTTGCTGCCAATTTCATTTCGCCGCGGTTGCGGTGTGCTCGCAAGCACACGACGCACGCTCACCTCGCGTCAAAACTCGCGCGGATTTTCTCCAACCTGGCGCGGTTCACCCCAAAATCCTTACGCCCGAGTCGTGACGCCGAGCGCAGGTGGATCTCGCCTTTCGCGGCATCGAGCGAAAATTCCCCATCATCGATAAACTTAAGGTAGGTGGTTTGAAACTCCACATGCAGATAGTCCGGCTGCGACACCACCATCGTCGTGCCCTTGGTCGCGGCGATAATTTTTTGCAGGCGGACCCACGCGAGCGCCGGATCGCCGCTGAACGTGAGCGGGGCAATGACATGATTGTCCATGTGCGGGTGCATCGCGGCTTGGCTGCTGACGACATTCTGGGCATTCTTTCCTGGCGCTTTCAACCGGCGATGGTGGACGCCGAGATCACTCGGCCGTTGACCGCTGAACAGGCCGCATTGACCGGCGATTACGAGGGCCGCGGGGATCACGACGAGAACAGTGAAAAGCAGAATTGTAAGAAATTTGTTCAATGGAGTGCGAATGGGTGTGGCTCAACTCACAGCCTCGTCGTTTCCCACCAAGACGCCACGACTTCCTTCACAAGGAAGGAAACCGACCAAAAATCAGCAAAGTCGATTGTGCCCTTGAACCGAAGCATAACCGCCACGGACCACCGCATGGTCTCGGATGACTCCCTCACTTTATACGTCCAAAAGACCGCCGTTTTCAGAGGGGTTGTCACTTAATAAGTGACAAATAATTCCGCGTGTTTTTTGAGAAAAACGCAACGGAGCAATCCTAGCCCGACGATCGTCCCATCCGCATGGGCACGTCCTGACATGGGCGCGAGGTTCAGCTCGCTGTGCCCATGAATCTTTTCATAGCGTGGCCCCATGCCCCACCTTCGATCTCTCTTCGCGTTCATCCTTGCTGCGACGTCTCCACTCTTTGGTGCCGCGCCCAAACTCCCCGGCGTCGGCGCCGCGATGGAGGCCATGATCGCTCAAAACGAAGTCGCCGGAGCCGTCACGGTCGTCGTCACCAAAGACCAGACACTGCACCTCGAAAGCAACGGTCACGCGGACCTCGCCAGCCACCGTGCGATGACCCCCGACACCCTGATGTGGATCGCGTCGATGACGAAACCGATCACCGGCACCGCGATCATGATCCTGCAGGACGAGGGCAAGCTCAACGTCACCGACCCCGTCGCCAAATACCTTCCTGATTTCGCCCACCTCAAGACGCCCTCCGGCCAACCGGCGAACCTCACCATTACCCAAATTCTCACCCATACTTCGGGTCTCGGCGAGGCCACCGGCCCGGCGGCCCAAGCCGCCCAGACGCTCGCGGAGCTCGTGCCGGTGTGGCTCGCCGCGAAAATGCAATACGAGCCTGGCGAGAAATGGAAATACACCCAGTCCGGCATCAATCTCGCGGGCCGTATCGTCGAAGTTGTGAGCGGGCTGACCTTTGATGCGTTTCTCCAAAAACGGTTGTTCGACCCGATTGGCATGAAAGACACCACGTTTTATCCGAGCGAAGCGCAGCGGGCCCGGATGGCCACCGGCTACACGAAAAACAAAGACACGGGCGCGCTGGCAGCCGCTCCCGCGCGCAGCGATTTCGGCACGCGCAATCGGCCGCCCCAAGGCAACGGCGGGCTCTACTCCACCGCCAACGACTACGCCCGTTTCTGCCAAATGTTGCTCAACCGCGGCACGCTCTCCGGTCAGCGCATCCTCTCCGAACGGGCCGTCGGGGTGCTCTCCGCGGTGCACAGTGGGGCGTTGCCGACGGGGTTTTTCCAAAACGACACCTACGGCCAACGCGGGCTGAACTACGGTTGGGGTATCGGCACCTGCATCCTGAAGACCCCGCACGAGGGCCTCGCCGCCATGCTCTCGCCGGGCACGTTCGGCCACGGCGGCGCGTGGGGCACGCAGGCGTGGATCGATCCCGTCAAGGGTGTGGCCTACGTGCTGATGGTGCAACGCGCGAACTTTCCCAATAGCGACGCGAGCGAGGTGCGGCGCGTGTTTCAAGCCACCGCCGCCGCCGCGCTGGCGAAGAGCGGTGGCCGGTAGTTCCGCCGCCGCGCGCTCCGTCGCCACAGCGGACGGATCGCTCGCCCCGTCGCCGCAGGCGCAACGTTTCGCGCGGCCCGCTACCGCTTCGTCGGCGGCTTGAGCGTGATCAGAATATTCGCCGCCGTGATCAAGCCGCCACCCACGAGCAGGTGAAACGTTGCCTGCTCGTTCGCGTAGTGGATTCCTGCCCACACCGATAACATCGCCGGTAAAAACAACGCCATCAGCGACCCGAAGATCGGCTCCACACAGTAAACCAGCCCCGCCTCCGTCGCCGTGATCTTCGGCTGCCACGCATTCATCAGCGAAAACGAACCCAGCGTGCAGAACACCGTCAGCACGACCGTCAGCGCCAGCCACGCCGGCGAGGTCCACGGCGTGACGAGCGACGCGACATCCGGCGCCGTCGCCCCCGCGAGCACGGTGAAGACGAGCGCCTCCGTCACAAACATCACGAGCGTCAGCCGCTCCGGCCGGTTGGCAGAAAACGCCTTGTTCTCCAGCCACAGGATTTGTCCCATAAAAAACAGCGACGCGACGAGCGTCTCCCATTCGCCGCGCCCCAACGACAGCTCCCGCCAATCGAATCGCCCGAGGATGGCCACACCCGCGAGCACCAACGCACAGCAGATCCACACGGTCCAACCGGGATGTCGGCGCGCGCGCACCGCGACATAGATCGGGATGAGAATCGCGTAGAACTGCGTGAGAAACGCCGAAGTGCTCGCCGAGGTGAATTGCAGCGCATCGTTCTGCAGCAGCATGCCCACGGAAGAAAAAAGCCCGATGATCACTCCCTGTTTCACCTCGCCCCGCGTCACCTTCCAGAAATCAAACGGTCGCAGCGCCATCAACACCGCCGAAGCCAACAGGAACCGCGGCGCCACGGTGTAAACCGCCGAAAACCACGACCCCGCCTGCGGAATCAGCACGCCGTGCAACAGCATGACCGCTTTGATGACCGGAAAACTCAGCCCCCAGAATAAATTCGCGAACAAGAGCATGAGAATCGCGCGCGGACGTTGGGGGTGATGGGCGTCGGACATGCGAAAAATTGGCAGTGTGGAAAACGAAGCCGCCCACCGTGCCGCCCGCGCCCGCGCTCGCCAAGTGAATTGCCGGATGGCGCGCGCGCCCCCGTGCCGGGCACTTTCCGCCCTGGCCACGGTTTGTCTCGACCTCCTGTCGCCACGTCCGTTCTAAGAACCCGTCCCGCTGCGCGTCGGCCCCCGCGCCCGCCTCCGCCCCATGAAGCTCCCCTCTCTCCTTCTCGTCGGCTCGCTCGTCGCGAACGCCGTGCTCCTGACGTGGTGGCTCGCGCCGGATCGCGCCTCGCCCGCCCTCACCGCCCACAACTCCAGCACCCGTGCCCCCGCGACCGCCGCACCCTCTCTCACCCCACGCGCCGCCCCCTCCGCGCTCACTCCCGCCGCCCTGCGCGAACACCTGACCTCACTCGGCCTCCCGCCCGCCGCCGTCACCGCCCTCATCCGCGCCCGACTTTACGCCCGCCACGATGCCCGC
>CAMBVX010000557.1 GCA_945871085.1 Opitutus sp. GAS368 | reverse complement strand
ACCTTGCTCACGTCGACTGACACCGCGGCGTGGACGCGCATTCCTCTGACCACCGCCACCGGCGCCGCCATCTCGGCCAATCTTCTCGCCGTTTCCTTTCTCAACGGCCAGTTCGTCGCGGCCGGAAACTCGGGCGTCATCTCGGCTTCGAACGATGGAGTGACTTGGACCGCCCGGACGAGCGCGACCAACACCAACAACATTTTGGGCTTGGCGTATAACGGCACCCAATACGTCTTTGTCACCGACGGCGACCGCGTCGTCGTCTCACCGAACCTGACGACCTACACCAATATCACGATTCCCGCCTACAATGTTACCGTGCCGCGCTTCGGCGTCGCTGCCGGCGCGGGAGTGTTCGTCACCGTCGGGGCCGGCGGCGAAATTTCGACTGCGCCCGACGGTGTGACGTGGACCGCGCGCGGTGCGACGGGAGCGCGCTGGGTCAACTACGACGTCGCCTACGTTAACAACCGCTGGATGGCCGTGGGTAGCTCCGGCGGCGTGCTCACCTCGCCCGATGGCGCGACCTGGACCCGCCAAACAACCCCTAATGGCACGTGGATGCGCGGCTGCACCTTCGGCGCCGGCCGCTACGTCGTCGTTGGCGACACCGGCTGGATTATTTCATCGACCGACTCCGTCACGTGGGCGGGCACGCAAGCGGCCTCCACCACCACCCAGAATTTCACCTCCGTCGCCTTCGCCAACGGTCGCTTCGTCGCGGTCGGCAACAACGGCACGATCGTCACCTCCACGAACGGCACCACGTGGGCGGCGGCCCCCTCCGGCACGACCCAGGTTCTCCAAAGAGTCGCCGCCTTCCGGGGTCGTTTCTACGCCGTCGGCAACACCGGCACCATTCTCGTTTCCGATAACGGCACGACCTGGTCTGCGCTCGGCTCTGGCACCACCCAGATTCTCTACGGCCTCGGCAGCGACGGCACCACGCTGTATGTCGTCGGCAGTAACCGCACCATACTCTCCTCCACCGACGGCACCTCTTGGATTCCCAGCACGGCACCCGCTCTCGGAAACGGCAACTACCGCGGCATCGCCCGATCCAACGGTGGCTGGACGATTGTCGGCGACCAAGGCGTCGCCCTCTTCTCGATCGACGGACTCACGTGGGTCTTTCTTCCGACGGTGGCCGCCGCCGAAACTATGAACGCAATTGCCTCGAACGCCTTTAGCACGGTGGCGACGGGCTTTGGCGGTTCCATTATTCAGGCGATCAATCCGCCCTTCGGCCGCTCCCGCCTCACCAACGTCGCCACCCGCGGCCTCGTCCAACCCGGCGGCACCCTCACCCCCGGCTTCGTGCTGCGCGGCACCGGCTCCAAAAACGTCGTCGTCCGCGCCGTCGGGCCCACCCTCTCCGCCTTCGGCCTCGCCGGCCTCGCCGACCTCAAGCTCGAAGTCGTCAACCAACAGACCCAAGTCACCGCCGCCACCAACGACGACTGGGGCGGCTCCGCTCCGCTCTCCAACGCCTTCGCGTCCCTCGGTGCCTTCGCGCTGACCGCGGCCTCCAAAGACGCCGCCGTGCAGGCCACCCTTCCCGTCAACCAAGGTGGCTACAGTGTCAAAATCGCCGCCAGCGGCACCGGCACCACGGGCGTTGCCCTGGCCGAAGTCTACGACGCCGACAACGACAGCTCCCCCGTCCGCGTCGTCAACGTCTCCACGCTCGGCTATGTCGGCACCGGCGAAAATGTGCTCACGCCCGGCTTCGTCATCCGTGGCACCGGCGCCAAGTCGGTGCTCATCCGCGCCGTCGGCCCCGGCCTCGCCCAACTCGGTGTCGGCAGACTTCTCGACGATCCGCAATTCTCCGTCTTCCCGTCCGGCTCCGACGTCGCCATCGCCACCAGCAACGACTGGGGCGGCACCGCCGCCCTCAAGGCCGCCTTCGCCGCCGCCGGCGCCTTCAACCTCGCCGCCGACAACAGCAAAGATGCCGCCATCGTGCTCACGCTGCCCCCCGGCGGCTACACCGTGGTGACCTCCGGCGTCGGCAGCACCACCGGTACCGCCCTTGTGGAAGTTTACGACCTCGACCCGTGACCCGCAGCCGCTCCGCGCGTGCGATCCGGTAGCCGCGAGCGCCAGCGAGTGGATCAGCCGGGCTGACCGCACAACTCGCTCGCCATCCCGGGCCAGCTCGCTTCATCCGTAGTCAGCCATCACCCGCACCTCTGTATGAAAGCCAACCGTCTTACCTTCACACTCTGCGCTCTCATCCTCGCGCTCCTCACCTGGTTTTTCTGGCCCACCTCGCCCTCCCGCGCTCCGTCGCCGTCTCAAATTTCAAATCCTCAATCTCAAATCCCTCCGCCCGCCACCCCGCCTGCCCCCCCCGCTTCTCGAACGCCCCCGCCCGCACCCCTCCCCGCCGAACGCAGCACCCTCGCCGATCTGCTCAACACCCCGTCCAAGAATATCCGTGACGACCTCCGTGTCGTGAGCGAAATCCTCGACACGTTCCGCAGCAACTTCCCCCGCACCGGTAATCCCGTCGGCACCAATGCCGAAATCACCGCCGTCCTGACCGGTAAAAATAAACTCCAGCTCGCCCTCATTCCCGCCGATCACTCCGCGATCAATCGCTCCACCGGCGAACTCCTCGACCGCTGGGGCACCCCGTTTTTCTTCCACGCCGAAAGCGGCTCGCGCATGGAAATCCGCAGCGCCGGCCCCGATAAAAAACACCACACCGCCGACGACGAAGCCTTCACTCCGTAGCCTCCAAGAATCGTTCTCGTTCCTCGTTCTCGTCATCGTTCTCTCCGCCGCCGCCACACGATCCCGGGCGCCCCACGCCTCGTCGTACGATCGCATGCACCGCGGGCCGCTCTCCGCATCGTCATCCGGGAGCTTGAGCGTCTCCTCCCACCCGACTAGTCCTGTGCCTCGATGAAGCTGCCTGCCCTCCTCGCCTGCGCCGTGCTCCTCGCCTTGTTTTCAGCCTGCACGACTACCCCCACGCCCCCCGTTCACCGCGCGTCCGCCTTGCTCGCCCCTCGTGAATTCTGGCTCGACCTCATCGACGGCGACGAAGTTTCCGACGCCGATGTTCTCGCCGACCTGGCCACCGCCGGCGTCGTTTTCGTGGGCGAAGCGCACACCATCAAACGCCACCACGACCTCCAACTCGACCTGCTCCAAAAACTTTTCCTCCGCAAAATCCCACTCGTTCTTTGTCTCGAACCACTCGAAGC
Source organism: Opitutus sp. GAS368 (assembly GCA_945871085.1). Classification (GTDB taxonomy): domain Bacteria; phylum Verrucomicrobiota; class Verrucomicrobiia; order Opitutales; family Opitutaceae; genus GAS368. The sequence goes on along the minus strand of CAMBVX010000557.1, from coordinate 492 downwards.
CCGCGACCAGCCCGCCATCGACCGCTACAATCGCCACGAAATCGACCTCGCCACCCTCGCCGGCGAAATTAACTGGCAGAAAAAATGGGCCAACTACGCCGACTATCGCCTCCTCTGCGAATTCGCCCGCCAACACCACATCCCGCTTCGCGCCCTCAACGCTCCCGCCGATACCATTCGCGCCGTCAGCCGCGGTGGCGGCCTCGCGAAACTCGCCCCCGACCTCCGGGCCCAACTGCCCGCCGAGATTTTCGCCGACGATCCTGTTTACGAACGCCTCATGAATCTCGAACTCGCGAAACACATGGCGCTCGATCCCGCGAAACTTCGCCCCGTATTCGAGGCCCAAGCCGCCCGCGACGAAACCATGGCCGCCAACATCGTCGCCGCCCGTCGCGTCGACACCCCGCCTGACCGGCCCCGCACCGCCTTCGTCATCGTCGGGGCCGGCCACATGCGTTTTGGCCTGGGCACGGCCGAACGCGTCCGCCG
>CAMBVX010000556.1 GCA_945871085.1 Opitutus sp. GAS368 | reverse complement strand
GCCGGCGTGCGACCGCAAATCCATTTGTTGAACTCGACGTTTTCCACGAGCGCGCGGTTCAGCTCCGTCACGATGTAGCCGGGGCCGAGGCCGTTGCACTGGAGGCCGTGCTTTGCCCACTCTACCGCCATTGCGCGCGTGAGCATTTTCAGGCCGCCCTTCGCCGCCGAGTAGTTCGCGATCGTCGGTCGGCTCACTTCGCTCATCACGGAGCAGGTATTGATGATTTTTCCCGCGCCACGCGCGATCATCCGCGGCGCGACGGCGCGGGCGACGAGGAACACGCTCGTGAGATTCGCATCGAGCACTTCGCGCCATTGCGCCTCGGTCATCTCGGCGAGCGGGGCGCGGCGCTGGATGCCGGCGTTGTTGATGAGAATATTAATCGGCGCGAACTCGGCCTCGATGCGCGCGACTTCGCGCTCGATGGCGGCGGCGTTCGTGACGTCGAACGCCGCGATCGTCACGCGCGCGCCGGACACGGTCGCGCGCACGGTGTCGGCGGCGGCCGAGAGTTTCGCGGCATCGCGGCCGTTGAGCACGACAGCGGCGCCGGCCTGCGCGAGCCCGCAAGCGAGGGAGAGGCCGATGCCCTGACTGGAGCCGGTGATGAGCGCGGTGCGCCCGGTGAGATCGAAGAGGGGATTTTTGGCGGACATAAACTGTTTAAGAGACTTCGATGCGGCGCACACGGCCTGACAAGAGAAACAGCGACGCGGTCGCGAGCGGTGCCAGCACCGCCGCGGTGATCAAGATCGGCGTATAAGAAAAATGGTCGACCACCCAACCGGTGGAAAACGTGAAGATCACCGCGCCGAGGCCGGCCGCCGTGCCCGCGAAACCGGCGATCGAACCCACCGCGCCGACGGGAAAATAGTCGCTCGCGAGCGTCTGCACGTTGCCGACCCAAAATTGAAAGCCGAAAAGCGTGACGCTCAGGCAGACGATCGCGGCAGGCGCCGACGTTGCAAACGCGGTGGCGAAACCCGCCAGCATTGCGACGGTGCCAATCGTGATCGCGGTTTTGCGCGCGCGGTTCGCGTCGCCGGTGCGCCGCAGCAAATAACCCGAGAACCAGCCGCCCGCGAGCGCGCCGAGAGCCGCCGCAACGTAGGGCACCCAACCGGTGGCCTTGAGTTGCTTGAGGTCGAAGCCGCGGGCGTCGGAGAGGTAGAGCGGCATCCAATTCACGTAGAGCCACCAAATCGGATCGCCGAAGAACCGCGCGACGACGATACCCCACACTTCGCGGCGGCGCAGCAACACGGCCCACGGCACAGGCGGGTGTTGGGGCGTGGCTGAGACGGCCGCGGCATCCGCGTTGACGCGCTCGTCTTTCGGATACAGCGCAAGCCACAACGCCAGCCAGACAAAGCCCATCGCGCCGGTGATCACGAAGACCGCGCGCCAACCAAAGTCGTCGCGCATCCAGATGATCAGAGGAATCGCCAACGCGGGACCGAGCGAGGCACCGGTGTTGGCGATGCCCATGCCGAGCGCGCGTTGGCGGGCGGGAAACCACGCGGCGATCGTGCGCGTCGCACCGGGCCAGTTGCCGGCTTCACCCAGCCCGAGCACACCACGTAAAACACAGAGGCTCGCCACACCGCGGGCCGCCGCCGTGCCGATCTGCGCCGCCGACCACACGACGACCGCGACCGCGAAACCGAGGCGGTTGCCGATGCGGTCGAACACGGCGCCCCACACAAACATCGAGAGCGCGTAGACGAGGAGAAACGAGTTCGCGATCCACGCGTAGTCGACATTCGTGAGCTTGAACTCCGCGCGCAGCACCGGCGCGAGAGTCGGCAGCGCGAGCCGGTCGAAATAATTGATCACCGTGCCGAGAAAAATCAGCCCGATGATCACCCAGCGCCACGGGCGCTCGGGCGCGGGGTTTTCTTTGGTTGTCATTGCGAGAGCCCGACCAAGGCGAGGCGCCTTGCGTGAGAGTGGCAATGAACCCAAATTTTGTCAGCGCGAGGAGCGCAGCGACGTGGCGATCCATCTGGAATTTCAGCTGGATTGCCACGTCCGCCGAGCCGGGCTCGCAATGACAAACCCCAGGTGTTCCTTGGCGAGGAGTGCAGCGACGAAGCAATCCAGCCGGAATGGTGATGGATCGCCACGTCCGGCTTCGCCGGGCTCGCGATGACAATTCTTCGGCGATCGGATATCATTTGAACTTATCCCGCATCGCTTGGATGCCGGGAATTTTCGCGAGGAGGTGCGTGTGCGTCGGCTCGAAAAACTGCACCAGCCCGCGGTGCTCCCGGCCAACGAGAATGGTAAAAATATAGCCCTCGTGGCCCGGTGCGCGCAGCGTCGGATGATAGCCGTGATCGATGCAATACGTGTCACCGTGGCGCGTCATCACGACCTCTGGTTCCGCGCCGCCGCCGTCGGCGTCGTAGCGGAACTGCGCGCCAAAGCCCGTCTCCGGCCGGTAGCGGTAGTGATAAATTTCCTCGTGGTTGGTCTCCTCGGGCAAGCGATCGGTGTCGTGTTTGTGCGGCGGATACCCCGACCAGCAACCGGCGTCGCCGTAGAGTTCGCTCACGAGCAAGTTTCCGGCGCGACCCGCCGCGTTTTGTCCGAGAATGTGAAAAATCCGCCGGCGCGAGTGCGTGTCGTGCGAGCCGACTTCGACCATCTCGACCTCCTCGGGCGTGATACGAAACGGCGCGAAGGGCTGCGTGCACGCGGCCCCGGCCACTGCAACTTCGGTGCCGTCGCGCAAGCTGCGCACGGTCACACGCGCGGACGTGCCACAATAAACGGAGTCCGCCGGCCCGTCCCAGATGTTGGCGCGGCGGCCCACGCGTTCGAAGGACGTGCCGCCGGCCGCGACCTCCGCCTGGCCCGACAGAACGACGCAGAGCAACTCGCACCCCGGCACCTCCAAGGTGTGCGACTCGCCGGCCCGCAGGTGCAGCAGGTTGAAGTAGCTGAGTTCGAGCGCCCCATCGCGGAGTTGCACGAGGGGCTGGTTACGGTTGTCGCGGGCGGGGAGGTGACGGGGCATGGGCGGTTGCGGTTAGAAATCGGTGCGCAGTGAGAAGGCGAAGGCGCGCGGATCTTCGCGGAAGCCACGGCGCACGAAGACCACGTTGGAAACGCTGTCGATATCGAGCTTGGTGGCGGTGATCCTGCGATCATCGAGCACGTTGGTGATGTTGAGCTGATAGGTGACGCGAGCCGAGTTCGGCCATATTCCCGCGAGGCCCTTGGTCTTATATTGGAGAAACAGATCGCCGAGGGAGCGGGCGTTGCCGATCAACTGGCGCCCGGTCGACACCTGCACGCCGGCCACGTTGCCGCTTTGGTAACGCCAGCCGCCGCCGACCGCGAGGCCCTTGAGCCGTCCAGCGCTGAAGGAGTAGCGCGTCCACAGGTTGGCCTTGTGCGGGCGGTTTCCATAGGACTGCTGATCTTCGAGGCGTAACCGAGTGAGTTCGGTATCGGATTGGGCGATGCGCTGCCCGACGGTCACGGTGCCGAACGCCTGGTTGCGGTCATAGAGGGTCTGCGTGTTGATCGAGGGACGGCCGGTGCGGGTGACGTAGGCTTGGTCGAGTTCCTTCCAAATAGCGACGCGTCCGGCCCACCACGACTCACCTTCGTTGTAGACGTTGGTGGTGGTGCGGTCGGTATAGGCATAGCCCGCGCGCAGGGTCCAGTTGCGCGTGGGATTGGCGAAGAGTTCGAACTCGTAACCG
>CAMBVX010000555.1 GCA_945871085.1 Opitutus sp. GAS368 | reverse complement strand
GGCGACCACGGCTGGCATCTCGGCGAGCAGGGCCTCTGGGCCAAGCTCAGCGACTTCGAGGCGGCCGCGCGCGTGCCGCTGATCGTCAGCGCCCCGGGCCGGAAGGCCGGTCTGAAAAGCGCCGCACTGGTGGAGTTCGTCGATGTGTTCCCCACGTTGTGCGACCTGGCGCGACTGCCGCAGCCCGGACATCTAGAAGGCGCCAGTTTCGTGCGACTCCTCGACGCTCCGGACCGGCCGTGGAAGACCGCCGCATTCACGCAGGTCGTGCATGGCGCGACCACCGGCCGCTCGTTGCGCACCGAGCGCTATCGTTTCACCCGCTGGCACCCGACCGTTTCCCCCGCGGAAACCGTGGCGCTCGAACTCTACGATCTCGGCGCTGCGACAACAGAATCGGAAAACATCGCGGACCACCCCGCGAACGCCGCGCTGGTCAGGGAACTCACCATCCGGTTGAACGCCGGCTGGCGCGCCGCCGGCCCCTGACTCCTCCGCCCCGCCCCACCCCCCTACGCCAACCTGCCCCATGAATCGATTCACCCTCCTCGGCGTTGCCGCCCTTCTACTGGCGACCTTGCCTGGCGCCGACATTCACGCCCAAGGCGCGGCCACCGGGCGCATCGCCGGCCGCGTCTTCAATTCCCGCACCGGCCAGTATCTCGAAAATGCCCGCATCTCCATCGATGGCACGACGCTGGCGGTCTTCACCGATGCGGGCGGCGAGTATGAGTTTTTCGCTGTGCCCGCCGGGTCCGTCGTGCTGCGGGCATCGTTCACCAGCATGGACGCAAAGACGGAGGCCCTCACCGTGGCCTCCGGTGAAACAGTGCGTCGCGATTTCGATCTGGGCTCCAGCCCGGCATCCGCTGGCGCGACGCCCGGTGTGGTCCGGCTCTCGCAGTTCGTCGTGGGCGCCTCGAAGCAGATGGACGCCGCCGCCATCGCCATCAACGAGCAGCGTTATGCCGCCAACATCAAGACCGTCATCGCCGCCGACGAGTTCGGCTCAGTCGTCGAAAACGACATCGGCGAGATCCTGAAATTCGTTCCGGGCATCACCATGGACTACAACGGCGGCGACGCCCGCCGGATTTCCATGGACGGCGTCTCCTCGGACTACGTGCCCGTCACCATTGGCGGCTTCAATCTCGCCAACGCCAACCAGAACGGCACCAACCGCGCCGCCGCGCTCGACCAGGTCTCGCTCAACAACGTCTCCCGGATCGAGGTGAACCAGACGCCCACCCCGGAATCGCCGGGATCGGCCCTCGCCGGTTCGGTCAACCTGGTTCCGCGGAGCGCCTTCGAGCGTTCGAAGCCGCTGTTCACCTTCAGCACCGTCCTGGCGATGCGGGACAACGCGCGCGATTTCCACCGCTCGGTGGGACCGCGCTCGAACCCGACGCGGAAGGTTCTGCCGGGTTTTGACTTCTCCTACGTCGCGCCGATCAACGACCGGTTTGGCTTCAGCCTCTCCGGCAGCGCGGCGAAGACGTACAGCCCGCGCGACTTCATGACCAACACCTGGCGCGGCGCCGACACTGCGACCAACGGCGGCACGCTGCCCGACACCACGCCCGACAAACCGTACCTTTCCGATTATCTCTATCGCGATGGGTTCATCGCCCGGACCCGGACGTCCATCGGGCTCACCCTCGACTACAAGCTCAGCCGCACCGACCAGGTGTCGTTTTCGCTGCAGCGCACCACGTACGCGACCGAATTCGACAACCGGCTGACAACCTTCATCGTCAACCGCGTTCTGCCCGGCAATTTCACCCCCACCTCCACCACGGGCTTTGCCGGTGCCGGCGAGGTGCGCGTCACCCTGCAGACCCGCGCGCGGGACGCCATGACGTACATGCCGTCGCTCGTATACCGCCATCACGGCCCGATCTGGACGGCGCAGGCGGGCGCGGGCTACTCGCACGCCAGCGACGGTTTCCACGATGTAGACAAGGGGTACTTCAGCCAGACGCTCGCGCGACGCACAGGGGTCACGGTCTCGTTTGCCGACATCACTTATCTGCGGCCGGGCAAAATCACCGTGACCGATGGCGTCACGGGAGCGCCGGTCGATCCGTATGATATTCGTTCGTACGCGCTGTCGGCGCCACAGAGCCAGCTCATCATCTCCTCCGACGTCCAGCGCAGCGTGTACGCTAACCTAAAACGCAATTTCAAATGGGGCGCGCGGCCGGGTTCGGTCAAGACCGGCTTTGATCTCAGCAACTCCATCCGGGATATCCGCGGCAACGGACTGACCTTGAACTATGCGGGCGTGGACGGCCGCACCAGCACGACGCCGATCGGCAACGACGACGCGGCGGCGCCCTTTTATGATGCGGCGATCGCGACGCGGCCGGCGCCCTTTGGATTCCCCACGGCACCGGTCATCAACCACGAGCAGCTTCTGAATTTCTACCGGGCCAATCCGGGGCATTTCTCGATCAACGAGAACACCACCTACGTCAACACGGTCAACCAGTCGAAGCGTGCAGAAGAAGTGGTCTACGCCGGCTACGTCCGCGGCGACCTCGCCTTGCTCGACCAGCGGCTCAAGCTCGTCGGCGGGATCCGCGGCGAACAGACCAACGTCAACGCCGAGGGACCGCTGACCGACCCGACGCGCAATTATCAGCGCAACGCCGCCGGCACGATCATCCTCGGGGCGAACGGCCGGCCGCTGCCGATCACGACGAACGCCCTCGCCGTCTCACAGCTCACGCGCCTCGATCGCGGTGCGCACGTCCATAAGGAGTACCTCCGGTGGTTTCCCAGTCTCAATGCCTCCTACAATGTGCGGGAAAACCTCATCGCCCGTGCGGGCTATTATCAGTCGCTCGGCCGCCCCAACCTAAACCAGTACGCCGGTGGGATCACGCTCCCGGATCCGGACAACACGACGAGCGCAGTCCAGACGATCACGGTCAACAATGCCGGTATCAAGGCCTGGAGCGCCGAGACGTTGAAGCTCTCGCTCGAATACTATTTTCCGGGTGTCGGCCTGCTCTCCGCCGGGGCATTCCGGCGGGAATTTGAGAACTTCTTCGGCAACACCGTGCTGCCGGCGACACCGGAATTTCTGGCGCTTTACGACCTGGATGCGGCGACCTACGGCAACTACCAAGTCGCGACGCAGTACAATATCGCCGGCACGGTGCGGATGGAGGGCTTCAACGTGAACTACAAGCAGGCGCTCACGTTTCTGCCCCGTTGGGCACGCGGCCTGCAGGTCTTTGCCAATGGCAACATCCAGCGCGCGACCGGGGCCCAGACCGGCAATTTCTCCTTCAGTCCGCGCTTCGGCAACTGCGGCATCAGCCTGACGCGGGAGAAGTACGACGTGAGGGTGAATTGGAATTACCGGGGACGCCAGCGCCAGACCGCCGTCAACGGCCGGAGCATCGGCCCGGGCACCTTCAACTGGTCCGCGGCGCGGGTCTATATCGACATCTCGGGCGAGCGTACGATCTGGAAGCGGTTCGCCGTCTTTGCCAAGATCCGCAACCTGCGCGACCAGACGGAAGACTTCGAAACCGCCGGCCCCCTCACGCCGGCCCACGCCTCGCTCGGCCAACGCGAGGACTTTGCCGCGCTGTGGACGTTTGGGATCAAGGGGAGTTTTTAGGCTGAACCTTTCGGACCCCGACGTGAAAACTCCATCGACTGTGAATCATCGATTCCCTGCCTGTCATTGCCAAGGAGGCTCAACGCGGAGCCGTT
>CAMBVX010000554.1 GCA_945871085.1 Opitutus sp. GAS368 | reverse complement strand
CGCCCTACTTTTCAAAGCCGTGGCGCGCGAACCAGTGGCGGGTTTCGCCGGGAGGGATCGTGAGGCCGAGGTAGGGCTCGACGGAGAGCGTGTGGCCGTTGCCCCAAATCGGGCATTCCTCGGGCACGTAGCTCACCGCAAACGTAACGCGCGCGAGCTTTGGATGGTTGAGCGAGAGGGAGAGCGGGGTCTTTGGCGGGAGCGTGAGGAGCGCGAACTGGTTGTCGGGCTTCGGGCCGAAGGGGCGCTTGAAGGTGAGCGAGCCATCGGCGGCGATCGTGAAGACGCTATTCTCCGGCACGGTGGTGCCGGCGGGGAGTTGCATTTTTGCGCGCTGCTCAGTGAGCGCCCAAAACGGGTGCGGGAACCATTGGAGGGCGAGCGGGGTGTCGCCGACGTTGGTGAGTTGCGTGAACGACGTGACGGTGCGGCCGGTGAGTTCGATCTTGCGCGTGAGTTCGTAGGAAACTCCGGCGGAGTTCTGGCGCGTTTGAAAGATGACGTGATCGGCGGCGGGGGTGACGGTCCACTGGCAGCGTTCGCCGAGGCGGACGGAGTCGGGCGCGGACGCTTTCGGGTCAGGATTCGCGGTGATCTTGCCGGCGCCGATGGCCACACCGGCGTCGCCTTTCCACGTGAGGCGGGAGATATTGTCGCGCCGCGTGTGGCGGAAAGATTCGGGCAGGCCCTGGCCATCGTAGACCCCGGGCTCGGCGGGAAACGACGGTCCCGTGATGAGTGGGCCGAGTTTCGCGTCCGTGATCTGCCACACGTAGCCGCCGTGGCAGTAGCGCCAGCCCTGGCGCTGGTGATCAGCGGCGTCGGTGGGGTCGAGGAGGTCGAGGGTGAGTTCGCGGTTGGAGAGGCGGAGCATGAGGGGAGAGGTGAGGAGCAGCTCGATCTTTCTCTTTCCTCTTTCTCTTAATCTTTCTCCCCGCGGAGGGAAACTCCTGACGAAAGAGAAAGATGAAGAGGAAAGAGAAAGAATAGGAATCGGTGGCTACTTCACGCGGCGGACGCGGACGGCCATCGATTCTTCGTTAAGTTTGAGGGCAAAGGCGCCGAGGGGACGGGCTTCGATGATGATGGTGGCGCCGAGGATTTCGAAGGGGATGGGTTCGACGCCTTCCCAGACTTGGCCCGTATCGAGCGCAAAACGATTGGCGCCCTGCCAACTGGTGACTTTGGCACGCATGGGCGGCTTAGCCCGCCAGTCGGCCGTGTCCCCTTGGCCGAAACCAAAACGCTCCCAGAAGCGGGAGCGCTTGAGCGCATTTTCTTGGGGAGTGGTGCCGGGCGCAGCTTCCACCGGGGGAGGGGTGGCGGCGAGGGTGGCAGCCTGCACGTGATGGCGAATGAGCGCGGCATCGATGACGCCGACCTCATCGGGCGTCAGGCGGTCGAGGCCGGCGCGTTTCCATTCGGCAGGCGTAAGGACGGATTGGAGACCGGGGAAAATTGGCTCGGCTGCGACGGAGGAAGCGGTCAGGGCGAGGAACAGGGCGAGAAAGGAGAGGGAAGTTTTCATGGCGGGCGAAAAAACGCGCGTGATCGGGCGCTCAGGTGCGAAAACATTTCAGGGAGCGGCCGCCGTGGAGTGACGTGTAGAAAGGGTCGCTGGGGAGAATGGAACCACGGCGGACGATCTCACCGGTGAAGGCGGATTTGTAGAGGGCGGTGAGGAGTTCGAGGGTACGACGAGCTTCGTTGCCGGAGGTGAGCGGGCGGCGGTTGGCGTCCATGTCGGCGACGAAGGCGGCGAGTTGCGCGGCGTGCGTGGAGCCGACGTCGGGTGGAAAACTTTGCCAGGCTTGGGAGAGGGAATTGCCGTCTTCCTGCGCGGTGGGCGAAAGCGTGAAGCGCCAGTTGTCGCGGGTGTAGCTATAGAGATGCGTGAGCTCGACGGTGGCCTTTTGGTAGTCGAGGCGGATGTAGGTTTCCTGACGCGGGCTGAGGGCGCTGTTGACGATCGAGGCGACGGCACCGTTGGCGAAGGTGACGATGGCGAGGGAGACATCTTCGACTTCGATGTCGCGGTCGAGGGTCGCGGCGACGGCGCGAATCTCGGTCCAATCACCCAGGAGATGGAGCAAGTGATCCATGGCGTGAATACCGAGCGCCATGGTGGGGCCGCCGAGGTCGCCGGTCCATTTGCCGCGCCAAGGGGTGGAGTAGTAGGCGGCATCGCGGAACCACAGGGTATTGCAGACGGCGACGAGGGGGCGGCCGAGTTGGCCGGCGTCGGCGAGGGAGCGGACGTGGGCGGTCGAGGAGGCGAAGCGCATTTGGAAGACGCACGCGGAGTGGCGGCCGGTGCGAATTTCGGCGGCTTCGATGTCGTCGAGTTCGGCGAGGGAGCCGCAGAAAGGTTTTTCGCAGAGGACCCAGGCACCGGCTTCCATGGCGGCGATGCTCATGCGGCGGTGGAGGGAAGGCGGGGCGGCGATGAAGACGAGGTCGGGCTGCACATCGCGCAGGGCGGTGGTGTAGTCGGTGAGGGCGGACGGAATACGATGGCGCTCGCAGAAGGCTTTGACACGGGCGGCGTCGAGGTCGACGGCGGCGACGAGTTGGACGCGCCCTTGGGTGGCTTCGACGGCGCGCACATGGGCGTCGCCGATGCCACCGGTGCCGACGAGGAGAGCGCGGTAGGTTTTGGCGGGGGTGGACATTGGGCGGAGATGGGGGGACGGGGGACGGGGGACGAAGGGGGGAAGGTGTAGGGCGGGTCGGAGACCTTGCCCTACTTTATGAGCTGGAGGATTTTTTCGCCGGTGAGGCGCTGATGGGCGGGCAGGCTGTGAGGGGTGATGCCGCCGTAGGTTTTCGCAAGCTCGGCGAAACGGGTGCGGGTGGCGGTGACGAATTCCTCTGGGCTACGGGTCTCGCCGAAGAGAGCCATCATCACAGGGAGCCAGCGGTGGCCGGAGCGGACGTGGTTCTGTTCATCGTTGCGGTCGAAGGCGAGGAGCGTGTCGGCCTCGAAGTCGTTGAGCTCGCGCACGCGGTCCATGACGTGGGCTTTGGTGGGGAAACTGTTGGCCTCAAATTCCATTGTCATCATCGCGTAGCGCTCGGGGGGCGTCATCTGGACGAGGATGGTGTAGAGATCGAGCGAGTGCTCGAGTGTCAGGAGATCGACGCCGAGACGCGGGAGTTGGCGGTAGCCGAACTGGCTGTGGCGGGATTCATCCCAGAGGTGGCGGGCAAGGTCGTGGTGGAGATCGAAGGGGGCGTGCGGGGTATCGTAGAAAACGGTCGCGAGGTAGTCGACAGCGTCGAGTTCCATCATGAGCCAAACGTAAACCATGAGGCGGATCACACGGGCATCGGTGGTGGGGTCGGTGAGCCAGGGGCGGACGATGGGGGTCTCGGCGGGGTCGGAGCTGAAGACGCTGGAGCAGGTGGGGAAGCGGCCGCGGTTCGGAGTCGGCGGGTGGGTGTAGAGGCGAGTGGCGGAAGAAGGGGAGAGGACGGTAGACGGAGAGAGGGGCAGAGGAGGAGCGGGGGAGACGAAGACGGAAAAGGGGGCGAGGAGGGCGGTGAGGTGGGCGAGGTGCGTGGAGAGAGCGGAGTCGGAGACGGAGGTTGAACCGCTAATTTTCGCTGATTTTTCGGAGGTGGTGGCGGGGGGCGGGAGCGTGCGTGCTTCGCCTAATCGGCGAAGCTCGGGGGCGGTCGGCTCGCTGGCGCTCGCCGCTACGGGGAGATACGGGGCGAGTTCGGCGGCGTGGC
>CAMBVX010000553.1 GCA_945871085.1 Opitutus sp. GAS368 | reverse complement strand
GGATTACATCAAGATTTTCGGCCCGGATCGCTACACGTTCAGCCACCGGAGCGTCACGGGCATCGTGCTGAATTCGAGCGTGATTCACTCACCGCAAGCAGCGCCGCAGCAACTCGCCGAACAGGAGCGCTGGCTCCGCGCCGAACTCATGAGGGCCAAGGCCGCCGGCACGCCCCACATCGTCGTCTTCCAACATCACCCGTGGTTCATTGCGACTGCGGCCGAGCCCGACCAGTATTTCAATATCCCGCTCGCGCGCCGCGCGGCCTACTTGGCGCTGTTTCGCGAGTTCGGCGTAAAGTATCTGTTTTGCGGACACTATCACCGCAACGCCGAGGGCCGCGACGGCGACATCCAAAACATCACGAGCGGCCCCGTCGGCAAACCGCTCGGCGGCGCCAAGTCCGGTCTGCGCGTCGCCATCGTACGCGACGCGGTGATCGAACACCGCTACTATGAACTGGGCGAGTTACCGGTGACGGTGGAAATGACGCCGCCGGCGCCGAAAACGAAGTAAGGCGATTCCGGACGGCGCGGCGGTTTCCCAACCGCCGATAGAAAGAGGGAGCTTGGGAAAGCGCCCCTCCGCCCGCCTTGACCTCGTGCGTGGTGCCCCGCCAACTCCTCTCCATGACCGACCTCCCAGCCGACGATCAGAGTTTCCTCAAAGACCTCGTCAAAACCTCGCGCCGCAAACACCACCACGTGAAGTGGACGGACCGCGACGGCACCGAACGCCTCACCGTGCTTGATCAGACCGAAGTGGTGCGCTTCGCCAAACTCGCCCACGGCATGGGTATTTCGAAACCCGAGTTGCTCCGGCAAGCGGCGCACGTGCCGGTCGCGAAGTCGTCGCCGACGACGGGACCGGCCCCCGTCGCGAGCTCTGCTTCGGTCTGACGATCCGAAATCATTTCCCTGGCCTTGCAGTGACTGGTTTTCACGTTTTCGTCGCCCGATAGTTACTCCGCCCGGCTTGTTCCCAACCGCCTAGCGCGCCTGCCTCGTGTTTCTTCACGCTTTCCTACCATGACCCACCACCCTGCTCCCCTCAATCGTCGTCCTTCGCTCGCGAAGGGCCTCCTCCAAGCCGCGCTCTGCGCGGTCTTGTCGCTCTCCACAGCGCTCATCGTGCCGCGGACGTTTGCCGCTGACTCCTCCGCTGCGGCGACGGGCGTCGTCACCGGCAATGTGACCAACAAGGCCACCGGCAACGGCCTCATCGGCGCCAAGGTCGAGATCCCCGCCCTCAAACTGAGCGCGTTCGTCGACAACACCGGCCGCTACCTTCTCAACGTCCCGGTTGGCAGCCATGAGCTGGTGGTCACCTACACCGCACTCGACACCCAAACGAGCACGGTGGTGATCTCGGCCGGCAATCCCGCCGTCCGCGATTTCGTGATGACGAGCTCCGTGCTCATGCTCGATTCCTTCAAGGTCGTCAGCGAAAAAGCCGGTGCTTCTTCCGCCCTCACCCAACAGCGCAACGCGGACAATCTCAAGAACGTCGCCTCGATGGACGCACTCGGCGACCTGCCGAACATGAATGCGACCGAACTCGCGATCCGTCTCCCCGGGGTCGCGTTTGGCAATCCCGGCGACGAAGTCGTCGAAGTCATCAGCGTGCGCGGCATGGGCGCCGGCATGAGCTCGATCACGATCGACGGCGGCGGCATGTCGTCGTTCAGCGCGCAAAACCGCAATACCCGCATGACCGCCTTCACGGGCGCCATGTTTGAAGCGCTCGAAGTCATCAAAGGCCAGACCCCCGACAAACCCGTGGACTCCCTCGGTGGGAGTGTGAATTTCAAGACGCGTTCACCGCTCAACATGCGGGAAAAGCGCCGCATCGTTTACAACTTCACCGCGCGCATGGCCCCGTGGTTCACTGAGCAGGTGCCGCTCCGGGAAGCCCGCCGCAACCACGGATTGTTCAACGCCTCCTACACGGAGAAGTTCGCGATCTTCGGCAGCGCGAACGAGAATCTAGCCGTTTCCGTCAACGCCTTCTACAGCGAAAACGCCTTCGGTTTTTACCGCACCCAACGCGACTACCAACAGGCCCCCAACGGCCTGTACAGCAATGGCCCCGCCTTTGTCTGGGACTACCGCACGACCGACAATTTCAACAACCGCCGCCAGCGCAGTCTGAGCACCAAGTGGGACTACCGCCTCAGCCGGAATTCCCTGATCAAACTCAACTTGATCTACAACGACGCCCCCGAGCCCATGCGCCGTCAGTACCAGACGCGCGCGTTTGCCGGCAGCCAGACCACCGTCCCCAATGCCACCACATCCGGCGTCGTCCCCGGCTGGACAGATCGCATTACGACCGTGCGCGCCGTGCCGCAACCCCAGCTCAACGCCAACGGTTCCGTCAACACCAACACCTCTGGCACCACGCAGGCCGCCCTCATCGACGCCTCCTCGACCCTGATCCAACGCGATCAACGCCTTCGTCACATGGATCTCGCCGGCGAACACACCTTTGGACCCCTCGATATCGAATGGGCCGGTCTCTGGAGCCGCACCCGCTACCGCACGCTCGGCGCTGAGGGATCACTCACCAACCGCCTCGGCAATATCCCCTTGATCGGACCTAAAGGCCGCGACAACAGCGTGACTCCGACCGCCGCGAATCCTATCGACACTATCGTCGGCCCCAATGGCGAAACCGGCGTAGGCTGGATTCTCGATCGCACCCAAAGCGACCTCTACCCGCGCTTCATCCAAAACGGCGGTCTCGATTTCACTAACCCCAAGAACTACCGCCCGTCCGTGGGCGGCCTCAGCACCGGTGCCGGCAACCTCGACATCGACTTCATCCGTGAGGCCCGGGCCCATTTCAAATACAAGCTACCGATTCAATCCTTCAGTGCCTTCCTCAAGGCGGGCGGACAGGTACGGGACCACGTCGTCGAACTGGTCCGCCGCGGTCGTCAATGGGACTACATCGGCCGGGATGCCCTCCCGGCTGATCCTTCGATCCTGAGTTGGGACCAAGTGAAGACCGGGCGCACGATTCCGAAATGGGAAGGCGCTCAGTTTATCCAAAACGGGCAGCCCACCAACCCAGCCCTCTGGCGGGAAAACGTCTACACCTATGAGCAAAACGTCCTCTCCAACTCCAACAAAACCACGGAAGTCATCACCGGCTACTACCTGATGACCCAAGGTCGGATCGGATCGAACGGCTTCCTCGGCGGCCTCCGCCGGGAGGTCACCGACACCGTCGGGGTGGCCCGCATCCGGAGCCGCGTGCTCAGCACCACGGCCGAGCGGCTCGCGGATCCCGTCGGTGCGGCCGCCCGCGACTTCCGGGTGCCCTACGAAAACAATGGTCGCTACGGGCAGAATTTCCCCAGCGTCCATCTGTGGCGCGACCTCACGCCGAATATGAAAGCGCGCGCGTCTTGGACCACGAGTTTCGGCCGCCCTTCCCTCGCCAACGCGCTTCCCGCTTTCTCCTTTAACGATGCCAATCAAACGGTCTCGCTGGGCAACCCCGCCCTCCTCCCGCAAAATGCAAAGAACTGGGACGCCTCGATCGAATATTACTTCGAACCCTCCGGCTCCTTCTCCGTCGGCTGGTTTCACAAATCGATCAGCGACTTCATCGTCGGTGCCCAGGAAACCGGTGTCGTCGACGCCGGCGCCGAAAACGGCTTCGAGGGCCTCTATGAGGGCTACAAGATCCTCCAAAGCGTCAACGCCGGCACGGCCGTCGCCCAGGGCTTCGA
>CAMBVX010000552.1 GCA_945871085.1 Opitutus sp. GAS368 | reverse complement strand
AAATCAATTCCGGCTGCTCCCGCGAGCGCGGCGACGTGATGCTTCGCGGAGAAAAAATCTTCGGTCGGCGTGCGGTTGGATTTCAACCAGGTGCGTTGCGCGACGGGCTCCGCAATGATGAAACCAACGGAGGCGCATTCAACGTTTTGACCGTGACGCTCAAGGAAAACGCGGCCCGTTTCACAGAAGCGCGTGACGGCGACGCCACGGGATTGGTTGAGTTTCAGCGATTCGAGGAGACCGGTGACCAGAGTCGGCCGCAGGTGGGATTGGTCTTCGACAAAGGGATTCGCGAGGGCGAGCTCATGCACGGCGGGGGCGGAAACCCACGCGGCAATTTCCTTGGCGGGACGGAGCGTGTAGTTGACGCATTCGTGGAAATCGTGGCCGACGAGATAGTCGGTCACGCGGCGGTTGAAGACAACAATCGCATCATCGTCGGCGAGCAGGCCGGGCGACGAGACGACGGCGGCGGGAATTTTTTCCGTGCCGTAGAGGCGGAGCACTTCTTCGACGAGGTCGATGGGGCGATCAAGGTCGTCGCGCCAGCTGGGGATGCCGACCGTCCACGCCGGACCACGCGCGGGATGCACGGTGGGTTCTTCGCGGGTGATGGTGAACTCCAACGCTTCGAACGCGGCGCGCATGTCGGCGGCGGGAATATCGAAGCCGAGTTTCTCGGTGATGTAATCGTGCGTAACGATGATCTCGCGCTGCCACGGCACATCGCTGCCAACGCGGAAAACAGGACCAACGACTTTGCCGCCGGCCGTGGCGAGGATAAGATCGACGGCGCGATAAGCGGCTTCATGAGAACTGTGAACATCGACGCCGCGCTCGTAGCGGTAGGACGAATCGGAGGAGAGCCCGAGGCGTTTGGCGGTGGGGCGGATCGATTGACGCTTGAAAAACGCGCACTCCAAGACGAGGTCGGTGGTGTCAGGGCCGACGCCGGAATCCACGCCGCCCATAATGCCGGCGATGACGAGCGGCTTGGTGGCATCGGCGATGACGAGTATCTCGGGCGTGAGCACGCGTTCCTTGCCGTCGAGCGTTGTGAGCTTTTCACCGGCCACGGCACGCCGGACGATGATTTGCGAGCCGCCGAGTTTCCGCGCATCGAAGGCGTGCAACGGTTGGCCGGTTTCGAGCATCACGTAGTTGCCCACGTCGACGACGTTGTTGATCGGGCGAAGACCGACGGCGGTGAGGCGCGCTTGAAGCCACGCGGGGCTCGGGCCGATCTTGATGTCGGAAATAATGTGCGCGAAGTAGAGCGGGCAATCCTCGGGGCTGTCGACGCGGACGGAGGCGAGCAGATCCGGGCGAGTGGGTTCGTCGAGCGAGATGGCGCCGCGGAAAGTTTCCTGCGGGTAGATGAGCGGGAGTTTGAACCAGGCGGCGAGTTCGCGGGCGATGCCGAGATGTGAGAGGGCATCGGGGCGGTTCGGCGTAATCTCGATATCAAACACGGTGTCACCGGGTGGAAGCACGTCGTTGATGGGCGCGCCGAGCGCGGGACGGTCAGCGAGAATCAGGAGGCCGGCGGCGTCTTCGGAGAGGCCGAGTTCCTTGGCGGAACACATCATACCATCGGATGATTGGCCGCGGATCTTCGACTGTTTGATTTCGAAATTACCGGGGAGTATCGCACCCGGGAGAGCCACAGGAACGCGGTCGCCGACTTGGTAATTTTGCGCACCACAGACGATGATTTTGACGCCATGGGTGTCGCCGAGGTTGACGGTGCAGACGGAGAGTTTGTCGGCGTTCGGGTGTTTGTCGCGGACGAGGACTTCGCCGACGACGACGTGGGAGAGTGTGGGTGCGCCGGTGCGGATGATCTGCTCGACCTCGAAGCCGAGGAAGGTGATCGCGCGGGATATCTCGTCGTGCGAAGCGTCGAGGGCGACGTAGTCGCGGAGCCAGTTGAGAGAAATTTTCATCGGGAAGGCCTCAGGCGAACTGCTTCAGGAAGCGGACGTCGTTTTGGTAAAAGTAGCGGATGTCATCGATGCCGTAGAGGAGCATCGCGAGACGTTCGAGGCCCATGCCGAAGGCGTAGCCGCTCCAGATTTCGGGATCGTAGCCGACGTCGGCGAAGACGGTCGGATCAACCATGCCACAGCCGCCGATCTCGATCCACGGTTTCTTCACCTTGGGCAGATGGGTCGCGGTGAGATCGACCTCGAAACTCGGCTCGGTGTAACCGAAGTAATGCGGACGAAAACGGGTCTTGGTGTCTTGGCCGAGGAGGGACGCGAAGATGTAATCGAGGAGCGCTTTCAGGTCGCGGACGGTGACGTTTTTATCGACGTAGAGACACTCGAGTTGGTGGAAGTTTGCCGAGTGCGTGGCGTCGGTGGTGTCGCGACGGTAGACGCGGCCGGGCGAAACGATCCGGATCGGCGGCTTGCCTTTGAGCATCGTGCGGATTTGCACGGACGAGGTGTGCGTGCGGAGGAGATATTTTTCCTCGGGATTTTTCTTCGAGACGTTGGCGAACTTGGCGGACGCGGGGAGATAGAACGTATCTTGGGCATCGCGCGCAGGGTGGTCAGCGGGAGTGTTGAGGGCGTCGAAACAGTAATACTCGGTCTCGACCTCGGGGCCGTCAGCGACGGTGAAGCCGACCTTGCGGAGAATGCGGCACATCTCTTCGCGGACGAGTGTGAGTGGGTGGTAGGTGCCGGGCCCGCCGTCGGGGGACGGCAGCGTGGCGTCGACGGCGGGGCCGAGTTGGGCTTGGAGCTCGGCGGCCTCGATCTGCGCGAGGGCGGCATCGAGCAGCGATTGGAGGCGGGTCTTGGTCTCGTTGATGAGCTTGCCGAGGCCGGGGCGCTGGTCCTTTGGCACGGTGCCCATCTGCTTCATCAGCGCGGTGAGTTCTCCGTTGGGGCCGACGTAGCGCGCCTTGGCGGCTTCGAACTCAGGGCGCGTGGTGAGCGCGGCGAACTCGGGTTGCGCTTTGGCGACGAGGGCGGTGAGGGTGTCTTGCATGGAAAATTAAAGTTAAACCACAGCGGCACGGAGAGCACGGAGAAAGACAAAACGAAGAAATATTGCGACTGCTCAGCCAACCTTGCTTGTCAACGCGAAGGCGCCTCAGCGACTGCGGCAATCCACGACGCACCCCGATGGATGGCCACAGTCGGAAACCCTCCTGCGCCATGACAAACAATGCCCAAGTGGCCACAAACTATTTTCATGAGTGAGGTCCGCGCATAATTGGCAAAAAAAAGGACGGGCTTCGGATGAAGCCCGTCCTCTGAAAGTCGACCGACCGCGCGCCGGGGGGCTCGCTTCGAGCGCCGATTAGGCCGTCTTTGGTGCGGCAGCCTTGGCCTTCAAGGCCTCTTGGGCGGTCTTGACCAAGCCGGTGAAGGCGATTTCGTCCCGAATCGCGAGATCGCTCAGAACCTTGCGGTCGAGTTCGATCTTGGCGGCGTGGAGGCCTTCGATGAAGCGGCTGTAGGTGATGCCGTTGTTACGGCACGCAGCATTGAGGCGCACGATCCAAAGACCGCGGCGATCCGACTTCTTCTTTTTGCGCGCGATGTAGGCGTATTGCCAAGCATGCTGGACGGCTTCTTTCGCGTAGCGGAAGAGCTTGGATTTATTACCGAAATAGCCCTTGGCGTATTTCAGGATTTTCTTGTGTCGCTTTTTAGCGGCGGGAGCGTTCGTTGCACGAGCCATGTTGGTTTATTCCTTTTGGTTAATCGTCGGCAGGTCGGCTTAGTTCAC
>CAMBVX010000551.1 GCA_945871085.1 Opitutus sp. GAS368 | reverse complement strand
GGCGTGGAGCACGCCGCTCTTGAGCGACGTGCGCCAGGCGTAGCGTCCCGTGAGCAGAGCGTAACGCGAAGGCGTGCAGACGGTGTCGGCGCTATGGCCGTCGGTGAAGACGATCCCCTCACGCGCGAGCCGATCGAGGTGGGGCGTGGGGAATTTCGCCTGCGGGTTGAGCGCGCTTATGTCGCCGTAGCCCTGGTCGTCGGTGTAGATGACGACGATGTTGGGCCGGGACTTTTCTGCGGCGTGCGCCGGGGCGAGCGCGGCGCCCAGCAACGTGACCAGGCAGGTGAAGGTGTTTTTCATCGCAGCGGATTCGGCGGACGCAGTTCAACGCTTGGTCCCGAGGAAACCCTGCGCGGCCAGAAATTCGGCTGTGCGCTTCATCGTCAGCTCGTAGTCGGCGCCGTTGCTCGACGGGCGGAAAAACGGCCCGTTGAAAAAGCCGTGGTCCTTCCCCTCGAACGGCACGAGTACGCAGGTGTTACCCGCTGCGTGCATGAGCCGGGTGAAGCGCCCCGCATTCTCAAACGGCACCGTCTGGTCCGCCGTGCCGTGGAAAACAAGGGTGGGCCCGACGCCTGGGCGCACGTGGTGACACGGCGAGAGCGTCGTCTGCTGCTCAACTTGGAAGTTCTTCGCGCCGTAGCCTTTTTTCGTGGTGTCGAGCACGGGATTGAACAGGACCAGCGCGTTGGGCACGGAGCTAAATTTTGCGTTCTCGCCCGCTTGGTCGCCGTCAACGATCACGGCCGTGCAGGCCGCGAGGTGACCGCCGGCGGAACCGCCGGAGGCGACGATCCGATCGGGATCGATGCCCCACTCGGCGGCGTGGGCGCGCACCCAGCGGATGGCGGCCCGCGCGTCCTGCACGCACTCGAACGGTGTGGTCTGGTTGCGGCTCTTCACCCGATAGTCGGCGGAAAAGGCCACTATCCCCTGATCGGCCAGGGCTCGGGCGTGTTGATAAAACTGCTTCGCGTCGCCGCCGCTCCAGCCGCCGCCGAAAAAGAAGACGATGGCCGCGCGGCGATCCGAGGGCTTGAGGCCCGACGGTTCGAAGGTGTGGAGCTTCAATTCGAGTCCATCGATGGTCCGATAGAGGGTGAGACGATCTGGCTGCAAGTCCGACGCAACGGCGGCGGCGGCAAGCGCGGGGCGAACCGCGCCGAGATACAGGAGCGCGGCGACGAAGAGGGTGCTGAGGTGTCTCATGCGAGTATCATTCCAATGCACTTTTAATATCAGACTAATTTGCCTCGAGGTAGGAGCCTGCTTGCAGGCGATTCAGGGCGTGGTCAGTCGGTGAAATGTAAAATCGCCCGCAAGCAGGCTCCTACCAAACCGGTGTTTGTCTCATCTTGAACGCGCATTGGAGTAAGGTGGGCGGCGGCTGGAAAGCCGCCGCACCGACGAACGGCGCCTATTTCAGCGGATGTTCTTTGAGGAGTTCCTCAGTGTTGTAGAGCATCATGCGGCCGGGATTTTTCGCGCGCACTTTTTGGACGTCGGCGGCTTGGATCGGGGTCGCATTGTTGCCAAAACTATTGCGGACAAACGTGAGCACGGCGGCGACGTCATTGTCGTTCAACATTCCGCCGAAGGGCGTCATGGGCACTTGGCCGTCGTATTTCTTGCCGTTCACTTCAAGCGGCCCGGTCAGACCATACAAAGTGAGTTTGATCAGACGCTCGGAGTCTTCGGTGACCCACGGGCTGCCGGCGAGGGAAGGAAAGGCCGGATCGAGTCCCTTGCCGTTCGCTTGGTGGCAGGTCACGCAATATCCCTCGCGCAGGAAAATCTGCTGGCCCGCGAGGTATTGCTCCTGACCCGCGGTGTTGAGGTGGAGCGGTGCGGGGAGCTGCGGGTGCTCGGGCTTTTCATCTTCGGCGATACCGGCGAGGCGGTCGGCGGCGGTCTTTACGACGGCCTTGCTCCAGATGTCGAGGGGCTGGCGGGCGCCGATGGCCACGATCTTTTTCGCGGCCGGCACATCGGGTAACCACGAGGCGGCGACGACCGATTCCAAGCGCACGCGACCGTGCTCATCGGCGGCGGCCTTTTCCAGCAACGCAGCGTGGTCGGCGATACGGTGAGTGTTGTAGCGCAGCACGCGGACGGCGGCCGCGCGGGCGTGAAAATCCGAGGAGGCGAGGAGTTCGCGCAGCAGGGGTTCGTCGACCGCGTTCATGCCCCAGGTGGTCCAGAGGGCCTCGAGTTTCGCGTGCGTGTCGGTCTGCGCGGCGGCCCATTTTTTCACGGCGGGGAGCACGGTCGCGACCGGGTGGTTGCGGATTTCGCGGCGGGTGCGGTAGCGGGTGCGGCTTTCCGGCTCCTTCAAGTTGTTGAGCAAGGTGTCCATGCTCGCGCCGGCGACGTGGGCTGGCTTCACGAGCGGCCGGCTCGGATACGTGATGCGGTAAATGCGACCGTGGTTGTGGTCGCGCATCGGATCGCGGGCGTTGTGCTGCATGTGCCCGATCAGGACGTTGTGCCAGTCGATCACGTAGAGGGAGCCGTCGGGGGCGAACTCGAGATCGACCGGACGGAAATTGCGATCGGTGCTCGTGAGCAGGTCTTGGCGGAAGGTGGTTTTCCAACCCGTCCCGTCGTCCTCGATCTGATGCTGCTTGATGCCGAGGAAACCGATGGCGTTGCAGAGTATCAGATCGCCCTGGACGTCGTCGGGGAAGTGGCGGGAGGAAACGACCTCCAGCCCCGAGGTGGGGCGTACTTTTTCGGCGGCGGGGATAAGATCGACGGTGGCGGGGGTTTTGCTGCCGAAGGTGGGCTTCACCTGCATGGGCAAGGCCCAGTTCATGTTCGTGCCGGAGGTGAAGAGGAAAAAGTCCTGACCCCATCGGTCAAAGGTGTAGCCCCAAGGATTGGGGATACTCATCTGAATGGTGCGCTCCAACATCCCGCGCTGCGGGCTGTAGCGGAAGAAGCCGCCATCGACGCAGCGGACGGGGCCGTAGGAGGTCTCGACGTTGCTGTGCAGGAAAACTCCCTCGCACAACATGAAGGCGCCGCTGGGATCGGCGGCGTAGGCGCTGATGGCGTGGTGCGTGTCGTGCGTGTCGAAACCGCCGAGGATGATCTCGGTGCGGTCGGCTTTATCGTCGCCGTTGGTGTCGCGCAGGAGCACGAGATTCGGCTCTTGGGAAAGGTAGACGCCCTCGGGGGCAAACTCGAAGCCGATGGGCAGGTAGAGCTTGTCGGCGAAGATGGTTTCTTTGTCGGCTTTGCCGTCACCGTCGGTGTCTTCGTAGATGAGAATCTTGTCGTTGGGCAGCGCGTCGCCCGGGCGATAGGCGGGATAGGCCGGCATGACGGCGACCCAGAGACGGCCCCGATTATCGAAGGAGAGCTGCATGGGATTGGCGAGATTCGGGAACGCCTTCTCGCTGGCGAAGAGCTCGACTTTGTAACCGGCGGGGACGGTGAGCGCCGCGAGGCCGTCGTCGGCCGGGAGATAACTCGTGGTGCCGTTTTTGATGCTCGGTGCGTAGTTCGTCGGCACCGGCGGCAGGGCGTGGGTCTGGCTGTCGTCGACGACGAGATCGGTCTTCTTCGCGCGGGCGACTTCGTGAATCACGCGGTCGCGGAGCGCGGTCATCTCGCGGGTCTTTTTGACTTCATCGGGATAATTTTGCGGGCCGTAGGGACCGTAGCGTCGACCGTAGGCGTGGACGCCATTCACGAGGTGGTAGTCGTTATTCCAGTGGTAATCCTTCTGTTTTACGGCGCC
>CAMBVX010000550.1 GCA_945871085.1 Opitutus sp. GAS368 | reverse complement strand
CTCGAGCGTGATGGCGTGGAGTGGGTTGTTCTTTTGAGGGGAGGTCATGGGCGATCGGCGAGCGTGCTTAAGCGGTGGCGTGCTCCTGCAGCACGGCCAACGGGACAATTTCGAGCGTGCGTTGGTGGGTGCAGGCCAGTGCGACCGGAGCGGCAAAGCCGGCCTCGACGCATTCGAGCCAGCGTGCGGCGCACACACACCAACGGTCGCCGGGTTGGAGGCCGGGGAAATCATACTTGGGCACGGGCGTGGAGAGGTCGTTGCCGGAAACGCGGCTGAACACGAGAAACTCCGCCGTCACTTCGACGCACACCGTGTGGCAACCTTCGTCGTGCGCGCAGGTGTCGCAGTGGCCGTTGCGGAAGTAACCCGTGAGCGGTGCGGTGGAGCACGGTTTGAGCGCGCCGCCGAGAACGTTGCGAGAAGGCAGGGGAATCATGCGGGGAAATTGAGTGGCCGCGCCGCGGGGTGCAACGTCGGGCTGGCAATTCGTTAGAGGTCCGCCACTACTCCGCGCCGACATCTCTACGCATGAAACCGCACATCAAACTTGCCGAGGCCAAGACGCCCGACGGGGCCCGGCTTACCCTGCACGAGCATGACGGCGAGTTTTGTGTGCGCTTGAACGGACAGGCATTGATGGACTCGACGGTCGCGACCTCGGAACGGCAGATCGGCGAGCTGGCGACGGACACGTTTCCCCGTTTCGGGAAATCGCGCGTCCTGATTGGTGGGCTCGGTCTGGGCTTCACGCTGCGCAGCGCCCTCGAAGGGGTGGGGCCGCACGGGGTGGTCGAAGTGGCGGAGTTGGTGCCGGCGATGGTGGAGTGGAACCGAACGTTTCTGAGCAAACTCAACGGGGCACTCGTGAGCGACAAGCGGGTCGCGCTGCACGTCGGTGACGTGTGGGGCGTGCTCATGCGGGCGGGGGCGGCGCGCTACGACGCCATAATCCTGGATACGGACAATGGGCCCACGCCGCTGGTGCAGCACTCGAATGCGCGGCTCTACGACGACGCAGGGCTCAAGCGGATTTACGCCGCGCTCAAGCCGACCGGCCGCGCCGTGATTTGGTCGGCGACCCCTGACCGCGCGTATGCAGCACGATTGGTAAAGGCGGGATTCAAGGTCGAGGTGGTGGCGGCCAAAGTCCACGCGACGGCGAAGCGGGCGGCCTACACCCTTTACGTGGCCGACAAAGTTGCGGTGGCGTAGCGCTCGATTCTCGACACGACCGTGCGGCTGGGCAGGCTCGCGCCATGGCCACTACCTACGAGACCCTTCGAGCTGACATTATCGTTTCCATGAAGGCGCGCGACAGCGTGACGACGACGGCGTTGCGCACTGCCGATGCCGGGATCAAGCGCGCGGCGATGGACGCCAACAAGGAAATCGACGAGGCGCTGACGATCACGACGATGCGCAAGGCCGTGAAAAATCTCACAGATGCCAATGTCGAATTTGCCAAGGGCGGGCGCGCCGATCTGGTGGCGGCGAACGAAAGTGAAATTCGCATCCTCTCAAAATATCTTCCGCAGGGGCTCGACGCCGCCACCGTCGAAGCGCTGATCGTCGCCGCGATCGCGTCAACCGGCGCGCAGTCGAAGAAGGAAATGGGCAAGGTCATCGGTGCGCTCAAGCAACACCCGGACGCGGCACTCATCGACTTCGGGGCCGTCAGTAAATTGGTGCAGGCCAAACTGCCGTAAGCAATGGAGCCTTGGGCGGGGGCGGCGCACTCCGGTGCGGGCCTGCACGACGTGGCTGTCGGCCTTGACGGGGGCCGCGGAGCACGGTGCGATGGGCCTATGGCTTCTCCTCAATTGCAGATTGAAAAACTTATTTCCGGCAACGGTGCCTCCCCGAAAAAGGGAGACAACGTGACCGTTCATTACACGGGCACGTTCATCGATGGCGGGAAGTTCGACAGCTCGGTCGATCGCGACGAACCGTTCACCTTTCTGTTGGGCATGAAGCAAGTCATCGCCGGCTGGGACCAAGGCGTGGCCACGATGAAAGTCGGCGACAAGGTGAAGATGACAATTCCGCCCGAGCTTGGTTACGGACGCGAAGGCTACCCCGGAGCGATCCCGCCGAATGCGACGCTCGTGTTTGAGGTCGAGTTGCTTGGGATCGGTTGAGGGGCGTTCGGCGTGGCGTGGGCAGCGATGCCGGTGCGGCGGAGAAACGCGCTGCGCCGGTGGCCGCTGCGGCCTTGAGCGGCAGTGCGTTCGTCCGGTGCGCTGTAGGGCTGGCGACGATATCCGCCGCGAGCAGGATCGGCTGCGCACTTTAGCTGGAATTGCTGCAAGCGTTCAAAAATGGCCAAGAGCTGCGTCGGCAGCGGGTAGCGATCAAGGCCGGAGCGTTCGAGGGCGAGGAGTAATTCGTGCGTCGCTTCGAGGGTAGAGAGGCAGCCGTCGTGCGGCTGCTGTTTGATGACGTAGCGGCTGCGTCCGGTGGGCGTGAACATGATGCGCGGCAGACGTTGCAGGCTGGGGCTGAGGCGGAGCATTTTTCGTGCACCGCCCCAGGTGGAGTCGAGCAGCAGCACCACGAGACGGCGTGCGCCGAGTTCGGCGGGAGTCAATGCTCCCGAGGACAGGTTGCGGGCCTCGAGGCCGGGGTAGAGGAGGACGGTGAAGTTGAGCGGATCATTGATGAGGGCCTGAACCTCGTCGTGCGCGTCGAAGGCGATACCCATGTGGATCACACTGTGCGGCAGACAGAGGTGCGTGAGGCGGCCGGTGTTTGCCTTCTCTTTCTTGAACTCTTTCGGATGCATCAAGAACACGATTTTGGTGCGTGTTTCCATCGGCTGGATCGAAGGGCACCAGCAGTGAGCCTGCGGCCAAAAACATCGGTAACAGGTCTCGCGGCTCATGCGGAACGTGCACGGCGGCCAGCGGTGGGTTGGGACGCATCACCCGGTAGGCGGTCGTCGGAGCCACCCCGGGTTTGACCGAGGGGCGGCGCTGCGCACGCCGGGTGTGGGCGGCGGGAAAGCCGCCCGTCCGGGCGAACCGTAAATCCCCAGATGCGCCCGTTGGACATCAGTTTTTGAAGTCGGTGCTCGGGCGGACGAGGTCGAGCTCCTTGATCCACGTGTTGCGGTAGCGGACGTCGTGGCCCTCGCACTGGAGCTTCAGTCCGCCGGGAACGTCGGTGATGCCTTTGCCGCCGTCATTGCCGCCATCGATCCCGGAGTTGGCGCCGCCCCACACCTGATTGATGACCTGGTTGCCGTGCACTTTGATGCCGTTGAAATAGAGTGTGACCATGGCGGGTTCGGTGCGCTTGCCGTCTTTGAAACGGGCGGCGCGGAACTGGAGATCGTAGGAGTTCCACTGGCCGAGTCCCTTGTAGGCGAAATATGGTGACGGGGTCTCGTTAATGACAGCGCCCATGCCGTGCTTGGTGGCGTCGCTGTCGCAGATCTGGATTTCGTAGCGGTTCTGGAGATAGACGCCGCTGTTGCCGCCGGTTTTGGTGACGAGAAATTCGAGGTGGAGGCGAAAGTCGCGGTAGACTTTTTTGGTGACGATGTCGGCGGAGCCGTATTTTCCGCCAGCAGCGGCGGGATCGTCGGTCTGGAGGACGGTGCCGCCGTCGACGGGATCAGCGACGATTTTCCATTTGATCGGTAGCGCCGAAGCAAAACGTGGGCCGGTCCAGTAAGTCCATTTATCGTCGAGCAGTTGGCGGCTGCCGTCGATCAGCACTTCGGCATCGGCCGGAGCCTTGGCGCCGAGGCCGAG
>CAMBVX010000549.1 GCA_945871085.1 Opitutus sp. GAS368 | reverse complement strand
TCGACGGGATCAGCGACGATTTTCCATTTGATCGGTAGCGCCGAAGCAAAACGTGGGCCGGTCCAGTAAGTCCATTTATCGTCGAGCAGTTGGCGGCTGCCGTCGATCAGCACTTCGGCATCGGCCGGAGCCTTGGCGCCGAGGCCGAGCTGGGCGAAGGCGGTGGGGAGCAATGCGCAGAGGAGGGTGATGGAGACAGCCAGGGGGAAACGGCGGGGGAGGGGGATGAGTGGATTCATGTGTGGGTGAAGGAAAGTGGGGAGCGTGCGCGAAAGGCTGAGTGCAGCGCAAAGCAAGAATTGGCCGGTGCAGCTGGGGGTTGCCGGATTCGGGTGGCGGGGGGGCTCTCCGGGCGCCCCAGTACGGCGACAGGAATGTCGCCGGTCCGGCAGACGTGCGACTGGACGAAACGGGGTTGTCGTGCAGGTTGGGCAAATGCAACTCGAAGGAATTCACCATTTGACAGCGGTCACCGCCAAGGCGTCCGCCAATCACGCGTTTTATACGCGCACGCTCGGCATGCGGCTCGTGAAGAAGACCGTGAATCAAGACGATGTGTCGGCCTATCATTTATTTTATGCCGATGGGATTGCAGCGCCGGGGAGCGACCTGACATTTTTCGACTGGCCGGTGCCAGCGGAGTGGCGGGGGACGAACAGTATCACGCGCACGGGGCTGCGGGTGGCGAGCGAGGCGAGTCTTGGTTGGTGGGCGGCACGGTTCGGCGAGCTCAACGTGAGTCACGGTGAGGTGGTTCAGCGCGATGGGCGCGGGACGCTGGATTTTGAGGATTTCGAGGGCCAGCGCTTCAGCTTGATAGAGGATTCTGCTCCGCGGGAGCCA
The DNA here is from genome assembly GCA_945871085.1 of Opitutus sp. GAS368. GTDB lineage: Bacteria > Verrucomicrobiota > Verrucomicrobiia > Opitutales > Opitutaceae > GAS368. Next base: position 2,953 of record CAMBVX010000549.1, on the reverse strand, counting down.
GCCCATCCCTGGCTGAAAAGTCCGGTGGTGGCGGAGCATCAAATTATGGGGCTTGGGCCCATCACGCTCAGTGTGCCGGAGTTGGCCCCGACTGATGCGGTGCTGACGAAGGTCATGAAGATGCGGCGCGAACGGGACTATGCGGCGGTGGAGTTAGGCGGCACGGGCACGACGGTGCACGTTTATGCGATGGGTGCGGGGGGCGCGGCGGCGGAACTGCATGTCGCGGTCGAGCCACGATTGCCGCGGGCGAGGCCGGGGGCCGGGAGTGTGCACCACGTCGCGTTTCGCACGACGGTGAAAGACTACGCGGCGTGGGCGGAGCGGCTGGTTGCACTCGGGATGGGCTCGAGTGGTCCCGTCAATCGGTTCTATTTTCAGAGTCTCTATTTTCGCGAGCCGAACGGGATCTTGTTTGAGATCGCGACCGATGAGCCAGGATTTACGGCGGACGAATCGATGGAGACGTTGGGCGAAAAACTTTCGCTGCCGCCGTTTCTCGAAGCGAGGCGCACGGAAATCGAAGCGGGACTCAGGCCGCTGACCTGAGGGCCGCGTTTATACGCTGCGGGATGCGCGAAACCGGAGCCCATATCGGTCGCTCGAACCGTCTTCAGTGGAAGCGGCGGCCGGGCTGACGGTGACACCGTAGAGGGGGGCCGCGTGGAGCGAGGCGTGGATCGCCCGCAAGCGGGCTCCTACCTTCGGGCTTCGCCCAGCAGCACCGCTTTTGTGCGGGCGCCGAGGTCGATGGTTTCGATGCGCGTGACGGTGAGTTGGGCACCTTGGGACGCGAGCAAGGTGCGGAGGGCGTCGAGGTCGTCGTGGTCTTCGGTGACGACCTGGCCGAAACGGCGGTAGGTGACGCGGTAGGCGGTCTCGAGGCGTTCGAGACGCCGGAGGGAATCGACGGCGGCTGACGGCGGTTGGAAACCGACGCTCCGTTCGGAGGGGAGTGGGGTGTTCTTGCGCTTGGTGCGGAGGTCGGACGGGAGGGCGGGGCGCGTGAAGGGGTAGGGCTCGCCGAGGATCGCGGCAGCGGCTTGCTCGAGGTCGTAGACGCGCACGAACAACTCCTCGCGTGAGAGGAGGAGGGTGTTGATCTGGATCTGTTGATCAGGGCGCACTGAGAAGACGCGGAAGACTCGGAAGACGGGAAAGACTCGTGGGCTTAGGACTTGGAGGGGGGCTCGTCGGGGTCGGACTCGTCGTCTTCGTCGGTGTCCGCGGAGGTGGCGCTCGGGGATTTTTTGGCGGGCTTTTGCTCGAAACCGGCGACGGGGAGCGGGGGCGCGGGGAACGGGTAGACGCCGGCTTCGCCGACGACCGTGTTGATCTGCGTTTCGAGGGCGGCGATTTTTTCGTAGGCGGCTTGGCGCTCCGTGAGGAGGGCGTCGATCTTGATGCGCGCTTCGAGTGCGGCGCGGATCACATCGGCTTCGGCGCCGAGGACGATGTCGCGGAAGGTGAGAGTAGTGGGTTTTTTGGCCATGGTGAGTGTGAGCGGGAGAGTGGCGGGCTATTGCCAGAAGAGGCGTTTGAGTTGGTTGAGTTTAGTGGAAAGTTGCGCGTTGAGCGAGGAGGGATCGGATCGGGAAGAGCGCGCGGTGGCGACGGGCGTGGGTGGGGAAGAAAGGGACGGGGACTGAATAAGAGATGGGGTTTGGGGTGTGGGGTCTGGAGTAGCGGGGGGCAGAAGAGGATTTGAAATTTTTGATTTCGGATTTGAGAGCGCGGCGGCGCGGACGGCGCGGGCGGCGGTGGCGGCGAGGGCGATTTCGGGGGAGGGGTCGACGAGGAGTTGAGCGATGAGGTCGTCGGAGGCGTTGGCGTGGCGGAGGGCCGCGAGACGGACGGCGGGGCAGCGGTCGCGGGCGAAATCGTAGAGGTCGGCGCGGCGCCAAGAGTGCGAGGCCACGGCGAGGGCGCGGATCGAGGGGAGCGGATCGGTGAGGAGGCGGCGGGCGAGGTCGCCGTTGGCGAGGGTCGCGGGTTTTTGTTGGATGGCCCAGTGGCGGAGGAAATCGGGACTGTGTTCGAGCAGGAACGGGATTAGTTCGGCGTAGAGATCGTCGCGGTAGGCGAGAGCAGTGAGGACGGCGGGCAGGCGCGTGGCGGCGAGGGATTGGACGTGATCGGCGGAGAGGGAGGGATTGGTGGCGAGGGCGACGCAGGTGGGTTCGTCCGCGAGGGCGATGAAGTAGTCGGCGATGTCGGGGACGAGGGACGGGTTGGCGGCGAGGGCGAGGCGGACGGCGGAGTGATCCGACTGGGCGAGTTGGCGCTGGAGCGGGGCGGCGAGGTTAGGGCGGGCGGCGCCCCAAGCATGCTCGTCGGGTTCCCCGTGGGTGAGGAAGTGGAGGAGGGCAACGGGGTCGGGCTCGATGAGCTCGCGGGCGATGCGGCGGACGGTGGTGTGCGGTGAGAGGAGGAGGAGCGCGCGGACCGGCGCGGAGAGATTTTTGCGGGAGGCGAGGGCGAGTTGGACGTCTTCTTCCTCGGAGGCGGCCCAACCGAGGAGGAGTTCATCCTCGGCGGTGGTGGTGGCGATGGTGTGGGTGCGGACGACAGTGCTGGCGTCGGCGGCGAGGACGAGGGCGACTTGGGCGGGGAGGGCGGGCTGTGATGAGAGGCGGAGGCGCACGCCGGGGTTGGCGTCGGTCATGAGCGCGGCGTGGTGCGGGAGCCGAAGGGAAGGATTCGAAGCGACGGCGCGGCGGACGGTGACGTCGGAGTCTTGGGCGAGATTGAGGAGTTCGCGGGCGGCGAGTTGGGGGTGGGTGGCGACGTGGACGCGGACCTCGGGATTTTCGTGCGCGGCGAACGTGGAAAGGAGGTGCGGGGGGGTGCGGGGATTGGTCGCGAGGTAGGGGAAGACTTCGGGGTCTTGCGCGGTCTGCGCGAGGTTTTCGAGGAGGTGGCTGGGGGAAAGTGGATACGCGGCGACGAACTG
>CAMBVX010000548.1 GCA_945871085.1 Opitutus sp. GAS368 | reverse complement strand
ATGAGGAGCTCGCAGATCGCCTTGGTCATGCCGTAGGTGGTGCGCGGCGTGAGTTTGGTGGTGTCGGTGTTGACGGGCGAAACAGTCTCGCCGCTGTAGCAGGCGATGCTACTGGCAAAGACGACGCGGGGGCGTGAGCCCGAGGCGGTCGTGATCGCACGGGCGGCTTCGAAGACGTTACGACCACCGTCGAGGTTGACGCGCAGAGCGTCGTCGAAGCGGAGTTCGCATTCGCCGCTGACCATGGAGGCGAGATGGAAAATGGAGCCGACGGTCGCGGCGGAAGAGCCGAGGCCGACGGCGGCGAAAACGGTGGCGCGGTCGCTAATGTCGCCGGTGAGCGGGGTGACGCGAATGGTCGGATGAGCCGGCGCCGGGCGGTGAAACGCGGCGTCGAGCAGGACGATTTCCGTGAGGGGCTCGGTGGCGCCAGACGGGCCGGTGAGAGTGCCGCGGGTGAGGAGGGCGGAGCAAAGTTGGGAGCCGAGGAAGCCGCCGCCGCCAGTGATGAGGATACGCATATCGGAGGGAGTGAAGGGGAAAGGGAGAGGGAAAGTGAAAGGGAAAGTGAAAGGGAGAGTGAAAGGGAAAGTGAAAGGGAGAGGGAGAGGGAGAGGGAAAGTGAAAGGGGAAGTGAGAGCGTGGAGGCGGAGGCAACGAGATCGGCCAAGGCAGGGTTGAACCGCTAATTATCGCTCATGCTCGGAATCAAGGGTGGGGCGGGAGCGTGCGTGCCTCGCCTAATCGGCTAAGCGGGAAAGCGGGAGGTCGTCGCGGCGATTTAGTTAGCGGGGATTAGCGAAGATTAGCGGTTAAAACCTGCCTTGGTTTTCTCCGAACAGTCGGAGGTCAGGAGTGCATGATCTGACCGCCGTCGATATTGAGGGTTTGGCCGGTGATGTTCTTCGCGTGGTCGGAGGCGAGGAAGACGGCCAAGGCGGCAAATTCGGCGGGCGTTTGCCAGCGGCCGAGCGGCGAAATTTTGCGGATTTTTTCCGCGGCCCACTCGGCGTAGGGCTGACGGGATGACGCGGGGAGATTGGCCTGGCCGGCAGCCCAGACGGACTCGTTGAGGGCGGTTTGCACCATGCCCGGGGAGAGGGCATTCACGCGGACGCCGTGGGGCGCGAAATCTTTGGCGGCGCACTGCATGAAGTTGATCAGGCCGGCCTTCGCGGCGCTGTAGGGCGGATCCGTCTGGGAACCCATCTGACCGGCGACGGACGTGAGGACGAGGACCGAGCCCGTGCCTCGCGTGATGAGGCCGGGGGCGAAGGCGTGGGCGACGTTGACGGCACCGATGAGATTGATGTCGAGGACGCGCGCCCAGTCGGATGGGTCGAGATTCCAAAACGGAAAGCCAAATTTTCCTGAGCCGACGCCGACCGTAAACACGACGTGATCGATGGAGACGAAGGTGGCGGCGAAGGCCTTGAGTTGTTCGAACGAGGTGACGTCGCCGAGCGTGGTTTCGAAGGATGCGGACGTGGCGGGAAGCGCGCGGTCGAAGCCGCGGACCTGGCAACCTTCGCTCAGGAAACCCTCGGCGATGGCTCGGCCGATGCCGTTAGAAGAGCCTATGACGGCGATGGTTTGACCGGTGAGGTGGAGGTGCATGGGGAAAATCGCAGCGCGGTCCGTAGGCTCGACTGCTTCGGAGATTTATTGAGCGGCCGGCGCTTTCACCAGGGTCAACACGCACTCGAGGTGGCGAGTTTGGGGGAAGAGGTCGAAGGGTTGGGCGGCGGTGAGTTGGTAGCCGGCGGCGAGGAAGGATTTGAGGTCGCGCATTTGGGTGGCGGGGTCGCAGCTCACGTAGACGACGGCGCGGGGGGCGTAGGCGAAGAGTTGAGACAGGAAGGCTTCGTCGCAGCCTTTGCGGGGCGGGTCGATGATCACGGCGGTGTCGGCGGGGGCGAAGGCGCCGGGGTCGGCGGGCGTCGCGAGCGCGGGGAGGCCGGCGAAGATTTGCGCGGCGTCGCCGGCCTGGAAGGTGACGTTCGGGAGGCTGTTCGCGGTGGCGTTTTCGCGGGCGAAGCGGATCGAGGATTCGCTCAACTCGATGCCGGCGACGCGGGTGAACGACGGCGCGGCGGTGAGGGCGAAGAGGCCGCTGCCGCAATAGGCGTCGACGAGATACCGGGCGCCGCTGGCGGCGGCTTGGGCACGGACGTAGCCGGTGAACGCGGGGAGGATGAACGGATTATTTTGGAAGAAGTCGCGGGCGAGGAAACGGAGCTTGAGCGGTGCTGAGCCACCGGTGTCGATGCTTTCGGTGATGATCGCTTCGTAGTCGGTGGTGACTTGGCCGCTGGCTTCGCGGAGGAGGAGCGTCGAGGCGCGAGTGTAGTCGCCGGTCGCGGCCCGGACATGGACACGGGCGCGGACTTCGGGCAGCTTGGCATTGATGGCGTCGGTCGCGATCGGGCAACGCGGGACGTCAACGATGTCGAAGCGCGTGCCTTGGCGAAGGAAACCGATGGGAGGTGGGACAGCGACATCGCGCGGGGGATTGAAGTGCGGCGTGATTTTGGAGCGGTAGCCGAATTCGCGGGGCGACGGGACGACGGGGGAGACGGCGAACTCGATGCCGGCCATGTGACGGAGGAGTTCGGTGACCTGGCGTTGTTTCCAGAGGAGCTGCTCGGCGTAGGCGAGGTGTTGATATTGGCAGCCGCCGCAGCGGGCGAAAAGCGGACAGGTCGCAGCGACGCGGTGGGGCGAAGGCGTGAGGACCTCGACGAGGTCGGCTTCGGAGAAATTCTTCTGGTTGCGGAAGACGCGGACGCGGACGCGTTCGCCGGGGAGGGTGAACGGGACCATGACGACCCAGCCACCGCCGGTGGCTGGCGACGGCTGGGTCGTAGATTGAGCGTTGAGGGTAGAAAGTTGAGCGTCCGGAAGCTGGACGCGACCAAGGCCGGAACCGAGGTTGGTGAGGGTGGTGATTTCCAGTTCGATCTCTTGGTGATACGCGAACGGGATGTCTTGGAATTTTGATTTTTTGCCCACGGAACACACGGAAGACACGGAAACAGGGGAAAAGACAAAATCCTTTTCCTCGCCGCCGGCTTTTCCGTGTGTTCCGTGTGTTCCGTGGGCGTTCCTCCTGAAAAAATCTCCAGTCTCCAGAATCCGCGCGTGAAGCAGCTCGTGAAGTTGCGCGACCGGCGTCCGCGGGACGAAGCAGCGGTATTCTTGGTGGAAGGGTACCGCGAAATCCGGCGGGCGTTGGAGAAAAACGTTAAGTTGGTGGAGCTGTATTTTTCGCCGGAATGGTTTCTCGGGGAGAATGAGCCGGCGCTGATCGAGCAGGCGCGCGCGGCGGGGGCGCACGTATTCGAGTTGTCGAAGGAGGCGTTTGCGAAAGTCGCTTATCGCGAGCGGCCGGACGGGCTGCTGGCGGTAGCACCGCAGTGGCGGCGGGCGTTGGGAGATTTGGATGCGATGGTGGAAGAAGGCGGGCATACAGCCCAGCCCACCGGGACCGAGGCCCGCGCACCGACCAAGGCGCCGTTTCTCCTCGTGGTGGAGGCGATCGAGAAGCCGGGGAATCTCGGGACGATTTTGCGGAGCGCAGACGCAGCGGGCTGCGACGCGGTGATCGTGTGCGATCCGGTGACGGATATTTTCAACCCGAACGTGGTCCGAGCATCGACGGGCGTGCTATTTTCGGTGCCGCTGGTGGTCGAGGAAAGCACGCGGGTGCAGGCGTGGCTGAAGGCAAAAGGCGTGCGCATGGTGGCGACGACGCCGGCGGCGGAAAAAATTTACTCGGACGTCGATCTGCGGGGACCGCTCGCGATCGTGATGGGCAGCGAGCA
>CAMBVX010000547.1 GCA_945871085.1 Opitutus sp. GAS368 | reverse complement strand
GGGATAAGGAACGAAGTTCTCTGAAAAAATATTTGGCCCTCTGAACCCAAACGACAACGCGTGATCGCCCGTTCATTGTATCCGATATACCAAGATAGGTTGCCACAAGGTTGCCAGAAACGGTGTTTTTGGCTTCACTTTTTAGAATTCGGATGTTTCTCTTTGCCCGTTCTAAAACACTAACCATCAACTAAGTCCGCGCGAACAAAGCGACTTAGCTTCAAGGCGGAATACGGTTTCAAATCCTATCCTCTCCGCCAATTTCCCCCCGACGCTGATGCCGCTGCCCGACGCACTGTAATGCGCGGGAAATTTGAACTGGCGGCACTGCGCTGATACAGTGAAGCGTGGGGAGGGAAGCGCAGAATTTCCAGGGACATCCCGGCGGAGCTTCGCCAAAGGCCAGACTGAGGGCGGACCGAGGGTCTCCTCGGGTCGGTTTCCATCGGACACTTCTGCCTGCTTGGAATGCGCGCTCGAAAAAACGCCACGATTCCGCACTGTCGCAGCGCGTTGAGCGTCTTCCCTAAAATCATTTTTCTGGCCGCGGCTCTGTTTTTTTCGCTTTGCGCGCCAGCGGCGGAGGAAAATCTGGCTGCGCGGGTGGTCCTCGTCGCCAATAGCGAAGATCCCGACTCGTTGCGCATCGCGCGGCACTACGCCGAGGTCCGGGGAGTGCCGGTGGAAAACATTATCGCACTGAAGCTCCCGCTCGCGGAGTCGATCACTTGGCGGGAGTTTGTGGTCACGCTGTGGGAGCCGCTGCTCGACGAGTTGATGCGTGCCAAGTGGGTCGACGCGATTCCGATGGCCCTGACAGACCCGGTGGGGCGGCGGAAACTAGCGGTCCATGGTCATCGGATCGGTGCGCTCGTGACGTGCCGCGGAGTGCCGCTCAAGATTGAGAATGATCCGGCGCTATATCTAGGGTCGCCCTTCACGCAGCGGGCGGAATTTCGCACCAATGCAGGGGCGGTTGATTCTGAACTCAGCCTGCTCGCGCATCCGAATTATCCGATTAACGCGTTCGTGCCGAACCCGCTGTTTCAGAAGGAAAATCCGGACGCGCTCGACCGGTTGCACATCGTCAAGGTTTCCCGCCTCGATGGTCCGAGCGTCGAGGACGCGCTCGGGCTGGTTGATCGCGCGGTCGCGGCAGAGCGCACGGGTTTGCTGGGGCGAGCCTATGTAGATATTGGCGGCATCCACGTGGCGGGGGACCGCTGGTTGGAGGCTCTCGCGACGCAACTCGACAGTCTCGGTTGGGCTCCCACCGTGGATCGTGATCCGGCGACGATGCCCGCAACTGCGCGGTTCGACGCTCCGGTGCTCTATTTCGGATGGTATGCCGGCAGTCTGAATGGCCCGTTCGCTTTGCCCGGATTTCGCTTTCCGCCCGGAGCGATCGCTTTCCACATCCACAGCTATTCGGCCAGCACGCTCCGTTCGACGACGTCAGGCTGGACCGGGCCCTTGGTCGCACGCGGCGTCACGGCCACGGTGGGCAATGTGTTTGAACCGTATTTGGAACTTACCCACCGTCCGAATCTTTTTATTCGTGCGCTGGCCCGCGGCGCCACGCTCGTGGATGCGGCCTATTTTTCGCTCCCCGAGTTCAGCTGGCAGGCGATTCTGATTGGCGATCCGCTCTACCGGCCGTTTGCCGTTTCCTTGGACGCGCAACTCACGGCGTTCGCCACGCTGCCGCCGCGTCACGCGAGCTACGCCGTGCTGCGCCGCGTGAACGCCCTCGTTTTGTCGGGGCACCGTGATCAAGCCCTAGCGCTCGCGCGGGCGACGCAACGAAACAGGCCGAGTCTCGCGTTGGGGCTCGCGCTCACTCGTTTACTCAGTGAGGCGGGCGACAACGAAAGTGCCGCGAGTGCGCTCGGTTTTGTGGCGCTGCTGAAAGCCCTCCCGCCGGATGAGTGGGCGCTGGCGCGCGAGGCCGCCTTGCAACTGGAACGTCTGGCGCGCCCCGTGCGTGCACTGGAATTGTGGCGCCGAATTTTCGCGACCGACAGTCTGCCACGTGAACTCAGGGTAGCTTGGCTGCCCGAGGCGACGAGGGCGGCCAACGCGGCGGCCGATCTGCCGCTGGCGATTGAATGGGCGAAGGCGCTCGCCGAGTTGGCTGGGCCTTCGCCGGACAAGAAATAAGGCGCTGCTGCCGAGCTGCGCCCAGGACGCTTCGTCAAACGCGCTCGTCCGGATTACACGGTGTCGACGATACGATCGGCGAGGCCGTAAGCGATCGCCTCTTGCGCGTTCAGATAGAAGTCGCGATCGGTGTCCTGATTGATCCGTTCGAGCGGCTGGCCCGAAGCCGTGGCGAGGATTTGATTCAGCTCCGCGCGGAGTTTTTCCATTTCCTTCGCTTGGATGTTAATGTCCGTGGCGGGACCGATGAAGCGGCCGGAGATGAGCGGCTGGTGGATGAGCACGCGAGAATGTGGGTAGAGTAGCCGGCGACCTTTCTTGGCACCCGAAAGCAGAATCGAGCCCATCGAGGCGGCCATACCGGTGACGACTACGGTAATCGGCGAAGTCACGAGCTGCATGGTATCGTAAACGGCCATGCCGGCAGTCACGGAGCCACCGGGTGAATTGATGTAGAAAAAGATGTCTTTCCCGGGACCGACGGCTTCAAGGTAGAGTAATTTTTCCGTCAGGTCTTTGGCGCTTTCGTCGGTGACCGCGCCCCAGAGGAAAATTTTCCGTTGCTCCAAGAATTTTTTTTGAATCAGCAGGGCGACTGGCGCCGCGTTCTTCTTCGCCTGTTTGTTCTCCTGTTCGTCCTCGTCATCATCATCGTCGTCGGAGCGGACGGGAGTCGGGTTGGTGTAGGTGGGCGTCAGGTTGTCGTAATGCATGAGTGGCGAAAACGGTGTAAGGCGGGGGCGGTTTGGCGAGTTGATTGTTGCTTTTGTCCGGTGCGCGGCAGCGAACCGAGGCGTGGTCAGTAACGCATTTTATCGGACTTTTTCGCCCATTCCTGAAACGAAACGAGAGACTCGTCGCGCAGGAAAGGCTTCATCGCGACGGTGCGCTGGTCCGGAGCGAGCGGGATCTGTTGGTAGATAAAATCGTCGTCGAAGCCGATGGCGGCGGCGTCACCGCGCGTGTTGCCGTAGAAAACCTGCGGAATCCGTGCCCAATAGATCGCCGAGAGGCACATCGGGCAGGGCTCGCAGCTCGTGTAGAGCGCGCAGTCGTCGAGTTGAAACGTCTTTAGGGCGGTGCAGGCTTCGCGGATGGCGGTGACCTCGGCGTGGGCTGTCGGGTCGTTCGTGGATGTGACGCGATTATTGCCGCGGGAGATGATCTCGCCCTTGCGCACGATGACGCAGCCAAACGGGCCACCGCGTCCGCTGCGCATGCCATCGTCGGCGAGTTTGATGGCTTCGCGCATGAAAGTTTCCGGTGTCATTGGTTTGAAAGGCGCTGAAGTTGCATATCGCACAGACCCTCGGCAACGTCACAACAAATTTTTCATCCCATGAGCCACACAGTCATCGGCGGTCTTGTGATCGTCGGCCCCATGTCGCCGCGTTATGCGGAAATTCTTACCCCGGACGCTTGTGCCTTTGTGGCGGAGCTGGCGGTGAAATTCGGTCCGCGTCGTGAGCAACTCCTGGCGCGTCGCGTCGAGCGACAGGCGGAGATCGATGCGGGCAAGATGCCGGATTTTTTGACGGAGACGGCGCATATTCGCGCGGGGAATTGGCAGGTGCCGCCGCCGCCGCCGGATTTGGTTGATCGTCGCACGGAGATCACCGGGCCGGTGGATCGCAAGATGGCGATCAATGCCCTCAATTCGGGGGCGCAGTGCTG
>CAMBVX010000546.1 GCA_945871085.1 Opitutus sp. GAS368 | reverse complement strand
GCGGGCGCGGCCGCGACGAGATTTTCGCCGGCGCGGTCAGCCCACGGCGTAGCAGGACCCTGGTTGCAGCGGGCGAGGAGTTGTTGCAGCCAAGCACCGTCGACTTCAGCGGTGAAGAGTGGGCCGTCGAAGCGCACGCAGGCATCGAGCGCGAACCGCGAGACTTCGCCGGCCGGCAGGCCGGCACCAAACGTCGTGGCGCCGACGAGTGCGAAATCGGCACCGGCGGCACGTCGCGCGGCTTCGACAGCGAAGAGGGCGGCCTCGGTGGGACCAAGGGCCCGCGTGGTGCGGCCGACGACAACGGTTTCCTCTGCCGTGAGATGCTGCGCCAGCGTCGCGCGGATCAACGCGGCGAGTTTTTCGTCGGCCGGATCATCCGGTCCGATGCGCTGCTGCTCGACGTTCCAGGTCGGGCGACCCGCAGTGACGCGCAGGCGGGCGACGGAGATGAACTCGGTCCAGCTGCCCGAGTGGACATACACCGTGCGGCCCTCGCGGTGCACGAAGCGCAGATGGTCATGCGCGCCGGCGAAGAGCGTGCCGTCGGGCAGGAGCGGCAACAGTGCACGGTCGGCTTTGAGGCCGGTGTGCGCGAGCACGATGGGCAGCGGCGCGCCTTGCAACAGCGCGGGGAGATGTTGTTTCCCCCACACGACGGGATCGGCGAGATCGAGTTCGGGGCGGACGGCGACGCGGAAGGTCGCGAGGCGATCCGTCGTAAGGCCGACGACGACGGCTTCGCGCGCCCCGAGTTTCAGACGTGTAGCCGCAGGAGCGTAGGGCTGGCGGGTGGACGGGTTGAGGACATTGCCGGCGAGGACGATGACGCCGGTAGCTTGGATTTTCCCGACGGTCTCGGCGACGGCGAGGAATTCGGGTTCGTGGTTGCCGAGGTTCACGACGGTGGGGACGCGCGCAGCGAGAGCGGTGAACAGCGCAAACTCCACGGCGCCGGCGCTGCGTTTGGCGACGGCGTTGCCGAGTTCGAACGTGTCGCCGTTGATCAGCACGGCGACGGGTACGCCGGGATTTTCGGTGCGGAGGCGGTCGACGTGCGCGAGGAATTGCGCGGTGCGATCGTAGGCCGAGTGCAGATCGCCCGCGACGATGATGATGGCGTCGGGGGTGGGCGTGGCGGCGCGGCCGAAAACGGCGGCGATAAATAAAAAACCGAAGATGACGAAGTGGGAAAACACCGTGCAAACAAGCTGCACGGTTTCCCCCGAAAATCACTACGGCACTTCGTAAACTTCAACGAGGGCGACGCCCGTGGTGCCGGCGACGCCGGAGACTTGCACGGTGGAGTTGCCGGGCGCGAGGGTGGCGAGAAGCGCGGCGTCGCGCGAATCGGCAGCGAGGCCAAAGGCACCGACTTGCGCGAAGGCGGCGGCGAGCGCGGCGCCGCCGACGCCGAGCGCGCCGAGCGACGGGCCGGCCGCGCGGACGAGCAAACCCTTGCCGCCGCGGGTGCCGGCGCCGCCAACCACGACGCCGAAGGTAAAGGTGTCGGTCGCCGAGGTGAGCGAGGGGAGGATGGACAGGTTGATCAACCGGCCGGGATTGGTCGGGACAGCGAAGGTGAGGCGCGCGGGCGCGCTGGTGACGACACCCGTGGATGACGTGATCGCGACGCTGTAAGCGCCAGCGTACATGGGGGCGGCAGAGGCAATGGTGTAGAGGGGGCTGTTGGCGCCGGAAATCGGGACGCCGTCCGTGAGCCACTGGTAAACGGCGCCGGTGGCGTTTTGCGCGCTGACCGCGCTGACGCTAAAGCGCACGGTGTCGCCCATCACACCGGGTCGCGAGAGCGGCTGGGCCACGATAATGGGCGGCGCACCCGCGTCCGACAAATCGAAGCCCAAGGTCGCGCCGCCGTCGCCCACAGCGATAATGGAGGAGGCGCTGGCGGCGAGGCCGCGGACCGTACGATCGAGCGGCACGGCGGAGAGCGACCAACCGATGCCGTCGAGCGAAACGAGCCGTGTGACCTGCACGCCGCCGGCGGCGACATAGCCGATAGGTGTTTTCGTAATTGCGCCGATATTTTCCGAAACGCCGGACTCGCGCTGCTGCCACGTGAGGCCGTCGGTGGAATGGCGGAGGTGGCAGCGAGGGCCGAGTCACGGGCGGCGTTCGCCGCGACGAGGGCGGCGAAGGAGGGGGTCGGAGTCTCACCCGGGGTGACGCACACGGCCGAGTCGTTGGGGGAGGCGGCGCGATTGATCGAACCGAGGGAAGGCGCGGCCTCCGACGTGACGGAGACCGGTTGGTTGGGTCGAAAACGAAGGGGCAGCAGGCCCAACACCGAGAAAACGAAGAGAACGGCGAAGAGGCGGAGCCGAAAAAGGGTCAGGGGAAAAGGACGGGCGCGTAAACGGACGGGCGGGCCCAAGCGCGTGGCGGGGCTGGCCGAACCTAAAGTGTAATTGAGTGCTGGTTTCCCGCGTTGACCCTCCTTCGGTCTCCTCTATCCACAACCCTTCCTAAAGTGAACCGGGTCCATATTAAAACCTACGGGTGTCAGATGAACGAGCGCGACAGCGACGCGGTCTCGGCCATGCTGCGCGCCCGCGGTTACCGCATCGTGGCAGATGAAAACGACTGCGACGTCCTGTTGCTCAACACCTGCTCCGTGCGCGATGCCGCCGAACAAAAGGCCATCGGTAAGGCGGAGAACCTCTCGGCCCGTAAAAAGAAAAACCCGGACTTCATCCTCGGGATCCTCGGTTGTATGGCGCAAAACCGCGGGGCCTCGCTGCTCGACCAGTTGCCCGACGTGGACCTGATTGTCGGCACGCAGAAATTTCATCAAGTGCCGGACTACCTCGACAACTTGCGCGCCGCACGCGAGGCCGGCACGCCCATCGGCGAGACGATCGTCGACATCGGCGAGGAAGCGGGTTCGCAAAACACGATCAAGGACCACCTCGCGCCCGAACCGGATGCCAGCGGTGCGGTGGAGCGCCAGATCACGGCCTTCGTTTCAATTCAGCAGGGCTGCAACATGGACTGCGCCTTCTGCATCGTCCCGAAGACGCGCGGCGACGAACGCTCACGGCCCATGGACGACATCGTGGCCGAGTGCCGGGCCCTCGCGGCGCGTGGCGTGCGGGAAGTCACGTTGCTCGGTCAGATTGTGACGAGCTACGGTCGTCGCGACTATACGCATACGGATGGGATTTCGCCGTTCGTGCAGTTGCTGGAAAAAGTCTCCGCTATCGACGGCATCGAACGCATCCGCTTCACGTCGCCGCATCCGCGCGGCTTCAAGGACGATCTCGTGGCCGCCTACGGCCGGCTCCCGAAACTCTGCGGCTACGTGCACCTGCCCATGCAGAGCGGCAGCAACCGTATCCTCCGCGCGATGAACCGCCCCTACACGCGCGAGCGTTACAAAGAGATCGTCGACGCCCTGCGTGCGGTGCGGAGCGACATGTATTTCTCGACCGATGTGATCGTGGGTTTTCCCGGGGAGACTGACGAAGATTTTCAGCAGACGCGCGAGCTCTTCGAGGCCGGCAATTACGACATGGCCTATGTCTTCAAATACTCGATCCGCACCGGTACGCCGGCCGCCGAACTCGGCGACCAAATCCCCGACGCGGTGAAGGAAGCGCGCAACTCGGCCCTCCTCGAAATCCTCAAGGCCAACTCCCTCCGCCGCAGCGCCGCGCTCGTCGGCACGGTCGAGGAGGTCCTCGTCGAGGGCCCCGACAAGACCGGCGCGCGTTTCACGGGCCGCACGCGGGGCAATCGCGTGTGCATCTTCGACGCGAATCCGCGCCTGATCGGAACGTTGGTGCCACTGCAGATCGCGCGCGCGAGTGTGAGCACGCT
>CAMBVX010000545.1 GCA_945871085.1 Opitutus sp. GAS368 | reverse complement strand
CTCCACCTCGCCGTCGAACGCAGCGACGCCGCTCTCGTCAAAACCCTTCTCGCCCGCCGCGCCGATACCACCGGCCGCGATCGTATGGGCTGGACTCCGCTCCATCACGCCGCCGCCAAAGACAAAATCGAAATCGCGCGCCTCCTCCTCGATGGCGGAGCCATACCCAATTTCCTCAGTGAGCTCGGCGGCACGGCGCTGCACGAAGCCGCCGCCGGCGCCAGCGCCGCGATGGTGCAACTCCTCCTCGACCGCGGCACCGATCCCGCCATCCGCTCCAAACCCGGCGTCACCGCCCTCGACCTCGCGCTAGAATTCAAGAACGTCGCGGCGATCGAGGTTCTGGAAAAGTTAAAGCGGTAATACCGCTCCAGCCTCCGCCGCGCCTCACAGCAGCTTCTTGCCCTTCGCCAGCGGCGGTGGCGCGATACCGAGGAGCGCGGCAAAAGTCGGCGCGATGTCTTCCACGCCCACAGCTTCCTGATGCACGCCTTTGGGCACGCCTTTCCCAAAAAACACGATCGGCACGTGGGTGTCGTAGTCGTAGGGCGTCGCGTGCGTTGAGCCAGTGGCACCGACGGGCAGGAAATTCTCCTTCGTGAAAAACATGACGTCGCGCCCGCGGCTCGCGTTATAACTGCGGCGCGCCATCGCGAGCACCGCATCCCCCACCGGCTCCGCGAGTAATTCGTCGCGCGTAAACGCATGGCCGATCGTCGGCACGCCGAGCAGCGCCGTCTTCACGACCACCGCGGCCTCGCTCGCACTCACCCCTTTCGCTTTCAGCGCCGACGGCACCAGGTGATAGGCGCTGCTATCGCGCGTCATCCACGTCTCGCCGCTGGGCAACGCGCCGAATTTCGCGTCCAGCGCTTTTTTCACCACGGGATCGAGATCAGCGAGTTTCACGCGGCCGGCAGGCGCCGAGCCCATGCGCTCCGGCATCCGCGCCACGCCGTGGTCCGCCGTGAGCACAAACACGCACTGCGCCAGACCGACCTCACGGTCGATCTTAGCCATGATCGCGGCCAGCACGCGATCGAGCCGCAGCATCGCATCCATCACTTCCTGGCTGTCCGGCCCGTAGCCGTGGCCGACGGCGTCGATCTGCGAGAAACTCACGCACAACAAATCGGTCGCCGCATGGCGGCCGAGTTTCTCCTCGGTGATCGCCCGCAGCACAAACTCGCCCAGCACTTCGGTGGTAAACGGCGAGAGATCGTAGGCCGAATAAAACGCCGACGTGAACGTCGGCTTGCCGCCATCGACTGTTTTGGGAAAGACGCGCGTGAGCCCGTGATTGACCAACTCGCCCGTGGCATCGTCCGGGCCCTGAACTTTTTCATACACGTCGGCGGGCAGGAGCCGGTCCCACGTTTTCCCAAAGACCGCCTCGGCGCGCTTCTCAGCATTGAACGCCGCGACCCACGCCGGCAGCTCGGTGCGATAGTGACGCGACGTCACAAATTTCCCGTTCTCATCCCAATACGCCGCGTCCGCCTTTTGCCCGCCGAGGAGGATCGCGGAACGATCCTTGTTCGAGGCGGCGAACACCTTCGATTTTTCGCCGTGAAGCTGTTTCAGGATATCACCCAACGTGGCCGCGCGAAAATTCTTCGGTGAGCGGCCTGTTTTCTCCGGCGCCCTGGCCTGCGCCGGGCCAAGCTCGGCTGGGTTGATTCCCACGAGCGGCGAACCGCGGTCCTCGACGGAATTAATCGGCTCCCAGAGGTCGCGGTCGAGCCATTCGTTGTCGATGACGCCGTGCACATTGGCATGCACGCCACTCAGAATCAGCGCGTGGCCCGGCGCAGTCTTGGTGAGGGCGTGCCGGTAGTGGGCGTTCCGAAAATCCGCGCCGCCGTCTAGCAAACGCTTGAAGCCACCCTCGCCGAAATGCGGCCGGAACCGCACGAGATAATCCGCGCGCAGCTGGTCCACGGAGATCACGACCGCGAGTTTCGGCGGAGCGAACTCGGCCGCACCCGCCAGGCCAACCAACGTTAGAAAGAATGAGACGTGGAGAAATCGCGGTGTCATGCGTGCCGCCAAAAGGGCACGTCCGGCCTCCACCCGCAAGCCAGCGCGCTGCAGCGCACGGAATCGTCACGTAGCGGCGCCCTTCGCCGCCACTCGCGGTCGAACCTGCGCTCAATTCCCCTTCTTATTTTTCTTCTGCTTGGCCGCGTTCGCTCCCGTTGTCGGTTTGGTCGCTCCGGCCGCCGCCGCGAGCGCAGCGGGCTCCAGCACGCGCCCTTGATCATCGGAATCGGTAATCCACTTCTCCAGTGTGCCGCGCAACCGCACGAGCGTCGCCTGGTGCACCGGGTCCTTGGAATTCACGAGGTTGTTCATCGCCCATGGGTCCCTGTCCATGTCGTAGAGTTCCTCGGGCGCCATGGTCGGCGAGAGGTAGAAATTCTTCTGCCAATCGGTGAGCTTTCCTTGGGCGCCAAGTTCCTTGATCAAATTCCACACGGGATACTGGCGCTCTTTGTAGGCGTTGGCCTGGAGAAACGGGCGCTCCGGCGTAAAATTCTTGATGTAGCGGTAGCGCGCGTCGCGGACGGTGCGAAAGCGGAAAACGGTTTCGTCGCATCGGTCGCGCGCGCCAAATGCCACGTCGCGCGCCGGCTCCGCGCGGTCGCCAAACAGAATGCGGCCCTGCATCTTCGCGGGCTTCGCCGCGCCGGCCACGTCGAGTAGCGTCGGCGCAATGTCGATCGACACCATGATCCGGTCGCTGACCGTGCCGGACTTAAAGCCCTTGGGCTCGGAAAAGTTCTTCGCCCAACGCACGATGAACGGCACGCGCAGACCGTCATCGTAGACGAACTGTTTGCCGCGCACGTGCGCCTGACCGTGGTCGCCCATGAAGATAATGATGGTGTCGTCCGCGAGGCCCTCGGCCTCAAGTTGCTTCAGCACAAGGCCGATCTTGCGGTCGAGTTCGCTGGCATCATCGAGATAAGCGGCCCAGTCCTCGCGGGCCATCGGGTGATCGGGATAGATCGGCGGCAGCGCCACTTTCGCCGGATCGGCCTTCTTGGGCCCCTTGAACGCGCGGTGCGTTTCGGAGAAATTCACCTGGGCCATAAACGGCTGCTGGCCTTTGAGGTCACTCCACTTGTCGGTGTCGAAGGGTTGCGCAGGATAGGTGAAATTCCAGTCGGTCTTCCCGGATCCGCGGATGCCGAGTGCCGCAGGAAATTCGCGGATGTTCGCCGTGAGGTAGCCGGCGTCGCGCAGCCAGTCGGTGATCGGCCGCACGCCCGCCGGCACGGTGTAACCATCATCCCGATGCGAACGGTGGTTGTGGGCGCCGATGGTCGTCTGATACATGCCGGTCATAAACGCCGAGCGCGATGCACTGCACACCGGCGCGGTAGTGAACATCCGGTTGAACCGCATGCCCTGCGCCGCGAGCCGGTCGAGATTCGGCGACGACACTTCTTTCACGCCGTAGCAACCCAGGTCCGGCGAAAAATCTTCGCCGATGAGCCAGAGGATATTGGGACGTTTCGCCGGCGCCGCCGAAGCGGACACGACCAAACCGAGGGACACGACCGCGAACGCGCGGCGAAGGAATGAGCGGAGCTTCATAAAAAAACGTTGGGCGAGAGTGCGGCCCGCCACACGGAAAAAGCGAGCCGCGCTTGTCATTGCGAGAAACGCAGCGACGAAGCAATCCACCGCGCTGGATCGCCACGCCCTTGCCCCTCACGCGGCTAATCGAACACACAGGGTTTGTCATTGCGAGCCCGGCTCGGCGGGCGTGGCAATCCAGCTGAAATTCCAGATGGATCGCCACGTCGCTGCGCTCCTCGCGATGACAAACAAAGCGTGGAATA